>CAZRLR010000090.1:0-12448 GCA_964600395.1 uncultured Conexibacter sp.
GGCAAGGAGACCGTCCAGAACATGCTGGCGTTCCGGTTCGCCAACCGGATGTTCGAGCCGGTCTGGAACCGCGACCACATCCAGAGCGTCCAGATCACCGCCGCCGAGGACATCGGCATCGGCTCGCGCGCCGGCTACTACGACAACGCGGGTGCCCTGCGCGACCTCGTCCAGAACCACATGCTGCAGCTGCTGACGCTCCTGTGCATGGAGCCGCCGGTCGACTTCTCCGCCGACGAGGTGCGCAACGAGAAGGTCAAGGTCCTGCGCGCGATCCGCCCGCCGCACAAGGACGAGGTCTTCCGCGCGCAGTACGACGGCGGCGCCGTCGGCGGCGAGGAGGTGCCCGGCTACCTGCAGGAGGACAACGTCCCGCAGGACTCCGTCACCGAGACCTACGCGGCGCTGCGCCTGCACGTGGAGAACTGGCGCTGGGCCGGCGTCCCGTTCTACCTGCGCACGGGCAAGCGCCTGGCGCGCAAGGTCACCGAGATCGCGATCACGATGAAGCCCGTCCCGAACAACACCTTCGGGGAGGAGGGCTCGGTCGGCGTCAAGCCCAACCAGCTCATCCTCACGATGCAGCCCAACGAGGGCGTGTCGCTGTCGCTCGGCGCAAAGATCCCCGGCAACCGGATGCGGATCCGCCCGGTGAACATGGAGTTCCTCTACGGCACCGCGTTCATGTCGCAGTCCCCGGAGGCCTACGAGCGCCTCATCATGGACGCGATGCGCGGGGACGCGACGCTCTTCACCCGCAACGACGAGGTCGAGGCGCAGTGGAAGATCATCGACCCCGTCATCCAGCGCTGGGCCAAGGACAAGAGCGAGCCGGCGAAGTACGAGTCCGGCTCGCAGGGGCCCGAGGGGGCGAACGAGCTGCTGTTGGGCGACGACGTCTGGCGGGCGATCTGATGACCGGGCGGCGGCGCTGATGGCCACCCAGACCGGCGGCACCGTCGACGGCGTCTGGCGCGAGCGCGACACGACCCCGGCGAGCATCGAGGAGGCGATCCGCAAGCTCCTCGTCCAGGCCCACCAGGAGAACGTCGCCTACGTCCCGGCGCGGGTGATGAACCTCGTCTGCGTCGTCGACAAGGCGTGGAGCGGCGAGATCGCCAACCGCCTGCGCCGCGTCGGGCGCAACCACCCGTCCCGGACGATCGTTTGCGCGGTCGAGGAGAAGCGGACGACGATCGACGCCGTGGCGACCGTCGCCGGCCCCGCGGAGACCAAGCCCGGCGACTTCGCGGTCCTGCGCGAGACCGTGCTCGTCACCTGCGGCCCCGGGCACCTGGAGCACCTCGACACGCTCGTGGACCCGCTCGTCGTCACCGACCTGCCGACGATGGTCTGGTCGCCCCACGGCCACCCCGAGGCGGTGGACGCGCTGCGGCGCATGGCCCAGGTCGTCCTCCTGGACAGCGTCAGCGAGCCCGACGTCGACGAGGCGCTCGGGCGGGCGTGGGACCTCTCCTCCGAGCTCTACGTCGTCGACCTGGCCTGGCTGCGGTCCACCCCGTGGCGGGAGCGGATCGCCGCGACGTTCGACCCGGCGGCCGTCCGCGGGGATCTGCGCCTCATCTCGCACGTCGGTGTGCGCCACCACCCCGACTCGGCGGCCTCGGCGCTGCTGCTCGTCGGCTGGCTGGCCTCCCGCCTGGGCTGGGACGCCGGCCCGCTGCTCTTCCGCGACGGCCCGGCGGCCACCCGTAAGGGGAAGGTCCACGCCAAGCGGCAGGACGTCGAGGTCGTCCTGGAGGCGGACCCGACGATGGCGGTGCCGGGCCTGGCGGGCGTGTCGCTCCAGTCCGCGTCCGGCCGGGCGCTGCGCTTCGACCGCGGCGCCGGCGGCCTGCGGGCCCACTACCGGCGCACGGGCCGCGGCCACGACGACGTCGAGCGCGAATGGACGATCCTCGGCGCCTCCCGCGGCGAGGCGGGCATCCTCGGCGAGGGCATCCGTCAGGCGCTCCTGCGCGATCCGACGTACCGTCCCGCCCTGGAGGCCGCGCTGAAGCTCGCCGGCTGATCGCGGCGCCCCGAAAAGCGCTGCAAACGGGACACGGCGTCCCGGCTTTCGGCGTCCGCACGCGGACAGCGGTTGTCCCGGTTGGCTGCCCCGGTTCTCGCTAGGGTCCCGGTTCAGGCCTGCACGTTGGGGGCCTTCGAGCGGACATGGCCAGCGACATCCCTCATCTGCCGAACGCCGGCCCGCCCGCCGACGGCCGGCCGCTCCGGCTCCTGCTCGTCGAGGACGACGACGGCGACGCGTTCCTCGTGACCGAGCTGCTGGAGGACGCCGACGTGCAGGTCACCCGCGCCCACAGCGTCGCGGAGGCGCGGGCGATGCTCGCGGCCGCCGCGCCCGCGCCGGACTGCGTCCTCCTGGACCTCGGGCTGCCGGACGCGGCCGGCCTGGACGCCCTGACGGGCGTGCGCGAGGCCGCGCCGGGCATCGCGCTCGTCGTCCTGACCGGGGACGTGGACCGGGAGCGCGGCCTGGCCGCCGTCGCCGCCGGCGCGCAGGACTACCTCTCCAAGAGCCAGGTCGACGAGGACCTGCTGGACCGGTCGATCCGCTACGCCGTGCAGCGCTCGCACGCCGAGCACGCCTCGCGGTCGCTGCGCGACGCCGAGCGCGCCGCCGAGGAGAACCGCCGCCTGGAGCGCGGGCTGCTGCCGACGCTGCTCGTGCACCATCCGCGCCTGAGCGTCGGGGCCCGCTACCTGCCCGGCCGCCGGCGCGCCCTGCTCGGCGGCGACTTCTACGACGCGGTGCAGACCGCCGACGGGATCGTCCACGCCCTGCTCGGCGACGTCAGCGGCCACGGCCCCGACGAGGCCGCCCTCGGCGTCTGCCTGCGGATCGCCTGGCGGACGCTGCAGCTCGCCGGCGCGGCGCCCGATCACGTCGTGTCGGTGCTCGAGGAAGTGCTCGTCCACGAGCGCCACGACGAGGACGCGTTCGCGACGATGGTGATGGTCGAGCTCGACGTCGCCCGCGGGACGCTCGGCATCCGCCTGGCGGGGCACCCGGCGCCGATCGTCCTGGACGACGCCGGGTCCGCGACGGTCGTCGACGGGGTGCACCGGCGCCCGCCGCTCGGGGTCGCCTGGGGCGTGCAGGCCCCGCTCGTCCAGCGACCGCTGGCGCCGGGCGAGAGCGTCGTCCTGTACTCCGACGGGCTCACGGAGGGCTGGGCGGCGGCCGGCGGCCGCGAGCGACTCGGCGACGAGGCGCTGTGCGCCGTCGCGGGCGAGCAGGCCCGCCGCCTGGCCCCGTGGCGCGAGCAGCCGGTGGCGCTCATCGACGCGACGATCGCCGCCGTGCAGGAGGCCAACGGCGGCCCGCTGGCCGACGACGCCGCGATGCTCGTCATCGCCCCCCGCGACGGCGCGGACGACGCGGGATGAGGCGGACCGGTCGCCTGCGGGTCGGGCAGCGCTTCGCCGTCGTCATCTCGATCCTGTCGGTGCTCCTGGCCGTCGGCGTCCTCGTCGCGGCGGACGCGTCGCGCGACCTCGCCGACTCGCGGGAGCGCGTCGTGGATCGGATCGACCCCGCGCTCGTCGACGCGCTGCGCCTGCAGAAGGCGCTGCTGGACCAGGAGACCGGCGTCCGCGGCTTCGTCATCGCCGGCAACCCGCTCTTCCTCGAGCCCTACCTCGTCGGCCGCCGCGACGAGCGTGCGTCGTCCGCCCGTCTGCGGACCCTGATCGCCGACGAGCCGGCGCTCGCCGGCGCGGCCGCCGCCCTGGCCCGCGTCGAGGCCCTCGCCACCGACTGGCGCGACGGCCACGCCCGGCCGGCGATCCGCGGCCGGCGCACGAAGACGAAGGCCGACGACGTGAACGTCGGTGGCGGCCGCGTCCTGTTCGACCGGGTGCGGACCGGGCTGGACACGCTGCAGGCCGAGCTCAACGTGACCCGGGCCAAGGCGCGCGACGAGCTGCGCGGCAGCAGCTCGGACCTCAACCGCGTCCTCTTCCTCGTCGCGGCGATCCTGGCCGCCGGCGGCGTGGGCGCGGTGCTCTTCGTCCGCCGGGGCATCACGCTGCCGATCGCCTCGCTCGCGCGCGAGGTGCGGCGCGTCGCCGACGGCGACTACGGCCGGGCGATCCAGGCGCGCGGGCCGCGGGACGTCGTCGAGCTCGGCGCCGACGTCGACTCGATGCGCGACCGGATCGTCCAGGAGCTGACCGCCGTGCGGGCGATCCAGGAGGACCTCGAGCGCTCCAACGCCGAGCTCGAGCAGTTCGCCTACGTCGCCTCGCACGACCTGCAGGAGCCGCTGCGCAAGGTCGCCTCGTTCACCCAGATGCTGCAGCGCCGCTACGAGGGACAGCTGGACGAACGCGCCGACCAGTACATCTTCTTCGCCGTCGACGGCGCCAAGCGCATGCAGGAGCTCATCAACGACCTGCTGGCCTTCTCGCGGGTCGGCCGCGTCCTGCGCGACCAGAAGGCCGTCAACCTGCAGGAGATCATCGACCGGGCGCTGACCGACCTCTCCGCGGCGATCGAGGCGTCGGGCGCGCGCGTCGAGATCGTCGGGACGCCGCCGACGGTCACCGTGGACCCGGGGCTGATGGCGCTCGTCTTCCAGAACCTCGTCGGCAACGCGGTGAAGTTCGGCGTCGAGGGCCAGGCCCCGGTCGTCCGGATCGAGATCGGGGACGTGGGCACCGACGGCACCTGCGAGGTCGCCGTCCACGACAACGGCATCGGGATCGAGGAGGAGTACGCCGACCGGATCTTCATCATCTTCCAGCGGCTGCACCCCAAGGAGCGCTACGGCGGCACCGGCATCGGGCTGGCGATGTGCCGCAAGATCGTCGAGTATCACGGCGGCCACATCTGGCTGGATACAGAGGACGACGAAGCGGGTACCACCTTCCGCTTCACGCTCCCGACCACCGCACCGGGCCGGCCGCCCGCCCGCCCGGATCTGGCCCCCGGCGACGAGACGGCAGCCCCCGACCAGCACGAGAACCCCGACGAGGTCCCGACCACATGACCGCTGCCCGCCCCATCACCGTCCTCCTCGTGGAGGACGATCCCGGCGACGTCCTGCTCATCCGCGAGGCGTTCGAGGACCACAAGCTCAACAACACGCTGCTCGTCGCCAACGACGGCGTCGAGGCGCTGGAGCTCCTGCGGGATGCGGGCACCGACCGGCCCGACCTCGTCCTCCTGGACCTCAACCTGCCGCGCAAGGACGGGCGCGAGGTCCTGCGCGAGATCAAGGACGACGACGCGCTGCGGTCGATCCCGGTCGTCGTCCTCACGACGTCCGACGCGGAGGAGGACATCCTGCGCTCCTACGACCTGCACGCCAACGCGTACGTCACCAAGCCGGTGGACTTCGACCGCTTCATCGACGTCGTGCGGCAGATCGACGACTTCTTCGTGAGCGTCGTGAAGCTGCCCGGTCGCGGGTACTGACGGCGCTCCCCGGCGGTCCGCCCGTCAGGCCCGGCGCGGCGGCCGCGGCTCCAGGGCCGGACGGCCGCCGACGATCCGCACGACGACGTGCGCGGCCCGGGTCGGGGTCGCGAGCGAGAGGAAGTCGCGGACCGCGCCCGTCTGCGCGCAGATCGGGCAGGCGATCGGATCGGCCGGGTGCATGAGGCCACGCGGCAGGACCGGCGCGTCGCAGGCGGGGCAGGCGAGCGTCCCCACCGCGACCTGCGTGCTGCGCTCGCGGATGCGCAGGTCGTGGGCGCCCGTTCCGCCGCCGACCGGCTCGCCGTCGCCTGAGCGGTGGAGCGTCACGCCGTCCAGTGTAGGACGCCGTCCCGCCCGGCCCCACGGGTACCCTCCGGCGCGGTGTCCGGCATCGGCGTGCTTCGGGAAGGACCGCTCCACGCCGCCCTGAAGGCGGCGCTGGCGCAGCCCGGCGACCGCTTCGAGGTGAAGGTCGGGCGCTACGTCATCGACCTCGTGCGGGCCGACGGGGAGCTCGTGGAGGTGCAGACCGGCGGCTTCGGGCCGCTGGGCCCCAAGCTCGACGTGCTGCTGGACGAGCACCGCGTGCGGATCGTCCACCCGGTCCCGGCCCAACGGCGCATCGTGCGCCTGGACGAGCACGGCCAGGTGCTGTCCTCCCGGCGCTCCCCGCGCAAGGGCGGCGTCGCGCAGCTCTTCGACAAGCTCGTGACGTTCCCGTCCCTGCTGGCGCACCCGAACCTGACGCTCGAGGTCGTGCTGACCGCGGAGGACCACGTGCGCGGGGCGGCGCCGGTGAAGGTCCGCCGTCGCACGCGCGACAGCGGGGAGCGACGCCTCGTCGAGATCCTGGACCGCATCGAGCTGCGGAGCCCGGCGGACGTCGTGGCGGCGCTGCCGGCGCTGCCGGGCGACCCGTTCAGCACGCGCGAGCTCGCGACGCTGCTCGGCTGCCCCGTGATGCTCGCCCAGCGGACGGCCTACTGCCTGCGCCTCATGGAGCTCATCGAGCCGGCCGGCAAGCGGGGACGCACGCCGCTGCACCAGCGGGTGGGCTGACCGACAGCGGGGCCGAACGTCCGTTTCCGCCCGCCCACGCCGGAGGAATCGGACGTTCGGCCCCGAGGGGGGCTGACGTCAGGCCTCCGGCGTCTCCTCCAGGAGCTTCGTCCCGCGGACGGCGATCCGCAGCCCGACGACGAAGAGCACCACGACCGCGAGGCCGAGGAAGAACGCGATCCCCGGCGCGACGAACGCGCACAGGACGATGAAGGGCACGAGCAGGACCGCCCGGTACCACCACTTGCGCCCCTCCTTGTAGAAGGCGGCCGCCTGCACCTCGGCCGCCGCGCGGCGTTCCGCCGCCCGTGCCCGCTCCCGATCCCGTGCCATCGGCGCGGAGCCTACCGCCGCCGTCAGCCCAGCCCAGCGGCCTCGTGCACGTCGTGGGTGAGGATCACCGCGTCGTCGGTCATCGCGATGCGCCCGTAGTACGTGGACATGACGACCTGGATGAGCGACCCGTCGACGGGGAAGCCGCACTCGTCGCTGAGCTCGTCGAAGTCCAGGCGCAGCCGCCCGCGGGCACGGACCTCGAAGTAGGAGGCGTTGTCGAAGACCTCCACGCCGTCGTGCTCGGCGAGCGCGTCGACGATCGCGTCGCCCTCGACGCTGCGCGCGATCGTGATCCCGACGTAGTCGAAGACCTCGGCCGCGGTCTCCGCCTCCGCCCCGCTCACGCCACCGCCTCCGCGGCGATCGTCAGCCCGACCGTCGCCCGCAGCGCGTCGTGATCGGCGCGCACCGCCGCCCGGCCCCGCGCGAAGTCCGCACGCGGCGCGTCGGCGAAGATCGGCTCCAGAGCGTCCACCGCCGCCATGACCTCGCCCTCCCAGTCGGCCTGCCAGCGATCGAGCAGCGCCCGGTTTGCCGCGCCGTGGGCCTCGTCGTCCAGGACGAACTGCGTGAAGGCGACCGCGACGTCGCGCCACCACCCCCACTCGCGCTGGGCGTTGCGGACGACGACCGGGGTGATCGGGTCCCCGGCCGCCAGCGCGGGCCGCAGCAGCAGCTCGCGCCGGACCATCGCCCCCAGGAGCGGTTCGACGAGCATTCCGCTGACGTAGACGAGCTCGCCCCAGTCGGTGATCGTCCCCATCCGCTCGATGCACGCGCGGGCCGGCTGCCAGGCCGCCTCGCCCGTCCAGCGGGCCTTGGCGGCCTCGATGCTCACGTCCCCGAAGTCCTCGTCGAGGTCCATCCCCTCGATGACGAGGGCCTGCGCCTGGCGCTGCTTCATCGCCGCGTAGAGGACGATGACGTG
This sequence comes from uncultured Conexibacter sp., assembly GCA_964600395.1. Lineage (GTDB taxonomy): Bacteria > Actinomycetota > Thermoleophilia > Solirubrobacterales > Solirubrobacteraceae > Paraconexibacter. Next base: position 7,776 of record CAZRLR010000090.1, read on the forward strand.
CGTCAGGACGTCGCTCAGCGCGGCCCGCGAGCGGCGCGTGGCGATCGACCAGATGCCGTGCTCGAGGAACGCCGGGACCTGGCCGTCGCGGCGCAGGAACGCGACCCACTCGGGGTCGATGTCGGCCAGCAGGCCCTCGGCCCGTGCGCCGCGGACCGCGGCCTCGATCTCCTTCTCGCACTGGGAGCCCTGCTGGTAGTACGGCCGCTCCCACAGCTCGCTCGGGTCGCGGAAGGCGTACCAGCTGGCGACGTCCAGCGCGGTCGACGCGTCGTCCCACGTCCCCCGCCCGTCCGGGAAGGAGACGAAGTAGCCGTTGCCCATGAAGCGGTGCACCGAGGGCTGGGTGTCGAGCGTGATGTCCTCGTAGACGCTCGCCTTGCGCCCCTTGGGGACGACCCACTGGAAGGATCGCTCGGGCAGCTCCTCGCGCCGCGCGCGCCGGCCCCCGCCGCGCTGGTCGGGTGCGGCCATCAGAGCGCCACCCACGGCGTGGACCCGACGGCGGCCGCGGCCTGGGCGTGGAGCTTGCGGGCCTCGGCGCTCGCGAGCGGGTTGACGACGCGGTCGTCACGCCCGACGGCGACGGCCTTGAAGCCGTTGCCGTCGCGGTTGACCGCCCCGTAGGGATCGGCCGGGTCGTGCCAGGAACCCGACGGCAGCCCCATCGCCTCGGCCGTCGTGATGTTGGGCGAGGTGACGGTGAAGTCGCACTTGCGGATGTCGTCGATCGTCCACATCCGCGCCGGGTCGAGGTTCGGCTGCCCGACGAGCGTCCGCCCGTCGGAGCGGATGAGCTTGGACTCGACGATGAGCTCGCTCAGGAGCTTGCCGTGATGGCGGTCGAAGTAGTTGCGGTCGCCGGTGTAGCGGCCCGGATTGGACTCGTCGATCCACCGGCACTCCGGCGAGCAGTAGAAGCGCGTGCGCTCGACGCCGTGCGCGTCGCAGCAGACGCGGTGGCACATGTCCTCGTCGATGACGCAGGCGAGCATGCAGCTCCAGCACATCGGCGGGGCGCCCTCGAGCAGGCCGCCGAGCAGCAGCGCCTCCTCGCGCGGGTCCGCGAGGGCGGCGTACGCCTCCCACGTCGCGCCGTACTCGTCGTACCAGCCCGGCGTGGTCTCCTCGAACCACTCGAAGTCCTGCTCGGTCAGCGGGTCGAACTTCCAGAAGTTCAGCGGCCACATCGCATACGCGAGCGGGGCGGTCTTGTGGTGCAGGCCGTTGACGATCCGCTCGCGCGCCCGCTCGAACATCCGCGGCGGCACGTCGACGCCCATCTTCCCGAGCTGCTCGACGTAGGAGCGGTACCAGTCGTCGCGGATCCAGCGGTCCCACTTCGTCAGGTAGTTCTCCTTGTCGGACCGGTCGGTGGAGAAGTACTCCATGATCGTCCCGACGAACGGGTCCACCCACGAGTGCACCGTCCACCACGCCTGCTGCAGGTCGCGCTCGATGAGCGGGACGTTCTCGTCCTTCTGCAGCATCGTCAGCATCGTCGCGTAGCCGTTGGAGATGTGGCGCGCCTCGTCGGACTGCACCGACGAGTACGTCGTGGCCTGGATGAAGTCCCCGTTGCGCGTGCCGACGTCCGGCAGGGCGACGAAGGCGACGTTCGTGAACGCCGTCTCGATGACGGTCATCATCGTGAACCCCGCGGCGATCGGGTCGCCGGTGAAGGAGTGGCTGAACATGTTCACCCCGGCGCGGGTGATGAGGTTCGTCGCCATGTACTCCTGGCCGTTGTGCCAGCCGGCCGGGTCGGGCGTGTTCTTCGAGTACCAGCGGGCGAGGTTCATCTGCATGCCGATGTGGCGGACCTCGTCGACGAACTGCACGTGGTAGCCGTTGAGCAGCTCCTCGTTGGGGACGACGTCCATGAGGACGGACATGCAGCGCCCCGCGGCGCCCTCGGCGAAGACGAGGATGAGGATCAGCGGCTTCATGACCTCCAGCCAGCGCTCGTCGGCCTTCGTCGGCATGGAGGCCCGCAGCGCCGCGTCGAAGCCGCCGTAGACGCGCTCGTCCTTCTCGAGCTGCATCGGCAGGTACTCGCGCATGACCTGCTTCATCGGGTCCTTCGCCGTCTCGGGGAAGACGTAGCGCGTGTCGTAGATCGGCACGGGCTGGTGGTAGTCGCGCTGCCAGCCGAGCTGGGCGATGCGGTCGTGCGTCTTGGTGACGCTGCGTCGGCGTGCGTGCTGCTGCGAGGTGGCCATGGCGTAGACCATCCCGCGCCGCGCCGCCGCTGCCATCACGACATCGGGTGATATGTCTCCCCCGATCAGCGCCGCGGCCTCGCAACGCGCCGTTTTGCGGGGATACGGTCGCGGCATGTGCCCCCAGATCAGCTTCGAGCCCATCGGCGTCCAGATCGAGTGCGACGACGACGAGAACGTCCTGGACGCCGCCTTCCGCCAGGGCTGGAACCTCGTGCACGGCTGCCGCGAGGGGCAGTGCACCGCCTGCAAGTCCTTTCTCCTGGAAGGGGACGTCACGCTGCAGCCGTACTCGACCCACGCGCTGTCGGAGTCCGAGGAGGACCAGGGCTACACGCTGCTGTGCCGGGCGATGCCGGACTCCGACCTCGTCGTCGAGTTGCTGCACGTCGACCCCGACAACCTGCGCCTGGCGCATCCGATCACGGACGGGCGCGCGACCGTCGGCGCGATCGAGGAGCTCACGCACGACATCGTCCGCCTGACGCTCCGGGTCACCGCGCCCGCGGACTTCTCCTTCACCCCCGGGCAGTACGTCGACGTGTGGCTGCCGGGCAGCGAGGACGGCAGCGAGCGGCGCTCGTACTCGATGGCGAACGTCCCCGGGGACGGCACGCTGCAGCTCGTCGTGCGCCGCTACCCCGGCGGGCGCTTCTCCGGCCTGCTGGACCCGGCCGCGCCCGGCGCCCTGCAGGTCGGCGACGAGCTGCGCTTCACCGGGCCCTACGGGACGATGCACCTGCGCGCGGGCGACAGCCCGGTGCTGCTCGTCGCCGGCGGGTCGGGGATCGGGCCGGTGCTGTCGGTCCTGCGCGAGCTGGCGGACGCCGGCAGCCCGCGCCCCGTGCGCTTCTTCTACGGCGCGCGCACCGCCGCCGACCTGCCGCTGCAGGAGGAGATCGCGCAGCTCGGTGCCCGCCTGCGGGACTTCGCGTTCGTCCCGGTGCTCTCGGACGAGGCGTGGGACGGGGCGACGGGCTTCGTCCACGAGACGGCCGTGCAGGCCGTCCTCAGCGGCGACCTCGTGGCCCCGTTCGTCTGCGCCTGCGGGCCGCCGCCGATGATCGACGCGCTCGTCGAGGTCCTGACGGGGCGCTGCGGCGTCCCCACGAACGACATCGCGAGCGACCGCTTCACGACCGCCGCCGCGCTGGTCGACTGACCCGGCACATCGCTCCGCCTTCCGGTGGTACGGTCGCCCCGGGATGACCGTGACCGGGCAGGAGGCGGCGGTGCTGACGAACGTCCAGCGGGCGCTCGCCGTCCTCCGCGAGCCCGCGACGGCCGGCACCGTGATGGACCGCGGCCTGCGCGCCCTGTGCGAGCACTGCGGCTTCACCCGCGCCGTCCTCTTCCGCGTGCGCGGCTCGGAGCTCGTCGGCGAGGCGATCCACTTCGCCCAGCGCCCGGAGTGGGCGGCCGAGCTGCTGCTGGAGACCCGGCGCACGCCGCTGCCCTTGCACCACATGGTCCTGGAGACCGAGATGCTGCGCCGCCGCACCGCCGCGCTCGTCGAGCATCCCCAGGACGACCCGCGGTCGTTCAAGCCGCTCGTGCAGGCCTTCCGCACGCGCTCCTACGCGGCCGCGCCGATCATGCCCGACGGCCACGTCGCCGCCTTCGTGCACGCCGACCACTACTTCGAGGACGACCGCGAGGTGGACGAGCAGGACCGCCTGACGCTCGCGGTCTTCGCCGAGGCGTTCGGGCTGGCCCTGCACCGCGCCGTGCTCGTCGACCGCCTCGCCGAGCGGCGCGTCGAGCTCAAGCGCGTGCTCGCGACCGCGCACACGACCGTCGAGGCGATGGGTGACCTGGACGCGTCGATCGGCCGGGCGAACGAGGACCTGCACGCGTCCCTGCGCTCCGCGGGCGCCCACCTGCCACCCGTCGACGAGCGCCTGGAGCAGCTGCTGACCCCGCGCGAGCTCGAGGTCCTGGAGCTCATCGCCGCCGGCGCGACGAACGCCGCCATCGCGCGGCAGCTCGTCGTCTCCGATCAGACGGCCAAGACCCACGTCTCGCACGTCCTGCGCAAGCTGCGGGCGACGAACCGCGCCGAGGCCGTCTCGCGTTACCACGCGATCACGCACCGCGACGGACGCTGAGCGCGGCGCCGCGTTCGCCGCACCCGATCGGGGGACGAAGCCGACCCGTCCGGGCGATGGCACGGCCCCGACGCGCGCGTAGCGTCGGGCCATGTCCTTCTTCGCCGACGACACCGAGGCCTACACCTACCTGGCGGGCGTCTTCCGCCAGGCCGCCGAGCACCCGGAGGTCGGCCCCGCGCTGGCCGGCGCCGGCATCACGCTGCAGCTGCAGTACACCGACCCCGACTGCCAGACGACCGTCCGCCAGCACGACCCGATCGAGGTCATCGAGGGCCCGACGGACGAGATCCCGGACGTGACTCTCATGCTCACCGCCGACGACGCCGACCGCTACTTGCGG
>CAZRLR010000091.1:0-12325 GCA_964600395.1 uncultured Conexibacter sp.
CGCCTGCGCGAGGTCGTCGACACGCTCATCGTCATCCCGAACGAGAAGCTCCTGGCGATCGTCGAGCGCCGCACGACGATCCTCGAGGCCTTCCGCGAGGCCGACAACGTCCTGCGTCAGGGCGTCCAGGGGATCACGGACCTCATCACGATCCCGGGCCTCATCAACCTCGACTTCGCCGACGTGCGCACGATCATGAGCGACGCCGGCAGCGCCCTGATGGGCATCGGCACCGCCGGCGGCGAGAACCGCGCCGCGGACGCCGCGAAGGCCGCGATCTCCAGCCCGCTGCTGGAGGAGTCCGTCGAGGGCGCCACCGGCATCCTGCTCAACATCACCGGCGGGCGCGAGCTCGGCCTCTTCGAGGTCAACGAGGCCGCGGAGATCGTCCAGGGCGCCGCGGACCCGAACGCGAACATCATCTTCGGCACCGTGACCGACGAGGGCATGGGGGACGAGGTCCGCGTGACCGTCATCGCCACGGGCTTCGACCACGGCCGGGCCCGTCCGCGCAACGCGCGGGAGGACACCCGCCGCAGCGCGGACCGCAGCACCCGCGACCGCTCCCCCCGGGTGGAGCGCTCGTCGCTTGAGATCAGCGACGACGACATCGACATCCCGCCCTTCCTGCGGTAGCGCCAGCTGTCACCCGCCGCCCCGCTCTCGCCCAAGGCCGCGCCACGAAGGTGAACGACGGTTCCGCGTGACAGAGCGACGTCAAGTCGTCATCGACGGGCCTGCCGGAAGGTGAACGACGATTCCGCGTCGTAGAGGAACGTCAAGTCGACATCGGCGGAGGCGCCGGTGACAGGGCGTTCACACCGGATGCCCCTAGGCGCTCCGGTTTTGTGCGTCAATCCGCGCATGCTCCGCCGCTTGGCCTCCCTCACCGCCGCCGTCCTGGCGACCGCCGCCGCCCCCGCCGTGACGGCCGCCGCCGCGACACCGCCGCCGGCCCGCCACGTGTGGGTCATCCAGCTGGAGAACAAGAGCTACGACGACGCGTTCGTCAAGAACATGGCCAACCAGTACCTGTGGCGCACGCTCCCGCAGGCCGGCCTGCTCATGCGCCAGTACCACGGCACCGGCCACGCGTCCCTGGACAACTACATCACCCAGATCTCAGGGCAGGCGCCCAACCCGCTGACCCAGGCCGACTGCCAGCTCTACACCGACGTCCTGCCCGGGATCATCGGCACGGACGGGCAGGCCATCGGGCAGGGCTGCGTCTACCCGCCGAAGGTCCGCACGCTCGTGGACCAGCTCGAGGCCAAGGGCCTGACGTGGAAGGGCTACATGGAGGACATGGGCAACGACCCGGCGCGCGAGCCCGCCACCTGCGGCAACCCGACGCTGAACAAGCAGGACCCGACGCAGGGCGCCACGGAGCAGGACCAGTACGCCGCGCGTCACAACCCGTTCGTCTACTTCCACTCCATCCTCGACGTCCCCGGCCGCTGCGCCGCGCACGTCGTCCCGCTGCCGCCGCTGGCCGACGACCTCAAGCAGGTCGCCACGACGCCCAACTTCTCGTGGATCACGCCCAACCTCTGCAACGACGGCCACGACGCGACCCCGTGCAAGGGCAAGAACACGAAGGGGACGAACGAGGGCGACCTCATCGCCGCCGACGCCTTCCTGGCCCGCTGGGTCCCGCTCATCATGAAGTCCAAGGCCTTCCAGCAGGACGGCCTGCTGTTCATCACCTTCGACGAGTCGAGCATCAGCGACGCGGCGTCCTGCTGCGCGGAGCCGGCCGGCCTCAACACGCCGCTGCCGGGGATCGGCGGCCCGGGCGGCGGGCGCACCGGTGCCATCCTGCTGTCGCCGTTCGTCAAGGCCGGGAGCACGACCGACATGCCCTACAACCACTACTCCTTCCTCAAGAGCCTGGAGCAGGTCTTCGGGATCGACGAGTACCTCGGCTACGCGAACCTGCCCGGCCTGACGCCGTTCGGGGACGACGTGTACTCGCGGCCCGGCGGCGGCCCGGTCCCGCTGCCCGGGGCGATGCTCCCCGGGGACGCGGGCTCCACGGGCAAGGCCGAGCCGCTGCGCCTGCGCGCGAGCTTCACCCGCGCCCCGCGCAGCCTGGCCGCGCTGCGCAGCCGCCTGGCCCACGGGCTGGGGATCCGGGTGCGCATCACCGGCAGCGACCGCAACGTCTCGCCGGTCCGCGTCCGGCTCCTGCGGCGCGTGCGCGCCGGCGTCTTCGTCCCCGTGGCGTCCAGCGGGCGCCTGCGCCTGCTCAAGGGCGGGGCGGGCACGCTGACCCTGCGCCTCACCCGCGCCGGCCGGGCCCGCCTGAAGCCCGGCCGCTACGTCGTCGTGGCCGAGGTCGTGCACGAGGGCAAGGTGCAGCGCCGGGCGAAGGCCACGACGACGGTGCGCTGACGGACCGAGGTCCGTGAGCTGACGCACGCCGACCGCAAGTTCGGCGAGGATCCGACGTTGGGGCTGCAAGGGGGCGCCGATGCGGGGGCGCCCACCGCCACCCCGTCCTGTCGTTTCTCCCCGAGGATTCCTGTGTCGCTTCCGTCGCCCCGGCGCCTTCCCGTCGCCGCCCTGCTCGTCCTCCTGCTGGCCGGCGCCCTCGCGGCCGTCCTGCTCGTCACCCGCGACGGCGACCCCGCCGGCCCGAAGCTCGCCTCCTGCCTGACGCAGGGCGAGCGGGGGGACGGCGAGGGCGCCGAGGCTCGCGAGCGTGAGGAGCGCGAGGAGCAGGAACGCGAGCGCGAGGAGCAGGAGCAGGAGCGCGAGCGCGAGGCCGGCGAGGAGCGCGACCGCCCCGCCGCGCCCGGCTCGGAGGACGCCGCGATGTTCGCGGGCCCGGGTGAGGTGCAGGGCGCCGAGGAGGGCGCCCCCTGCGGCCACCGCCGGCCCGAGTCCTTCCGCGACCTGGCCCTGGCGAACTCCAGCCGCCTGGCCCGCGCGACCGCCCCGGGCACCCGCCTGAAGCCCGGCGCCTACCGCAGCGCCCTGCGCCAGCGCAGCGCCATCTCGACCGCGGCGGCCCGTGCCGCCGTGAACGGCACCGGCGGCGCGTGGAAGCCGTTCGGCGACGAGCCGGTGGACACCGGCCGCACGGAGTACGACGTCACGAGCGGCTCCACGCAGCAGGGCCTCGGCAAGGTCGCCGGCCGCGTCTCCGGCTTCGCGCGCTCGGCGAGCGGCACGGTCTACGCCGCGTCCGCCAACGGCGGCGTCTTCCGCTCGACGGACGAGGGCGACTCCTGGAAGCCGATCTCCGACACCATCCCCACGCAGGTGACGGCCGGCGTGGCCTGGTCCTCGGCCGGCGGCGGGACGATCGTCGTCCTGACGGGGGACAACGCCTTCGGCGGCTCGTCGCTCGGCGGGCTGGGCGTCTACCGCTCGACGGACGAGGGCAAGACGTGGACGCACGCCAAGGGCGTCCCGGACGGCCTGCTCGGCTTCAAGGTCGTCGTGGACCCGAACGACCCGAAGAAGGTCTACGCGGCGACCGGCGGCGGCCTCTTCCGCTCGACCGACGCAGGGGCCACGTTCGTCAACGTCAACCTGCCGACGGGCAAGAACGCCCCGGCCGGCACCCCGGACTGCTCCGGCAAGCCCGCGACCGTCAAGGACTGCTTCCTGGCCAACATGGTCACCGACGTCGTCGTCCAGGGCCCGGCGAACGCCCAGACGGCGGGCGGCAGGCCGGGCGCCGTCGTCGCGGCCGTCGGCTGGCGCGCGGGCCAGAAGAAGAACGCCGACGGCTCGGTGCAGTCGCCGGGCAACGGCGTCTACCGCTCCGACACCGGCGCGCCCGACACCTTCACGGACCTGGACATCTCCAGCCACGTGACGAGCACCGAAGGCCTGACGCGCGCGCAGATCGGCCGCTTCGCCCTCGCGACCGCCGACGGCCCGGCCCAGGACCATCGCATCCTCTACGGCATCGTCTCCGACGCCGTGAAGTTCAACGGCGGCGCGGGCGGCATCGACGTCAACGACCTCATCGGCCAGGCCGTCCCGAACTCCGACGTCCTCAACGGCGTCTACGTGTCGACGGACTTCGGGTCGACGTGGAAGCTCCTGGAGGGCTCGACGACGATCGACGCCGACCTGACGAGCGGCTCGGCCCTCGCGCCGCCGGTCTGCAAGGCCCCGATCATCGGCTACTGCCCCGGGGTGCAGGGCTGGTACAACCTCTGGGTCGGCGTGGACCCGACGAAGCAGACGGCCGCCGGCGTCCCCACGCGCGTCGCCTTCGGCCTCGAGGAGGTCTGGATGAGCGACCAGACCCTCAACCTGCCGCTCGACGGCAACCTGCCGCAGAAGTTCAACGTCATCGGGCGCTACTACGCCGGTGAGACCTGCACGATCCTCACCGCCACGAACGGCCTGCCGCTCTGCCCGGCGGCGCAGGGCGGCAGCGTCCCCAAGACGACGACGCACCCCGACCAGCACGCCTTCCTCTTCATCCCGAAGGCGGACGGGGCCGTGACGCTGCTCGTCGGCAACGACGGCGGCGTCTACAAGCAGACGGTCGCCGCCGGCAAGCCGTTCAGCAACGACGGCTGGGGCACCGGATCGAACACGGGCATGCACACGACGCTGCCCTACGACGTGGCCATGGCGAAGGACGGCACGACCTACGCCGGCCTGCAGGACAACGGCGAGATGAAGATCGACCCGGACGGCCGCGCCTACACGGTCTACGGCGGGGACGGCTTCTTCTCCGCCGTGGACCCGGACAAGTCCGACATCGCCTACGAGGAGTACACGAACGGCGCGGTCTCGGTGACGACGGACGGCGGCAAGAACTGGAAGTCGATCGACCCGGGCCTGACGAGCGCGCAGTTCGCCACGCCGTTCGAGATGGACCCGGCGGACGCCAAGCACCTCATCATCGGTGGCCGCGACATCCAGGAGCGCACGGGCGGCCCCGACGGCGCCTGGACGAAGGTCTACGACCTCGGCACCCAGAAGCAGCCCGGGGTCGCCGGGGCGACCGCGAGCAAGGCGGACCCCGACAACCAGCTGTCGGCCGTCGACGTGCGGTCCTCCCCGATCGGGGGCAGCGCGAGCACCGCGCCGCCCGGCCCCAAGACGGCCGACGTGAGCTACACGGGCGGCGCCACGACGATCCCGGACCCCAGCGGCATGGGCCTCAACCCGCTCAGCGCCGACGAGCACGAGGTCGTCGTCGCGCCCGGCGCCGGCAACACGCTCATGGACGTCAAGGTCACCTGGGCGCAGCCGGCCTTCGACTGGGACCTCGAGGTCCTCCGCAAGCTGCCCGACGGCACGCTGAAGTCCGAGGGCACCTCGCAGACGAGCGACCCGTCCGAGGAGGTCAAGGTCCCCAACCCGACGCCGGGCACGTACGTCATCCGCGTGACGAACTTCGCCGCGGTGGGCACCTTCGACGCCAAGGTGACGTTCACCCAGGCCACGGCGGCGGACGCCGCGGCCCCGAAGCAGTCGTCGGCCTACGTCGGCTTCTGCGGCTACTGCGACACGATCACCCAGGGCACGCCGTTCGGCAACGGCATCGCGACGAACGTCAAGGACGGCAAGGGCGGCAAGGCCGGCGCCGCCGACGGGTGGCACATCGCCGCCGCGAAGGGCCTGCCGTCGCGCCTGATCACCTCGATCCGGATCGACCCCGACGACGTGGACACCGTCTACGTGACGCTCGCGGGCTACGGCCGTCGCTGGGCCTTCCCGGGCGCCGTGGGCGAGGACACGAGCAAGGTCGGCAAGGGCCACGTGTTCAAGTCCACCGACGGCGCGCAGACGTTCACCGACATCACCGGTGACCTGCCCGACACGCCGGCCAACTGGTCCGTCGTCTACAAGGGCCAGCTCATCGTGGGCACGGACGTCGGCGTCTTCGCGTCCGACGGCACGAACGGCGGCAAGTACGCCGTGCTCGGCGACGGCCTGCCGACCGCCCCGATCGCGACGCTGCGCCTGAAGCCCGGCCACCCCGGCCTGCTGCTCGCGGCCACGTACGGCCGTGGCATCTACACCTACGACCTGGCCAAGGCCGGGGCGGGCGCCGGCGGCTCCTCGGGCGGCAACGGCACCGGCACCGGCAGCGGGAGCGCCGGGCCGGTGTGCCGCGCCAACGGGGGCTTCGCCTCGGTGAAGGTCACGCCCAAGGGCCGTGGCCTGCGGTTCACCGTCGTGCGGCGCGTCAAGCAGCCGTTCACCGTCGACGTCTTCCAGCAGGCCAAGGGCCGGCGGGTGCAGAACGAGCGCCTCGTCAAGCGCTTCACGAAGCGCACCGGGTCGTTCACCTGGACCGGTCGGAAGGACAAGGCCGGCCGGCGGCTGAGCGACGGGGCGTACTTCGTCCGCCTCCGGATGGTCGGCAAGGGCGTGGACGACACGCGCCGGGCGGCGTTCTCCGGCGGCGCGCGGCGGTTCGTGGCAAGGAAGGACTTCTACGCCCGGCCCTCGTGCACCGTCCTGCGCTCGGCGAAGCTCAGCGGCCCGACCTGGGGCGGGACGACGAACCGCTCGCTCGGCGTCGCGTTCAGCCTGCGCAGGAAGGGCTCGGCGACCGTCGTCATCCGCCGCGGGCTGAAGGTCGTCCGGACCGTCACCTTCAAGGCGGCGGGCACGAGGACGCACCGGATCACGCTGAAGGCCAAGGGCGCCAAGGCCGGGGAGTACTCCGCGACGATCACGGCGAAGGCGGGCTCCGCGACGGAGAAGGTCGCGCTCTTCTCGCGCAAGCTGTAGCCCCGCCCGCTGTGTGACGCATGGCACACCGGGTGAGTTGCGATCTGCAACTCACTCGGTCTAGCCTGCGCGCATGTCCCGTCGATCCCTCGCCCTGCTGTCGGTCTGCGGCGCCGCGTTCCTGGCGTTCCTGGACACGACGATCGTCAACACGAGCTTCCCGAGCATCCGCGCGTCCTTCGCCGAGGCCGGGGCGTCCGAGCTCAGCTGGGTCCTGGACGGCTACTTCATCGTCTTCGCGGCCCTGCTCATCCCGGCCGGCGGGATCGCGGACCGGATCGGGCGCCGGCGGGTCTTCCTCGTCGGCGTGACGGCGTTCGTCGCCGCCAGCGCGCTGTGCGCCGTGGCGCCGACGTGGCAGGCGCTGATCGCCGCCCGCGTCCTGCAGGGCGCGGCGGCGGCCGTCGTGGCGCCGGTGTCCCTGGCGCTGATCCTCGGGCAGTACCCGCCGGAGCGCCGGGCGGCCGGGATCGGCGTCTGGGGTGCGGCCGCCGCCTTCGCCGCGGCCTGCGGCCCGCCGCTGGGCGGCCTGCTCGTCGAGGTCGCCGACTGGCGTTGGATCTTCCTCGTCAACCTGCCGCTCGGGGTCCTCGTCGTCCTCGCCGGCCGTCGGGCGCTGGACGAGTCGCGCGACGAGACCGCCACCGGCCTGCCGGACCTGCCGGCCAGCGCCCTGGTCGCCCTGGGCCTCGGCGCGCTGGCGCTGGGCATCGTCGAGGGCCCCGACTGGGGCTGGACGAGCGCCCGCGTGCTGGCGGCCTTCGCGGTCGCCGCCGTCCTCGTGGCCGCCGTCGCCCGTCGCTGCGTCACGCACCCGCGCCCGCTCGTGGACCCCGCGCTCATGCGGATCGCGTCCTTCCGCCGGGCGAACCTCGGGACGCTGCTGTTCTCGATGGCGTTCTTCTCGACGATCCTCGGCAACATCCTGTTCCTCACCGGGGTCTGGCGCTACGACGTGCTGCACGCCGGCCTGGCGACGATCCCCGGCCCGCTGGCCACGACGTTCGCCTCCCAGCCCGCCGGGCGCCTGGCCGACCGCTTCGGCCACCGGGCGGTCATCGTCCCCGGCTGCGTGGCGTACGCGGCCGGCCTGCTCGTGCTGCGGGGCGCCGGCCCGCAGCCGGACTGGCTGGGGACGTGGCTGCCGGGCATGACGCTCACCGGCCTCGGGGTCGGCCTGGCCTTCCCGACGCTCGGGGCCGCCGCGGCGACCGACATCGGCGCCGACCGCTTCGGCGTGGCCAGCGCGGTGACGAGCGCCTTCCGTCAGTTCGGTGCCGTGCTCGGGACGGCGATCCTCATCGCCATCGTCGGCGAGCCGTCGTCGCTCGCCGCGGCCCTGGACGCCTCGGACGCCGGCTACCTCTTCGGGGTCGGCGCGGCCCTCACGGCGGGCGTCGTGGCCCTGGCGATCGCCCCGGCACGCGCGTCCGTGCCGGCGGGCGCCGTCGCCGCCGAAGCCGCCGCCTGAGCACGCGGCGGGGCCCGCCGGCGGCCGGGGCCGCTGCTAAGTTGCGCGGACCCGTGGCCGCCTCCGAAGACCAGCCCCTCAAGCGCACGCCGCTGTTCGACGCGCACGTCGCCGCCGGGGGCAAGCTCGTCCCCTTCGCCGGCTGGGAGATGCCCGTCCAGTACGCGGGCATCCGCGAGGAGCACCTGGCGGTGCGGACCGCGGTCGGCGTCTTCGACGTCTCCCACATGGGGGAGATCGAGACCTTCGGGCCCGACGCCGCCCGCTTCCTGCAGCGGATCCTCTCCAACGACGTCGAGAAGCTCGAGGTCGGCGGCGCGCAGTACTCCGTCCTCTGCCGCGAGGACGGCGGCGTCCTGGACGACCTCTTCACCTACCGCATCGGGGACGACCGGTACCTCACGGTGACGAACGCCTCCAACCACCCCAAGGACCTGGCCTGGTTCCGCCGGCAGGCCGAGGGCTTCGACGTGCAGGTCGTCGACAGTGCCGAGGCCACCGCGATGCTCGCCGTCCAGGGGCCGCTGGCCCGCGAGACCGTGCAGGCGCTCGCCGACCGCCCGCTGCCGGAGAAGTTCCGCACCGGCCGTCGCCGCATCGCGGGCCTGGACATGCTCGTCGCCGGCACCGGCTACACCGGCGAGGACGGGGTGGAGCTGCTCATGTACGCCGAGCACGCCCCCGCGGTGTGGGACGCGCTGCTCAAGCGCGGCGCCCAGCCGATCGGCCTGGCTGCGCGCGACACCCTGCGCCTGGAGGTCTGCTACCACCTCTACGGCAACGACCTGATGGAGAGCCGCGGCCCCATCGAGGCCGGCCTGGGCTGGGCGTGCAAGGAGGACACGGGCTTCATCGGGTCCGACGCGGTGCGCGCCGTCCGCGCGGCCGGCCCGAGCGAGAAGCTCGTCCCCTTCACCGTCGAGGGCAAGGGCATCGCCCGCCAGGGCAACCCCGTCGTCGGCGGCGGCGAGGTGACGAGCGGCACGCTGTCGCCGAGCCTCGACGTCGGGATCGGGATGGCCTACGTCCCGGCCGACAAGGCCGTCGTCGGCACCCACCTGCAGATCGACGTGCGCGGCAAGCAGCGCGACGCCGTCGTCGCCGCCAAGCCGCTGTACCAGCGCTAGAAACCACACCGAGAGGAACCGTCGTGTCCGACGCGAGCTACCCCGAGGGCCTGCTGTACCACCCCGACCACGACTGGGCGAAGATCGACGACGACGTCGCGACCTTCGGGATCACCTGGTTCGCCCAGGACGCCCTCGGCGAGGTCGTCTTCTTCGACCCGCCCGCAGTGGGCACGAACGTCACCAAGGACGAGTCGTATGCTGAGGTCGAGTCCGTCAAGGCGGTCTCGGACGTCATCGCACCGCTCTCGGGCGAGATCATCGAGGTCAACGAGGCCCTAGGCGACGACCCGGAGGCCATCAACAACGACCCCTACGGATCGGGCTGGATGGTCAAGGTCCGCCTGAGCGACGTATCCGAGACCGACAGCCTGCTGGACAGCCCCACCTACCAGGGGACGTTGTCGTAGGGACGACCCTGGACCACCGTTTCCGTCATTGAGGACGTTCGCCGATGAGCCGCTACACCACCACCACCGACGCCGACCTGCAGGAGATGCTGCAGACGATCGGCGTCGGCTCGCTCGACGAGATCTTCGACCGCCAGATCCCCGCCGGCGTGCGCCTGCGGGAGCGTCTGGACATGCCCGAGGGCCTGTCCGAGCAGGAGGTGTACGCGCACCTGAAGGAGCTGGCGGCGAAGAACACGAGCGCCGAGGACGAGATCACGTTCCTCGGGGCCGGGATGTACGACCACTACGTCCCCGCCGTCATCGACATGCTCATGTCGCGCTCGGAGTTCCTGACGCCGTACACGCCCTACCAGCCCGAGATCTCCCAGGGCGGGCTGCAGGTGATGTTCGAGTACCAGACGACGATCAGCGAGCTCACCGGCCTGCCCGTCTCGAACGCCTCGGTCTACGAGGGGCCGAGCGCCGTCGCCGCCGCCGGCTACCTCGCCAAGCTCGCCAACGGCAAGTCCCGCTACGTCGTCTCCGCCGGCCTGCACCCGCACTCGATCCAGACGCTGCGCACCTATGCGCACGGCTACGACATCGAGGTCGTCACCGTCCCGCTGCGCGACGGGGTCACCGACCCGGACGCGTGGGCGGCCGCGATCGACCAGGACACGAGCGCCGTCTTCTTCGCCCAGCCGAACGTCCTGGGCGCTGTGGAGGACGCGAGCGCGCTGAGCGCCGCCGCCAAGGACTCCCCGGCGGTCGTCGTCGCCCAGGTCGACCCGATCACGCTCGGCGTCCTGGCGCCCCCCGGCGAGTGCGGCGTCGACGTCGCGGTCGGCGAGGGTCAGTCGCTCGGCAACCGCCTGGACTTCGGCGGCCCGTCGTTCGGCTTCTTCGCCGCGACGAACGCCTACCTGCGCCGCATGCCCGGGCGCATCGCCGGCCAGACGACGGACGTCGACGGGCGCCGCGGCTTCGTCCTGACGCTCCAGACCCGCGAGCAGCACATCCGCCGCGAGAAGGCGACGTCGAACATCTGCACCGCCCAGGCGCTCAACGCGCTCGGCGGCGTCGTCTACCTCGCGTGGCTCGGCAAGCAGGGCTTCCAGGAGCTCGGCGAGCTGCTGCTGCAGCGCACGCACTACGCCCGTGAGGCGCTGAGCGCGCTCGACGGCGTGAGCAAGCTGCACGACCAGCCCGTCGTCCGCGAGTTCGCGCTGAAGCTCGACGTCCCGTCCGTCGCGGCGGTCATCGACCGCTGCCAGGACGCGGGGGTCCACCCGGGTGCGGACCTGCAGGCGCTGACCGGCGACGCCGAACATGCCGGCGGCCTGCTCGTGGCCCTGACCGAGCAGCGCTCGCGCCGGGACATCGACCGCCTCGTCGAGGTGCTCGGCGAGGCCGTGGCGGCGGAGCGAACCGCGCGCACGACCGCGGAGGTGGCGGCATGACCCTCGTCGACGACAACACGCTGCACGGCGACCCGGGCATCGAGACCCGCCCGCTGAACGGCGAGGTCCCGGCGGGCGTGACGAACGGCACCCCGATGCAGCGCAGCGAGGTCAAGACGATCTTCGAGAAGGGCTCGCCGGGCCGGCGCGCCTTCTCGTGCCCGACGCTCGACGTCCCGCAGGTCGACGGCCTGCTCCCGGACGCCTTCCGCCGCAAGCAGCCCGCGCGCCTGCCCGAGGTCAGCGAGCCCGAGCTCGTGCGCCACTACGTCAACCTCAGCAAGCGCAACTTCGACCTGGACTCGGGCTTCTACCCGCTCGGCTCCTGCACGATGAAGCACAACCCGCGCCTGCACGAGCGCGTCGCGGCGCTGCCGGGCCACGCCCGGCTGCACCCGCTGCAGGACCCCAAGCGCTCCCAGGGCGCGCTCGAGCTGATGTACAACCTCGAGCGCCGGCTCGGCGAGGTCGCCGGGCTGCCGCACGTCGCGCTGCAGCCGTCGGCGGGCTCCCACGGCGAGCTCCTGGGCGTCCTGCTCACGCGCGCCTACCACGAGGACCGCGGGGAGCACCGCAGGAAGGTCCTGACCCCCGACACCGCGCACGGGACGAACCCCGCGACGGTCACGATGGCCGGCTACGAGGTCGTCAAGGTCGGGACGAACGTCGACGGCGGCGTCGACATCGACGACCTGCGGGCCAAGGCCGACCGGGACGTCGCGTGCCTCATGCTCACGAACCCGAACACGCTGGGCGTCTTCGACCCGAACATCGAGGAGATCGCGCACATCGTCCACGAGGTCGGCGCGACGCTCTACTACGACGGGGCGAACCTCAACGCCGTCATGGGCATCTCGCGCCCGGGCGACATGGGCTTCGACATCGTCCACTACAACCTGCACAAGTCGTTCACGCAGCCGCACGGCGGCGGCGGCCCCGGCTCCGGGCCGATCGCGGTCAGCGACCGCATCGCCCCGTACCTGCCGGCGCCGATCATCACGCGCAGCGACTCCGGTGACGGCCCAGTGTTCGACCTCGTCGCCGAGCCCGCGCAGGGGCCGGGATCGAAGTCCATCGGCCGGCTCCGCGGCTTCCAGGGGAACTACGGCGTGTTCGTGCGCTCCTACGCCTACATCTGCTCCCTGGGGGCGGAGG
>CAZRLR010000092.1:0-12310 GCA_964600395.1 uncultured Conexibacter sp.
AGAATCGAGATCTGGTTGTTGCCCATCCGCCCACCGGCTAAGGCTTGTCCCAACCCCTCGTGCTGCCCAAGCTTCTGCCACAGCGGCCTCAGCTCGTACAGCAGGCGTAACAGAGTCGACTTGCCCGCATTGTTGATCCCTATGACCCCCGTTAGACCATCACGCAGGCGGATCGTCGCGGGCGCATCGTCCGGGAAACAGCGGTAGTTCTTAATTTCAATCTCGACGTCCACCGCCGCATACTCGCAGCGCCACCAACCCGATACGAAGGTCGTGATGCTCTCGCCCACTTGTCGCCGGCCACAGATCGAGCCCGCTCGCACTACTTTTGTCCGAATGCGTGACTGGATTGATCACGCTGCGGACCGCGTTTTGAGAGCGGCGTGGCTGGGGCGCGATCCTAGTCCGCTGCAGTAGAGGCGCAAAGCCCCGCGAGGTCGGCACCGACCACCGGGGCCGAGAGCCGCTGCCGCATTGGATCCGAGTGCGCACCGACACGGACGCTGCATTCGAGACTGCGGAAGGTCTACCCGGTGCTCCAACGGTGGGTCGGCAGCAGCATGGGCCCTACCAGCAGAGCGTAGACAGGTTTGCGCGCGAAAGAGTGACTCAACTCGGTGCGCGGCGGTGGCGGCGGGCAGCGGCGACTGCGTCCGCCTCATGACCCACCATGCGTCGTCATGGACTCTCGCGTGAAAGCGGTGCTCGACTTCTTTGCGGCAATCTTCGGTGGCTTGGGGTTGGTGGGTCGGCCTCGCCGACGTGCTGCGATCCGAGCAGACCTGGCTCTTGTACACGAGCTTCGTGACTCCGCGAGCTTCGGCGAGCACAGCGCTGCCCACATGCACTTGGTAGACCACGTGGAGCGGGAGGTGGGCCGCTTTGCAGGCATCGGCAGGCGACCGAAGATCAAGTGGTCGTCTGTGACCTTGGCGTTGCTCATCGGCCTGCCCCTCGCCTACCTCACCTACACCATGAACCGCGACGGCTTCAGCGTGCTGTCTCTGCTGCCAGGTGCAGTCGCGTTCGTGATGCTTGGTGGTGCGGCAGGGCTTGTCATCTCGCCCGATGATCAAGGCGACCAAGGTGGCGACGCGACCTAGGAGGCGGCGGGCGTCGCTCCACGTCCTCGGCTAACGGTCGACCGCTGCTGCCCCGCGCCAGGAACGGCCACTCTGGAGCTCCGATACGTCAGTTAGCGGGCCTCAAGAAGTTTTACCCGCAACGAGCCGAAGCGACGCTGCGAGTCAGTGCTGCGGTACCTGCATTGCCGACGGCCTTTCGTGTTCGCGAATCGTACGGCCCGCTGCGCCCGTGCAGCCGTCGGGGTATCAGAGGGACGAACTCTGCGGGCGGCGCCGCGATCCGCCTGTTCGGCCAAAATTCGGCGTGCGGCTCGCCTGAGTTTCGGCTTGGAACGATCGAGAAGTCCCAAAACTACCGCTCCGGACGACAAGCGGCTTTCGTGCAGCCGCGAGTCGCGCTTCTTCTTTGGCACACCGCAAGCAGTTCGCTACGACGGCCGTCAGCCGTGTCCCACGCGTCGGGAGTCGCCTCTGCGGCCACGCAGGCCAGTTAGACGCCTGCTCCAGCGAGCAAGTTCGCGATCGCGTCGCGTAGACGCGTGGGGTCGGGCTGCCACCTCAGGTCACGCCCGATGAGTTGGTGGATCTGAATGGTGGCCCAGTCCACATAGTCCCGGGGGACCACGATCGTGATGTTCCCGTCGGTGCGGGGCTCGCGCTGGCTGGCACCCCATGCAAGCCAGGGCTCGGGGGCGGTGAAGCTGGTGATCGCGTGTAGTTCGTCGGCGGAGACATTCGCGATGAGGCTGCGGTCGTCGGTCCAGGGCCAGAACCGTGAGAGGTCAGCGTCGGTAATCGGGCCGGCGGGCCAGCGGTACATCACGCCGCCGATGGCGGGCTGGTGCATGCCGACGACGGGGACGACGGCGCCAGTCGCGCCGCTGGCCTCGCGGAGTGCTCTTGCGGCGTAGTGGGCGAGCGAGATGTCATCGCTGAAGTCGATCTGCAGCGGCTCGTGAAGATGTCCGACGATGGTGCGTTCGCTGTGATCGATGGCGCTGCGTCCGGCGCCCTTCCACGGGACGGGTTCGGCGTCGACGCGTACGAGCTCGACGTGGTGGTTGGCCGGGGCGTCGAGGTCGAGGTCGATGACCCCGACTTCGGCACCGAAGGCCCAGGGTTGGGCGTAGGGGACGCCGTCGACGACGCCTGCCCACCGGCCGAGGGTGTGTCCGAGGACGATCGCGTCGACGTCATGCTGGAAGGGGCCGCAGAGCTCGAGAACCGGTGAGGGGTCTGGCTCGTGGGTGCCATCCGGGGCGACCGACCAGTTGACGCCAAAGTGAATGAGCACGATCACGGCGACTGCCCCGGCGTCACGCAGTGACTGGGCGTGATCGGTGACGATCTCGGCGATGTTCGCGTGCGGCTTGGGTGCGTACGGGGAGAAGGCGTTGACGTCCGGGTGTGTGAGGCCGATGACGCCCACGGGCCCCAGCGGTGTGGAGAGCGTTGCGGTGGGCGGCAGACCGATGTCGACGTTGGCGCAGGTCAGCGGGAACGGGAGCGGCTCACGATGCTCGGCCAGGTGCGGCAAGTCCCAGTCGAACTCATGGTTGCCGACCGTCGACACGTCGATGCCCAGCTGGGCTGCCGCGTAGAAGTTCAGCACGCCGCCTGTCGTCGTGGAAAGCGGTCCACCCTGGCTGAAGTCGCCGGCGTCGGCCCAGATGGTCGGTTGTCCGTGTCGGAGGCGGTCGACCGTCCGCTGGAGGGCGTGCCCGCCCGGAAGCCGGCCGTAGCTCGTGGCCATCGGTGACAACGAGCAGAGGAAGTCGTTGGTGCAGACGATGCGCAGCTTGCGCGGGCTGGGGGCGGTCATCTCGATTCTCCCGATCGTGTCGTGGTGGCGTGGCCGAGCCGGTGTCTGATGCTCGGAAGGACGGCGCTCAGGCCAGTCAGGCCGCGCGGCGCTGCGAGGACCACGGCGATCAGGGTGGCGCCCAGCAGCAACTGCCAGCTGTCCTGCAGGCGGGTGCTCAGCTCGTGGTCTCCGATCTGGATCACGAGAACGCCGACCAGAGGTGCCATCAGGGCGCCGGGTCCGCCGACGGCGAGCCAGATCAGGGCCTGCACGGAGAAAGTGACGGTGGCCGTCTCGGCGGACATGAAGCCGGAGGCGCCCACGTAGAGGGCGCCGGCGAGTCCTGCCAGCCCTGTGCTGACACCGAAACCGAGCGCGCGGAAGCGGCGCACGTTGGTGCCGAGCGCCTCTAGGCGGATCGGGTCATCACCCGAGGCGCGCCAGCGGCATCCGATGCGAGAGCCGCGGAAGGCGGCGTAGGCGATGTAGACCAGGATCAGCCAGACGGCGTTGAAGTAGTAGATGGACCGCTGCGATCCGTCCGCGATGTCGCGCGTGTAGGGCGGGATGCCTGACAGGCCGTTGCTGCCGCCGATCGCGGCGAGCTTGAGGAAGACGGTGGCGGCGATCACGCCCACGCCGAGCGTGACCAACGGCGCGTAGATCTCCTCGGACCCGATGCGGTGGATGACGGCGCCGACGAGGATGCCGAAGAGACCGCAGATGACGACCGGCAGGACGAACGCGAGCACGGGCACGCCGACGATCTGCGGCGACGCGAGCGTCTTGACGGCCGCGGAGAACGCCGACGTTTCGGTGCTGTCGCTGAGCAGCGCATAGTTGGCGTTGGTGGTGTCGGCGCCAGGCCCGCGAAGCAGCAGCCCGGCGATGTATCCGCCGCCGGCGAAGAACGCGCCGTGCCCGAAGGAGATGATCCTGTTCTCACCCCAGAGCAGGTCCAGTGAAATCGCGAGGATGACCAGCGGCAGCCAGAGCGCGACGAGACCGATCGTGAATTCGGAGAGCAGGGCGGGCAGCAGGCCGGCCAAGAGGAGAAGCCCGAGCGCGGCGGCCTTGGGGCGGGGGCGGACTCTGACTCGGCGGCGCATCAGACGCGGGCTGCGACGAGGGTCTGCTTGCGCAGCGCCACGATGGTCAGGGCAGCGGTCCACACCACGACTTGAGCGAGGACATCGTCGGCCGGCACGGCGACCGCAGCGGTGAGCAGGCCGACTCCTGCGGCCCAGAGCAGGCCGTTTCGGATATTGCTCAGGCCGGCGAGGATGACGACGAGGAACGCGCCGACCAGGTAGGTGACGCCCATATTCGGATACACCGAGTTCAGCGGGGCGATGAGCGCCCCGGCGAGGCCGGCCAACCCAGTGCCGACCGCGAACGCAAGGGCGTTGACCCGCGAGACGTTCATGCCGAGTGACGCGGCGATCTCGGAGTCGACGGTGGTGGTGCGGACCTTCAGACCGGTGGCGGAGCGCGCCAGCCATAGTCCCACGGCGATGCTGGTGGTGACGGCGAAAGCGATGAGGATGACCCGCCAGATCGGGAACTGCTCGCCGAAGCCCAGGGAGAGACTGCCGTCGACCGGCAGCCCGACGTAGCGCAACCCGGGTCCCTCGGCGATCAGCACGAGTTGCCGGATGACGATCGCCAAGCCAAACGTGCCGAGCATGGACTTGACGGGGTCGTGATACAGCCAGCGGATCAGGCTGCGGTCCAGCAGCAGGCCGATCAGGCCCACGAGGACGGGCGTCAAGGCGATGGCTGCCCACGGGCCGAGCGGAGCGCTGAGCAGCACCATGCTGTAGGCGCCGAGCATTACGAACTCGCCGTGGGCGAGGTTCACGACGCCCATGACCCCGTAGATGATCGTGAGCCCGAGTGCGCTCAGCGCGAGGACCGCTCCCACGCTCAGGCCCTGAGCGAGGATCTGGATGAGCATGCGTTCGCGCCCCTAGGTGGTCTCGCGACGCGGGCAGGAGGGGATCTTCGACGCCGGCACGACGCTGGCGGGGAACGGGTCGGGCTCACGCGGGGCGAACTTGACGACCACGTCGTAGAGGGCCTTGTCGTTGGCCTGGCCGAGGGAGACCGTGTGCGTGGTGTGGTGGTTCGGGCGAACGGTGACCGTTCCCTCGCCCGGGGCTGTCGCGCTGACTCCCGGGAAGGCCTTGAGGATCGCCGCGGGAGTCGCCTCGCCGGCTTTCTCGATGGCCGCGGCCAGCAGCAGGACGGACGTGTAGGACGCCTGCATCGGCATGTTGGCCGGTTGGTCGGAGCCGTAGGCGTCCTGGTAGCGCTTGACGAAGGACCGGTTGTCCGCCGTGTCGGCCGTCTCGAAGTAGGAGGCGGGGAAGTAGTGGCCCTTGGCCGCTTTGCCACCGACCGCCGCGAGCTCCTGTTCGGTGCAGATGCCGGAGAAGATCGGTGTCTTTTCCGGGGTGAACCCGGCGGCTTGATACTGCTTGAGGAAGGCGGGGATGCCGGCACCGACGATCGTGTTCCAGATGATGTCGGGCTTGGCGGCCTGGATGGCGCTGAGGGCGGAGCCGAACTCCGTCTGGTCGAGCGGGAAGAAGCGGTTGGCGACCACCGTCGCGCCTTGCTGCTCGGCGAGCTTCTTGACGATCGCGTTGTACGTCTGCGGTCCGACGTAGTCGGAGCCGACCATGTAGATCTTCTTGCCGGCGTTCTTGACCATCCACTCTGTGGTGTCGGTCAAGTGCTGCGCGGCAACCAGCGAGGTGTAGATGACGTTCGTCGAGCACTCGAGACCCTCGTAGAAGGTCGGGTACAGCAGAACAGCCCCGGCCTGCTCGAACACCGGGAGCACCGCCTTGCGAGAGGCCGAGGCGTAGCAGCCGATGGTCGCGGCGACCTTGTCCTGGTTGACGAGCTTTCGGGCCTTCTGCACCACGACGCTGAAGTCGGAGGCGTAGTCCTCGATCACGGGCATGATCTTGCGCCCTCCGATGCCGCCCTTGGCGTTGAGCTCGTCGATCGCGAGGATGGTCGCGTTCTTCATCGAGGTCTCTGCGATCGACAGCGCACCGGACAACGAGAAGAGCACGCCGACCTTGATGGCGTCCTTGGAGTCGCTCGCGCTCGCCGGGTTGGCGGCACCGGTGGCGGAGGGCGTGTCGCTGGAGCCGCACGCGGCGAGCAGGGTGGCGAGGGAGCTGGCTCCGACCGCGGCTCCGCCGGCGCGCTTGAGGATGTCCCGACGGGTGGTCTTGTTGGTGTTCATGGCTGCTCTCGTTTCGGCTCGTAGTTGGTCGGTCAGAGGGTGTGCAGAAGCGCGCAGATCTCGGGCGCGTCGGTGTGGCCCTGGGCGGCGACCTCGCCGGCGCGCATGACGGCGATCTGGTCGCAGAGGGTGCGGACGACATCCAGGCGCTGCTCGGCGAGGACGAGGGTGAGCCCGCCAGCCCGCAGGGCGGCCAGCGCTTGGACGACCTCATCGATGACACCCGGAGCGAGCCCCTCGGTGGGCTCGTCCAGGAGCAGCAGGCGTGGTCGTCGCAGGATCGCCCGGGCGATGGCGACCTGCTGCTGCTGTCCGCCGGACAGCACTCCGGCACGTCGGCCCAGGAGCCCACGCAGGTTCGGGAACAGCTCGAACACGTCGAAGGTGGGACCGTCGGCGCTGCGGCTCACGGTGGCGGTCCGCAGGTTGTCGGCGACACTCAGATCCGCGAACAGACGCCGACCCTGTGGGACAAGCGCCACGCCGTGGATCGCGCGGCGGTGCGTCGGCCAGCCGGAGATGTCGATGCCGTCGAGGTGGACGGTGCCCGTGGTGGGGAGCAAGCCCATGACCCCCGCCAGCAGGCTCGTCTTTCCGACGCCGTTACGGCCGACGATCCCGAGAGCCGCTCCAGTCCGAACGGTGAGGTCGACGTTCCGCACGACCGTCGCCCGGTCGCGCAGCACGTCGATCTCGGCGCGGAGTGCCGAGGTCTCGCCGATCCTCGCCGGTTCGCGCGTCTTCGCGGACAGCAGCTCAGGTGGCATCTGCGCCGGTCCCCATGTACGCCTCGCGGACGGTCGGGTGGTGGCTGACTTCGTCGAACGTTCCGGTCAGGAGCAGGCGGCCGTTGTGCATGAACGAGACGCGGTCCGCGATGCGTGCGACGAAGTCCAGGTCGTGCTCGACGATGAGGAAGGTGCCGAACTCGACCGCGTCGATGGTGTCGGCGAGCTTCCCGCGGTCGCTGCGGGGCATCCCGGCGGTCGGCTCGTCCAGGACGATCACCGATGGCCGCTGCAGGAGGACCATCTGCAGCTCGAGCCATTGCCGCCAGCCGTGGCTCAGCTCGTCGCCAGGTGTCTCGCCGAGCTCGGTGAGCTGCTGTTCGAGATGGCTCAGATCGGCGTGAGGGGCAGCGAGTTCGAGTTGCTCGCGGGCCGTCAACCGGGGGAAGACCCTTGGGATCTGAAACTTGCGACCCAGGCTGCGGCGAGCGCGGCGGTGTGGTGGTCCGGTGAGCGGCTTGCCGTCGAGCAGCACCGTTCCTCGCTGCGCCACGACATGGCCGCTGATGACGTTGGCCAACGTCGTCTTGCCGGCGCCGTTGGGGCCGATCAGGACGTGCACCTCCCCGGCGTGCAGCTCGAGCGAGACATCGGACAGGACCACCGTCGGCCCGAACGCGACGGAGACGTCCGTGCAGCGCAGCACGCCGCCGAAGCGCGCCGGGCGAGCGCGGAGGCCGGCATCGTGCTCGCCCCCTGTCGGCGCGGGTGCCATGGTCTCGGCCGCGAGGATGTCGGCCTCGGGGCTCACAGGCGATGCTCGCCAAGGATGTCGCTGTACAGCGCGAGGGCTGCCTGCGAGCGGCGCTCGTCGCGTCCGGCGACGGCAACCAGCAGCGCATCCAGGAGCGCCAGGTGCGCAAGGCGACTCGCCATCGCCTCGAGGCGCAGGGCGAGTTCGCGGGTCCCCGCGACGATCGTGTGGTCGACGATCTCGGTGAGCGGGGAACTCGCGAAGCTCGTGATCGCCACCGTCGTCGCGCCGCCATCCCGGGCGGCCTCCGCGGCTGCGAGCGTCTCCCGGGTCGAACCGTTGTGGCTCACCAGGACGCACACGTCTTGAGCCGTCAGCAGACGGGCGACGACGTGCTGCACGTGGACGTCGGGCGGTGCCTCGGCCAGTACGCCGATCGCAGCGAAGCGGTAGGCGGCGTCCTGGCAGAGCGGCGCTGACGTTCCCACGCCGCAGAACAGCAGCCGACGAGCTGCCGCGATCGCCGAGACGACGGCGTCGAACGCCTCTGGGTCGACAAGCGCGCCGGCGTCACGCACGCTCTCTGCCCCGGCTCGGGTGATCTGCGAGAGAACCGCTGTTCGCGGATCCGAGCTCGAGGCCGGCGGGTTCTCGGCAGCGGCCTGCTCGAAGACGGCAAGGTCGTTGGCCAAGGCGAGCTTCAGGTCGTGAAAGCCCTTGAAGCCCATCTTCTGCACGCAGCGCACGACGGTGGCGCCTGAGGTCTCCGCGAGCTGCCCCAGCTCGCTCGTGGACTTGTAGATCACGACGTTGGGCTGATCGAGGATCACCTTCGCGACGCGCGCCTCGGCCGCCTGCAGGTTCGGCAGGTGCGCACGTACCCGCGCCTGCACCTGTTGCGGAGAGTCGAGGTTCGTGTTGAGCGGGGCTTCGGGCATTCGGGCTTCCTGTCGGGCAGCTGGGTTGACACGACTGTACGATTCATTTCGTGACGGAGCAATATTGGGTAACGAACTATTCACACCGCAATGGTCGTCTCGTCGATGCCTGACCGACCACCTGTCCAGGTCTCGAGGCCGCCGGCCGTGCCGACGCGTGCGCGTCGGCCGCTGCTGTGGCCTCGCGCTGCCGTCTTCGACTGCGACGGCCTGCTCGTGGACTCCGGCAGGTGTTGGAGGAGCGCCTACGAGGAGGTGGCCCGCGACCACGGCGGGTCATTGGCGGGCGTCGATGTCGACGCGCTTGCCGGGGCCTCGGTAGCTGGCGCAGCCGTTCGGCTCGGACGCGAGCTCGGTGCGATCGTCAGCGAGCAGGAGTTGCGTCGGCACTTGCGAGCCGCCTTCGCCGCCGACCCGCCCCCCATCCTTCCCGGGGTGCATCGGATCGTGAACGCTCTGGGCGATCGGATGCCGCTGGCGGTCGCGAGCAACGCGCCGCGCGACGTCCTGATGAGCGTGCTCGAGCGCCACCGAATCGGCGGCAGCTTCCGCAGCATCGTGAGCGCCGAGCAGACTCCGGCCCACAAGCCCGCGCCCGACGTCTACCTCGAGGCCTGCCTCCGCCTCGGTGTGGCCCCCTCCGACGCCATTGCCTTCGAGGATTCCCCGCTCGGCGCACGCGCCGCGCGGGCGGCCGGCCTCTTCGTCGTCGCCGTGCCGTCAGTCCGCGGCGCAACGATGCCCGCTGACCTCACGTTCGGCCGCCTGGATGACCCGAAGCTGCTGCGGTACCTCACGCTCGCTCCCTCGCCCCACGCCCACAAGAGCAGCATCGACGAGCACCGGATCGGCGATGGTCGACACGCTTGACCTCATCGTGCGGATGGCAGGGGCGATGTGCTCGTAGTCGTCGTGGACCTCCCCGGGGTGGAGACGGTCCCGTGCCGGTGACGCTGTCCGAGACGCTCGTCGGTGTCATCACCGACCTCCATTACACCGTCGACACGCACCGGCAACTGGCGTATCACGGCCAGTTCGACGTTCCGCGGGTCCTCGACCGCCTCGAGATGGCGCTTGCCTGGTTCGAACGCGCTGGCGCCCACGCCGTCCTCGTGACCGGCGACCTCACGCACGACGGAGACCGCGCCTCCCTCGACGTGGTGCTGGAGGCGCTCGACCGGCATCGGTCAGGCCCGGTCTTCGTCCTCCCCGGCAACCACGACCAGTTGCAACGCGACGATGCCCTGCGCGACGCCGTCCGTGGATTCGGCGGTCGCCTCCGTCTCCTGGACGCCGCCGGCCACGACCTCGGAGGCCTGCGCATCGCGGCCATCGACTGGACGTCCGCCGATCCCGTCTGCGCCACCCGTGAGACCGGCGAACACACGGTGCTGTTCAGCCACTACCCCGTCATCTCGCGGGCCGCGAGCTTCGCCGCGCGAGGTCTTGCGTATCCCGGCGATCATCCTCGGACCACGGAGGTCCTGGCCGCCCTGGAAGCCCATGCGAGCTCGGCGATCGTGATCAACGGGCACCTCCACGTCTCCGAGAGCGTGAAGACGACGCGCCTGCTCCAAGTGACCGTCGGAGCGCTCGTGGAGCAGCCTTTCGAAGCCGCGATCATCTCGATCCGGCGGGCTCAAGGGTCAACCCGGATCGAACGTCAGGCGATGTATCTGGACGACCCGGCGGGTGGCGCGCCTGTGCCATCGGTGTGCCCTCTGGCTGAGCTGAAGGCGAACGGCCGGGACGTTGACCTCATGCTGAGCGACCCGGGCGACACCGGTCCCCGGCGCCGCTGACAGCCGGGTAAAGACCACACACCACGTGCTGCGAACCCGTCAAACTGCGTACTGGCGACAGGCTCCCGCCCGGACACTCACCCCATGCTCCGAACCGCACTCATCGCCCTTGCCGCCTCGGCCGCCGTCATCCCGACCGCCGCCCAGGCCGCACCCCCGTCCAAGCCGGACCTGTCGATCGCCCGCGCCTCGCTGGCGGTCGCCGGTGACACGGTCGCCGGCTCCTTCACGGTCACGAACGGCGGCCGCGCCGTGGGCCGCACCTCCGCCTCGCTGGTGGTCGGCGCCCGCACGCTCCGTCGCTTCTCGGTGCCGCGCCTCTCGCGCTTCGCCACCGCGCGCATCACGGTGCGCGTCAGCCAGAAGGGGCTCGGGCAGGCCCGCACGACCTTCAAGGTGTGCGCCGACCCGAGCCGCCGCGTGCGCGAGCGCTCCGAGACGAACAACTGCCGCGTGGCGCTGGACCGGCGGCTGCCCAAGCAGGGCCCGCAGACGACGACCCCGACCGGCCAGACGCCGACGTCCACCCCGACCTCGACGCCGACCCCGACGTCCACGCCCACCCCGACCTCGACGCCCGGCCCCGTCCCGGCCGGCACCCCGGGCACGCCGGCGGCCTGCAGCACCCCGGCCTGCGCGCCCGTGAAGGTGCCCGCCACCGAGAAGCCGTTCGCCGTCAGCGACAGCGCGGGCAAGTACTTCGCGTTCGTCCCGACCGACTACGACCAGACGAACAAGACGCCCACCAAGCTGCTCGTCTGGCTGCACGGCTGCGGCGGCGAGAGCGAGGGCGACACCTACACCGTCGGCGACTACTACGACGACAAGACCTACATCACGATCGCCCCCGACGGTGCCGACGGCGACTGCTGGAACATGAGCACCCATCCCGCCCGCGTCATGACCGCGATCGCCGACGCGAAGACCCGCTTCAACATCGACCCGCGGCGCGTCGTCATCGGCGGCTACTCCTCCGGCGGCGACCTGTCCTACCGGACCGCCTTCTACAACGCCAAGACGTTCGCCGGTGTGCTGGCCGTCAACACCTCGCCGTTCCGCGACACGGGGCTCTCGCAGGCCGACGCGCTGGCCGCCGCGGCGTGGAAGTTCCCGGTCGTCCACCTCGCCCACACGTGCGACAGCACCTACCCGATCACCGGCGTGCGCAACGAGCTCAGCGCGATGAAGGCCGCCGGCCACCTCGTCACGACGATCGAGCGCCGCGGCCACCATTACGACCCGCAGCAGGACGAGGACGCCTGCGGCGGCCTGAGCCCGGCCGCCCAGCCCTCGACCGACCAGGACATCCAGGACGCCCTCATCCCGCACATGGCCGACAACTGGGTCGCGCCCGCCTGACCCATGGCGACCTGGCTCATCGCCGATCCCGGCCGGCCGACCGAACGCCGCGTCCCCGTGGGGGCGCGGCTTCGCGTCGGCCGCGAGTGCGCCGGGGTCGACGCGGCCCAGCGCCTGATCGTCGAGGACCCCGCGATCTCGCGCGACCACCTCGAGATCACCGTCCGCGGCGAGGACGCGGTCCTCGTCGACACGAGCACGAACGGCACCTACGTCAACGCCCGGCGCGTCGAGCGGGGCGAGCGCATCGCCCTGACGGACGGGGACGTCATCGACATCGGCGCCACGCGGCTGGTGTTCTCGGCGCCGGCGGACGAGGAGCGCGTGCAGGAGGCGGTCGCGCAGATCGAGGCGACGATCCGGGTCGCGGCGAGCACCCCATTGGCGGTCGTGGTGGGGGACGTCGTCGGCTACACGACGCTCACCGAGGCCCACGGCGGCGAGGCCGTCGGCACCGTCACCGACCTGCTCTTCACCGAGCTGCGCGACCTGCTGGGCCAGGCGCAGGGCACCGTCATCAACTACTACGGCGACGCGATCTTCGCCGGGTGGGACGCCGACCGCGACCCGGCCGCCGC
>CAZRLR010000093.1:0-12269 GCA_964600395.1 uncultured Conexibacter sp.
CGGGAGACCGAGGCGCCGTCGTGCTCGCCGCGCTCGACGCGCTCGAGGTAGTCCGCGACCTTGCCGGTGCTGGTGCCGGGCAGCGCGAGGCGCTCGACGAACGCGCCGGCCAGCTCGGCGACCGACCAGCGCCGCGTCGCGCGCAGTCGTGGCACGAGCTCGGCCAGCGTCCCGGGCGCCGCCGCGTACGTCGCCGCGATCGCCGTCAGCGCCGGGTCGGCCGCCAGGCGCGCCGGCACGACGCCGGCCTGCAGCTCGGGGTCGGGCGTGAGCGTGATGAAGGTGTCGACGAGCTCGACGAAGGCGTCGCGCTGGTCGTGCGGGACCTGCGCGAGGTAGGCGTCGACGTCCGGGTCGCGCCCGGCGAGCCAGTCGGCCTTGAAGCTCGCCAGGACGTCGTCAAGCGGGCGCATCGGCGAGCAGCTCCCTCAGGGCGGTCAGGCCGCGCTGGCGGCGTTGGTAGACGTTGTCGGTGCTGATGCCCAGCCGCTGCGCGATCTCCGCGTCGGGGACGCCGAGACGCTCGAGCTGCAGCACCTCGCGGTGGCTGTCGTTCTGCATGCGGGCCATGGCACGGTCCAGTTCGTCGTTGAGGTCGGTGAGCTCCGTCGCGCGCTCGAAGGTCGCGGCCGCCTTCAGGCGCGACAGGCGGTCCAGCTCGTCCACGTCGTCGTCCGCCCCGCCCGGGCGTGAGCGGGCCCGGTGCAGATGCTGCTCGCGCTTCATGCGCTCGCGGGCGACGTCGACGCAGGCGTACCACGTCGCCTTCTTGGCGGCGTTGCAGACCTCGCCGGCGCTCACGCCGCGGAAGGACGCGCCGAGCTTGAACCACACGCGCCGTCGCGCGCGCTGGAAGGCCTCGTCCTGGTCCTCCTCGCTCAGCGGCCGGTCGCTGCTTGGCACGCGGAAGCCGCGCACGTAGATCTTCAGGCGCCCGTCGAGCTTCAGCGCGATCGCGCCCCACAGCTGGCGGGCGGCCGCCTCGTCCCCGTGGTCGCGCGCGACGGCGAACCGCTCGACGAGTCGCTCGAGCGAGAGGCAGACCAGCGGGTCGTAGGACGACGGCACGAGGGACGGGTCGGGGGCGGGCGGCACGATCTGACAGCATCTTCTCAGGCGGGCCAGAGGGCACCGGTAAGGTCGTTGACCTGGTGTCAGGGAGCCCGCAACCGCCGCTGGCCGACGGCCCTGTCACGCCCCCGGCGGAGGACCGCGGCTGGCTCGGCGTCGTCCTCGTGCTGGTGACCGTCGCGCTCGCAGCGGTCGTCGTGCTCGCCGTCCCGGAGCTGCGCGACGCCGCCGGCCACGCGCTCCGCGGCGAAGGCACCGAGCTGCGCGACCAGCTGCGCGACCTGGGCGCCGTCGGCGTGCTCGTCCTCGTGGCGCTCATGCTCATCCACGCCGTCGTGCTCTTCCCGTCCGAGCTCGTCACCGCGACGGCGGGCTACGTCTACGGCCTCGCCGGTGGCCTGGCGATCGTCGTCCCCGGGTGGCTGGCCTCGGCGCTGCTCACGTACTGGATGGGGCGCCACGCCGGGCGGCCCGTGCTGCGACGCCTGGCCGGCGGGCACCGCCTGGACCGGATGGAGGCGGCCGTGCAGCGCGGCGGCGTCACCGTGCTGCTCTGCGCGCGCCTGATCCCGATCGTCCCCTACAGCCTCGTCGGCTACGTCGCCGGGGTCGCGCGGGTCCCGCTGTGGACGTTCGTGTGGACGTCCGTCCTCGGGACGCTGCCACTCTCGACGATCGTCGTCATCCTCGGGACGCGCGTGGAGGGCTTCCACCTCGGGGACCCCGTCGTCTGGCTCGCGCTCGTCCCGCTGATCATCACCGCGCTCGTCGCCCGCCCGCTCTCCCGGCGCCTGCAGCTCTGACGGCGCCGCCGGTCCGCCGCAGCCTGGGGGCCCGGCAGGGCCGTGACCCGGGCAGGGCGTCCATCGTGTGTTGCTGGGGCAGCACATGATGGACGCCGTGCGGGTCCATCGTGTGTTGCTGGGGCAGCACATGATGGACCCCGTGCGGGGCTCGGGGAGGGGAGTGCATCTGGTGTTGCCGGGGCGACACCGGATGCACTCCCCTCCGACCGGCCGCGCACCATGGACGCCGTCCCCGCGGCGACCCGGCCACGACGCCTACCCTGACCCGGTGCCCGCCGCCGTCCCCGTCCCGCTCGCCGTCCCCGTCCCGCTCGCCGACACCCGCCCGCTGCGCCAGGCCGTCCTTCGCCCGCTCGACAGCCTCGACACGCTCGCGTCCCACGAACCGGCCGGTGCCGGCGCGTTCGGGGTCCGCGACGCCGACGGCGCCCTGCTGGCCTGCGGGCTCGTCGGCCCGGACGGGGAGGACGACGGCCGCGGCGGCTGGCGCATCCGCGGCATGGCCACCGCGCCGTCCGCGCGGGGCCGGGGGTACGGCTCCGCGGTCCTGGAGGCGCTCGTCGCCCACGCGGAGCTGCATGGCGCCCGGCGGATCTGGTGCAACGCCCGCACCCCGGCGCTGACCCTCTACGCGCGGGCCGGCTTCCGCATCGTGTCGGACGAGTTTGCGCTGCCCGACATCGGGCCGCACCGCGTGATGGAGCGGTAGGCTCGTCGCCACGTGGCCGGCGGGCGCGGCCGGTCCTTGCACCACCCTCCGATCCGCCGCGCGCCCGAGACCCTCCATGACCCAGACCGTCCTGCGTGCCCGCGGGCTCGCCCACTCCTACGGACGGCTGGACGCCCTCGCCGGCCTGACCCTCGACGTGCGCCCCGGCGAGTGCGTCGCGCTCATCGGCGCCAACGGCTCGGGCAAGTCGACGGCGGTGCGCATCATCGCCGGCCTCCTGGCGCCGACCGCGGGCGAGGTGACGATCGCCGGCGCCGACCCACACACCGAACCCGAGGCGGAGGACGCGCGGGCCGCCCTGGCCCTCGTCCCGGACAACCCGCTCCTCTACGACGACCTGACCGTCGCCGAGCACCTGCAGCTCGTCGCCCTCGCGCACGGCGTCGCCGAGGACGAGCTCGCCGAGCGCGGTCCGGCGCTGCTGGAGCGCCTGGGCCTGCACGCGCGCCGCGACTTCCTCCCGCGCGAGCTCTCGCGCGGCATGCGCCAGAAGACCGCCCTGGCCTGCGCGCTCGTCCGGCCCGCCCGGCTGCTCGTCCTCGACGAGCCGGTCGTCGGGCTGGACCCGCCCTCCCAGGAGCTGCTGTCGACGCTGCTGACCGAGGCCAAGGCCGCGGGGACGGCCGTCCTCTTCACGACGCATCAGCTCCCGTTCGCCGACGGGCTGGCCGACCGCGCGGTGATGCTGCAAGAGGGCGTGGTGCTCGACACCGGGCCGTGGGCGCAGGTCCGCGAGCGGGCGCGGGAGCGCGGATGGCGGTGAACGCGGCGCCCCTGCCGTCGGAGTCCGCCGCGTCCACGGCGGATCGCGCCGCGCGGCTGGCGACCGTCCGGGCGTGGCGGCGCACGACCGTCCCGGGCCCGTCGCTGGCCCGCCGGGCGGAGACGGTCTACACCTTCGTCCTCGTGACGGCGATCTTCGGCGTCGGCATCTTCGACGCCGTCGACCAGGCGCTCGCCCAGGTTCTGTCCTACGACGGCGCCGCGACCTGGGGCCCGTCCGCCGTCCTCGTCGCGCTCGTCGTCCTCGCGCGCTGGGGCGCCTACCAGGGGCCGGTCGTGTACGCCGTCGCCGACGTCGCGCACCTGCTCGGCGCACCGTTGGACCGCCGGGCGCTCGCGTCGCGGCGTCTGCTCACCGCGCTGGCGACCGGGGCCCTCGTCGGCGCCGGGTTCGGCGGCGTGATCGCCCTCGGCCTGGCCGGGGACGGTCGGTCGATCCAGGCCGCCCGCGCCGTCGGGATGATCGTCGCGATGGCGGCCGTCGGCGTGCTCGGCGTCGCGGCCGCCTGGTGGACGCAGGCCTCGGCCCGCGCCGAGCGCGCGCTCGGCCCGCTGACGTGGCTCGCCCTGGTGGCCGGCGTCGCGACCGGGGTCGCCGGCGAGCGCCACGCCGACGTCGCCCGCGTCGTCCGCTGGTCGGGTCCGTGGGGCTGGGCGAGCGCCCCGGTCCAGGGGGACGGCTGGCCGCTCGCCCTCGCCCTCCTGCTTGCGAGCGCCGCGGCCGCCGCGACCCTCGCCGTCCGGACCTGCGGCCGCTGCCCCGCCGAGCGTCACCTGCGCCGCGCCGAGGCCCGGGCCGGCGCGACGGCGTCGCTGGCCGCGTTCGACGCCCGCTCGATGCGCCAGGCGCTGAGCACCGCCGCGATCACCCGCGCGCCGCGCAGCACCGAGGCCCGGGCCTCGCGCTGGCCCGGTCGCGCGGGCCTGACGTCGCTGCTCGTGTGGCGCGGGGTCACCGCGCTGCGCCGCACGCCCGCCCGCGCGGCCGAGGCCGTCGTCCTCGCCGGGGGCGGCGCCGCCCTGCTGCTCGTCGCCGCCGACCGGGTGACCGCGGCGCTCGTCGGCGGCCTGCTGCTCTTCGTCGCGGGCACCCGCCTGATGGAGCCCCTGCGCGAGGAGGTCGACAAGCCCGGCCGCACCCGCATCCTCCTCCGCGCGTCCTGGGGGCGGATCCTGCTCGCCCACGCTGCCCTGCCGGCGCTCGTCCTCCTGACGACGGTCCTGCTCGCGGCCGCCGCCTGCGCTCTCGGCGGCGCGACCGTCGTGCCCGCGGGTGCCCTCGTGGTCACGGCGCTGCTCGCCGTCCCGGTCGCGACGCTGACCGCGGCGCTCTCGGCCCGCCGCGGCGGGCGCCTGCCGCCGAGCGTCCTCGCCATGGCGACGAACACCGACACCGGCGGGACGGGCGGCTTCGTCATCGTGGGCTGGCTGCTCCTCTGGCCCCTCACCGGAGCCATCGGAGCGGGCCTCCCCGCCGCCCTCGTCGCCACCAGCGGAATTCCGGCCCTCACCCCAGCACTCCTCATCGGAGCAACGATGACCGCGATCCTGACGGCCATCCTCCGCAGCTCCAAGGCCCCATAGCTGCCCCGCACCACCCGAGCACCGGCGGGGCGGCAGTGGCCGGATGTCCCCCTCCTAGCGGCGTCCGGGGGAGCGAGGGACGAGCGGAACCGTAGCGGCGGGGGTGTCCCGTCCCGGACGCCCCCGCCGTGCAGCAACGCTTACTTCAGCTGCGCGCTCGTCCGCCCCAGCAGCTGCCGGGCGATGATGAGCAGCTGGATCTGCTGCGTCCCCTCGAAGATGTCGAGGATCTTCACGTCCCGCGCCCACTTCTCCAGCAGGTCCGTCTCGCTGACGCCGATCGAGCCGCACAGCTCGATGCAGCCGAACGCGATGTCCGTCCCCGTCCGCCCGGCCTTGGCCTTGGCGATCGACGCCTGCACCGAGTTGGGCTTGCGGTTGTCGGCCATCCACGCCGCCTGCATCGTCAGCAGGCGCGCGGCGTCGTACTCGGCCTCCATCGCCAGGAACTTCGCGGCCGCCGCGGACTGCGACAGCCCGGGCTTGTCGTAGTCGACCTCGACGCCCGCCTCGGCGAGCTTCTCCTGCGTGAACTCCAGGCACGCCTTCGCACAGCCGACCGCCATCGCGGCCACGAGCGGCCGCGTGTTGTCGAACGTCTGCATGACGCCGCCGAAGCCCTTCTTCACGTCGACCTCGGGGGACCCGAGGAGCGCGGACGCCGGCACCCGGCAGTCCTGCAGGATGAAGGCCGCGGTGTCGGACGCCCGGATCCCGAGCTTGTGCTCGAGGCGGTCGAGCTTCATGCCCGGGTTGGAGCGCTCGACGATGAACGACTTGATGGCCGCACGGCCGATCTCGCGGTCGAGCGTCGCCCAGACGACGACGAGCTCGGCCCGCTCGCCGGCGGTGACGTAGATCTTCTCGCCGTTGAGGACGTACTCGCCGGTCGCCTCGTCGAGGACCGCGGTGGTCCGGATCGAGGCCGAGTCCGACCCCGCCTCGGGCTCGGTGATCGCCATCGCCGCCCAGCGGCCGCCGAACTCCTTCAGCTGCTCGGGGGAGGCGACCGCGGCGATCGCCGAGTTGCCCAGCCCCTGGCCGGGGATCGAGAGCAGGAGGCCGACGTCGCCCCAGCACATCTCCATGATCGACAGCGCGGTCGACAGGTTGGAGCCGTTGCGCGTGGCGGACGGGTCCCCGCCGTTGCCGTTGACCGCGGGCTTGTCCTCGCCCTTGCCGGCGCCCGCGGCGCCCGCACCCTGCGCGGCCCCGGAGTCCTCCATGCCGTTGAGGATCGCGGCGAGGAAGTCGAGCTCGGTGGGGCGCTCGTGCTCGGCGGTGTCGTACTTGCGCGCGATCGGGCGCAGGACCTCCTGGGCGACCATGTGGGCCTGGCCGATGAGGGGCTTGAACTTCTTGGGGGTTTCGAGGTTGATCATCGCTTCAGGTCTCCTAGACGAGCAGAGCGCCCTCGAGGACGCCCGCGGTTCGCAGGTCGCGGTACCACCGCTCGACGGGGTACTCCTTCGTGTAGCCGTGGCCGCCGAGCAGCTGGACGGCGGCCGAGCCGATCTCCGCACCGTGCGTGACGCACAGCTGCCGCGCGACGGCGGCCTCGCGGAAGAAGCTCTTGCCGGCGTCGGCCCGGGACGCCGCGCGCCAGGTGGCCAGGCGCATGCCGGCGACCTCGATGGCGACGTTGCTCACTTGGAAGGCGACGGCCTGCCGGTTGGCGATCGGCTCGCCGAAGGCGTGCCGCTCGTTGACGTACGGGATGAGGTAGTCCAGCGCGGCCTGGGCGGCCTCGACGGCGACCGCGCACCAGCCCAGCCGGGCGCGGTGGACGCACTCGGCGTAGACCTCCTGGTCGGCGTCGCCGAGCAGCGCGGAGGCCGGCAGGGCGACGTCGTGGAAGGTCACGGTCGCGGTGCCGGCGGCGCGCGCGCCCATCGCGGGCTCGGCGGTCGTCGTCACCCCGGCGCCCGCCGCGGCCGTCTCGACGAGGAAGAGCGCCGGACCGCGGCCCTCGAGCTCGGCGGCGACGAGCAGCAGGTCCGCCTCGGCGGCCCGCGGCACGAGCGCCTTGACGCCGCTCAACAGGAAGCCGCCGTCCGTGCCCTGGCGGGCGACGGTCTGCAGCGCGAACGGGTCGAAGAGCGGACGCGGCTCGGCGATCGCCAGGGCGGCGACGGCGACGTCGTCCCCGGTGAAGGCCGGCAGGTACGTCGCCTGCTGGTCGGCGTCGCCCCACAGCGCCAGCGCGTTGGCCACCGCACCCGGCGCGAGCGCCGCGACGGCGAGGCCGAGGTCGCCGTGCGCGAGCGCCTCGGCGACGAGCACCCCGGTCACGGCGGACTTCGCGGTCGCCGAGCCCCCGAGCTCTTCGGGGACGGCGAGCGTCGCGAGGCCGAGCTCGCTGAGGGACGCCAGCAGCTCCGCCGGCGCCGCGCAGGCGTCGTCGGCCTTCAGCGCGGCGGGTCGCAGCTCGGCGGCGGCGAACTCCTGCATCGCCTCGACGATCATCTGCTGGTCCTCGTCGGGCGTCAGGTCGAAGAGCCCGGCGGTCGACGCGGACTTCGGGCGCTGCGGCTTGCCACGGCCCTGGACGGCGGCGAAGCGGCGCCCGGCCTCCACGCCGGCGCTCATGCCGTTCTTCGTGACGACGTAGAGGGCGCGCTCGGCGGGGCCGCGCAGGCCGACCCGGTCGATGACGTCGGACCCGGCGATCTGGCGCATGGCCTTCAGCCCCAGGCCCATGCTGCGTTCGGCGACGGTGCTCATGTGGTGGTCCTCCCGGACGACTTGGCGGTGGTGGTCTGCTTCGGGGTGGCGGCCTTGCGGCGCGGCTTGGCGGCCTTCGGCTTGGCCGGGGCGCCGAGCGGCGTCACGGAGCCGGTGAGGTGCGCGAAGCCCTTGCGGGCGTCGCGGACGGCGAAGAACGTCGCGTCCCCGTCGGCGACGGACCCGAAGGTCACCGTCGTCGGCAGCAGGACGGGCTTGCGGAAGGCGACGTCGACGGTGAACGCGTCGGGCAGGCGCGCGTCGAGCGCGGCGAGCGCCCGCGCCTTCGTCCACAGCCCGTGCGCGATGGCGCGCGGGAAGCCGAAGGGCTTGGCGGTCAGGCCGTAGAGGTGGATCGGGTTGCGGTCCCCGGAGACCGCGGCGTAGCGCCGCCCGATGTCGCCGGGCACCTTCCACGTCGCGTCCTCGCCGACGGCGGGCGTCTCGGGCGTGGCGACCTTCTCGCCGGTGCCGCCGCCGAGGCGGAGCATGGTGGACTGCGCCTCCCAGACCGTCTCCCCACCGGCCGCCGCGCTCGTGTGGAGCGTCAGCGTCCGGCCCTTCGGATGCGGATCCAGGCCGGTGACCCAGACCCGCAGCGCGAGCTCCTCGCCGATCCCGACGGGCCGGTGGTGGACGATCCGGTTCGTCAGGTGCACGAGCCCGACGGGCCCGAACGGGAAGCGCCCGTCGGTCATGAGCGCGATGTGGACGGGGAAGGCGCGGACGTTGAGGTACGTCGCCGGCAGCGTGTCGCGCAGCGTGAAGCCGCAGACGCGGGCGTAGGCGGCCAGGTGCTGCGGGTCCGTCCGCAGCGCGGGGACCTGCAGCTCGAGGTCCGGCAGCTCGCCGCCGCCCCCGCCGGGCAGGCCCAGCAGCGGCAGCGACGACGCGCCGGGGATCGCCGACCCGAAGGCCTTGAGGTAGTTGCCCAGGACGCCGGGGGCGCCGTCGAGCTCCTTGACGGTCGTGGCCATGACGCTCAGGCCCCCAGCAGCGACTGGCCGCAGACGCGGACGACGTTGCCGGTCAGGCCGGTGGAGTCGGCCGCCGCGAACCAGGCGATGCCCTCGGCGACGTCGACCGGCAGGCCACCCTGGGACATCGAGTTCATCCGGCGCCCGGCCTCGCGGATCGCGATCGGGACGGCGGCGGTCATCTGCGTCTCGATGAAGCCGGGGGCGACCGCGTTGATCGTGATCCCCTGCTCGGCCAGGACCGGCGCGAGCGACTGCACCATGCCGATGACCCCGGCCTTGGACGTCGCGTAGTTCGTCTGGCCGTTGTTGCCGGCGATGCCGGCGATGGACGACACGCAGACGATCCGCCCGCCCTCCTTCAGGACCCCGTCGGCGAGCAGCGCGTCGGTGATGCGCTCCTCGGCCGAGAGGTTGATGTCCAGGACGAGCGACCAGCGCTCGGGCTTCATCCGCGCGAGCGTCCGGTCCTGCGTGACGCCGGCGTTGTGGACGACGACGTCGACGCCGCCGTGGTGCTCCTGCAGGAAGGCCGCGATCGTCGCGGGCGCCTCGTCCGTCGTGATGTCGCAGGTCAGCGAGGAGCCGCCGAGGGCCGAGGTCACGGCCTCCAGGTCCTCCGCCAGCGCGGGGATGTCGAGGCCGACGACGTGCGCGCCGTCGCGGGCGAGCGTCGCGGCGATCGCGGCGCCGATGCCGCGGGAGGCGCCGGTGACGAGCGCGACCTTGCCGGCCAGCGGCTTGTCGCCGTCGACGGCCGGGGTGTCGCCGGAGACCGACGGGCCGACTCGGACGACCTGCGCGGAGACGTACGCGCTGCGCGCCGAGAGGAGGAAGCGCAGCGTCGAGGTCAGCTGCCCCTCAGCGCCTTCGGAGACGTACACGAGCTGCGCGGTGGAGCCGCCCCCGACCTCCTTGGCGAGCGCGCGGACGAAGCCCTCCAGCGCACGCTGGGCGGTCGCCTCACGCGGCGAGGCCGCCTCGCCGGGCGGGGTCCCCAGCACGACGATGCGCCCGCACGACCGCACGCGGCGGACGACGGGGTGGAAGAACGTGTGCAGCTCCTGCAGCTGCGTGGAGTCGGTGATGCCCGTCGCGTCGAACACGAGCGCCTTGAAGCGCGCGTCCCCGGGGACCTCGCCGTTGAAGACGGCGGCGTCCAGGCCGGCGTCCGCGGCCGCGGTCCGCAGGTCGTCCCGCAGCGCCGTGGCGACGTTCGCGTTGAACGACGCGAGGACCTGCGCGACGGGACCGGCGAGGCGTCCGCCCGGGGCGGCCCCGAGCAGGACCGTCCCGGCGACGGTCGCATCGCCGGGCGACCAGCGCTCGAGCACCGTCGGCCGGGGGAGGCCGACCTGCTGGACGATCCGCTTGCCGATCGGGTTGTTCGCGAGCTTCGTGTACGTGTCGGTCATGGGGTTCAGCCCTTCTTGTCGGCTTCGAGAATTGCCACGACGCCCTGGCCGCCGGCGGCGCAGACGGAGATCAGCGCGCGCCCGCCGCCGCGCTCGTGCAGCTCCTTGGCGGCGGCCGCGACGATGCGCCCGCCGGTCGCCGCGAACGGGTGCCCGGCCGCCAGCGACGAGCCGTTGACGTTCAGGGCCGAGCGGTCGATCGCGCCCAGCGGCTTGTCGCGGCCCAGACGCTCCTTGCAGAAGACCGCGTCCTCCCACGCCTTCAGCGTCGAGAGCACCTGCGAGGCGAAGGCCTCGTGGATCTCGTAGATGTCGAAGTCCTGCAGGGTCAGGCCGACGCGGTCGAGCATCCGCGGGACGGCGTAGGCGGGTGCCATGAGCAGGCCCTCGTCCCCGCCGACGTAGTCGACGGCCGCGGCCTCGCCGGTGACGAACTCCGCGAGCACCGGGAGGCCGCGCTCCCGTGCCCAGTCCTCCGAGGCGAGCAGCACGACCGCCGCGCCGTCGGTCAGCGGGGTGGAGTTGCCGGCGGTCATCGTCCCGTCCGGCCCGCCGAAGACGGGCTTGAGCTTCGCGAGCTTCTCGACCGTCGAGCCCGGGCGCAGGTTCTGGTCGCGCTCCAGGCCCAGGAACGGCGTGATGAGGTCGTCCTGGAAGCCGCGCTCGTAGGCGGCGGCCAGCCGCTCGTGCGAGCGCGCGGCCAGCTCGTCCTGCTCGGCGCGGGTGACGCCCCAGCGCGCACCGGTGCGGGCCTGGTGCTCGCCCATCGACAGGCCGGTGCGCGGCTCCTCGTTGCGCGGGATGGCCGGGACGAGCATCCCGGGACGCACGCCCGCCAGCGCCTTGACGCGGTCGGCGTTGGACTTGGCGTTGTTGAGGGTGATGAGCAGGCGGCGCAGGTCGTCGCCGACGGCCAGGGGCGCGTCGCTCGTCGTGTCCACGCCGCCGGCGATGCCCGAGTCGATCTGCCCGAGGGCGATCTTGTTCGCCACCAGGAGCGCCGCCTCCAGCCCGGTCCCGCAGGCCTGCTGGATGTCGTACGCGGGCGTCGCGGCGTCCAGGCGCGTGGACATGACGGCCTCGCGCGTGAGGTTGAAGTCACGCGAGTGCTTGAGCACGGCGCCGGCGACGACCTCGCCGAGGCGCTCGCCCTCGAGCTTGAAGCGCGCGACGAGCCCGTCGAGCGCGGCGACGAGCATGTCCTGGTTGGACGCCTCGGCGTACGCGCTGTTGGAGCGGGCGAAGGGGATGCGGTTGCCGCCGACGACGACGACCTTCCGCGGGGTGCTGGTCATGGGGAGTCGGATCCTGTGGGTCGCGAGGTGGACGGGGAAGAGGAGGTCGCCGTGCCGCGCAGCCGCGCGGGCCGCGCGAGGCCGGGGCGGACGAGGGCGATGAAGGCGTCGGCGGTGCTCTGCGCGTCCACGGCGCCGACGCCGTCGCGCAGCCACCAGCGTGAGAGCGATTCGACGGCGCCGAGTAGGGCGTGCGCCATGCCGGGGACGAGGGCGGGCTCGGGCGCCGGGTCCAGCTGCGTCAGGGCGGCGCCGACGAGCGCGGTGGCCTGTGCGCGGTAGGCGTCGATGTGCTCGGCGATCGCCGCGCCGGCCGGCAGCGTCTCGTCGTAGAGCACCTGCCAGGAGGCACGGTCGGCCTCGACGAAGGCGAAGAAGGCCCGGACCGCGTCGCGCAGGCCCTCGCCGGGGTCCGCGGCACGCGTGAAGGCGTCGGTGAGGCCGCCGATGAGCGCGTCTGCCGTCCGGCCCAGGCACGCGAGGTACAAGCGCTCCTTGTTGCCGAAGTAGTTGTAGAGCAGCGGCTTGGTGACGCCGACGGCGGCGGCGACGTCGTCCATCGTCACCGCGGCGTAGCCGTCGCGGGCGAAGAGCGCCTGGGCGACGTCGAGCGTCTGCTGCTCGCGCTCGGCGCGCGGCAGGCGCCGGGCAGGGGCGGACGGTCGTGGGGCGGGAGCGGCCATCGCTCCCGCCCATGTTACTCACATATAAATTTCTATGCGGGTAACCCGCGTCCGGCCGCGTCGCTCAGGCGGCGACCGTGAACCGCTGCACAAGCCGCTCGAGCTCGCCGGCGGTCCGCGCGAGCTCGGCCGCCGAGGCCGAGATCTCCTGCGTGGACGCCGACGTCTGCTGCGTGGAGGCCGAGACCTGCTCCGTCGAGG
>CAZRLR010000094.1:0-12222 GCA_964600395.1 uncultured Conexibacter sp.
CGTCGAAGGCCGCGGTCCACATGCTCACGCGGCACCTCGCCAAGCGCCTGGCGTCGGAGGGCATCACGGTCAACGCGATCGCGCCGGGCCCGTTCCCGAGCAAGATGACGGCATTCATGCTCGACGCCCCCGAGTCGCGGGCGCTCGTCGAGCAGGCCGTCCCGCTCGGGCGGGTGGGGGACGCCGAGGACATCGTCGGCACGACGCTCTTCCTCGCCTCGCGGGCGGGGGCCTACGTCACCGGGGTCGTCATCCCGCTCGACGGCGGCATCACCGGGTGCGGCTGACGTGGCGGCGCGAGCGGGTCCACGCGGCACCTGCCCGGCGGCCCGGATTCAGAACCGGCGCCGACGGCCGATTCACGGGGCGTCCCGACCCCCGGCGTGGAGCCTCCCTTGTCGACGCAGCGCGTCTCGTCCCAGCCGTCCCAGTCCGCCGCCCTGCCACCCGCCGGCCCGGACCGCGCCGGGCTCACGCGGCGCAGCGACGTCTCGCACGAGGCGGGCTGGATCGTCGCCCTGCAGGCGATCCTGCGCGACCCGAGCCGCATCCGCGTCCACTACCAGCCGATCGTCGACCTGCGCCGCGGGACCGTCCGCGGGTACGAGGCGCTGGCGCGCTTCCCCGAGGCCGAGGGCTTCAGCCCGCGCGACTGGTTCGACGCCGCCGCCCGCCTCGGTTACGCCGGCGCCCTGGAGGCCCAGCTCATCCAGGCCGCGCTCGTCACCCGGCCCCTCCTCACCCGGGACCGCTTCATCGCGGTCAACGTCAGCCCGGCCGCGCTGCTCAGCCGTGAGGTCGAGCAGGTCCTCACCGACGAGGCGTCCCTGGCGCGCATCGTCATCGAGATCGTCGAGCAGGACGACCGCGCCGACCTGGACGCCGTCCGCCACCGCCTCGAGCACCTGCGGGCGCTGGGCGCCCGGATCGCCGTCGACGACGCAGGCCGCGGCTACAGCAGCCTGGACCGCGTCATCGCGCTGCGCCCGGACTTCGTGAAGGTCGACGGGCGCGTCATCGCCGCGATCGGGGACGAAGCGTCGCACGAGATGGTCCGCACCCTCGAGGAGCTCGCGACGCGCCTGGACGCCTGGGTCATCGCCGAGGGCATCGAGACGGCCGAGCAGCTGCAGGCCGTCACCGCGCTCGGCATCGCGCTCGGGCAGGGCTACGTCCTCGGGCGGCCCGCGGCGGCGATCGCCGAGCTGGACCGCGCCGTCGTCGAGCTGCTGCGCCGGCGGCCGGCGGACGCCGAGTCCCCGGTGCTGCGGCTGGACCGGTTCGCCGAGCGTGTGCCGGCCGTCCGCCTCGCCGACGGGACCGCCGCGATCGCGAACGCCTTCGCCGTGCAGCCGCACCTCGAGCACGTCGTCACCGTCGCGCGCGACGGCCAGCCGGACGGCATCGTGGACCGGGCGTCGTACGCCCGCGGGGTCGGCGCCCGCGAGCCGCTGTGCCTCGCCGGGCCGACGCCCGTCCCGGACGCGGCCCGCAGGGCGATGGCGCGACCGCTCAGCAGCCGCTACGACCCGGTGGTGACCGTCGACCAGCGCGGCGCCTACGCCGGGATCGTCACCGTCGACCGGCTCGTGGGCGCGCTCGTCGGCTGAGCCCGCCGCGGCGGCCGCGGCCGTCGGGTGACCGTCACCCGGCCGCGGCGCGGCACCCTGGTCGCGCAGGGCGCAACCGTGGTGCCACGCACCGCGACCCGGTTCCCCGGCGTGGCACCCGCGTCGCGGAAGGCGCGACCGTCGTGCCACGCGGGCGGCTCCTGCGCCGCCCGGCAGCCCGTTCCGACGCCTGGCGTCAGACCTCCTGGATGTTCGCCTTGACCTGCTCGACGACCTCGTCCGGGACGCTGTCCATCCCGTGGTCGGCCTTGGCGTGGGCGGCGACCTGACCGAGGAGCGCGTCCTCCGTCTCGGCCGAGAACGTCGCGGTGCACCCGGGGACGACGGCACCACAGCTGAACTGCTTCATGAACGCTTGCTCCTTGACGTGGGGAAGGCGACTGTACCCGGACCCATCGGCGGCATGGGAGATACGCTTGAGGCCGCTCGCCGCAAGACGAAGGCGATGCACTGGGGAGTGGTGTAATGGCAGCACAGGTCTCTTTGGAAGATCTAGTTCAGGTTCGAACCCTGGCTCCCCAGCTCCCAGACACGCGTGTTGCCGGTTCGAGCGCCGGCTGAGTTCCGTCCGGCGGTGCGACGAACATGTGTTCGTGGCACCGCGCTACTCCGAGCAGGCGGCGCGTGAGGCCGTGGCGTCGTCCAAAAGCTACGCCGAGGCGCTCCGGCGCCTGGGCATGTCGTCGACCGGCAACAGCTTCCGCATCCTGCAGAAGTACGTGCGGCTGTGGTCGATCCCCGTCGACCACTTCGACCCTCACGCGACGATGCGCGCCCGCGCGGCCGCCGGGCGCGTGCCGCTCGAGGAGATCCTGCGGACGGGCCGGGCCTACAGCCGCGGCGCGCTGAAGCGCCGGCTCTACGCCGAGGGGTACAAGGAGCGACGGTGCGAGGCCTGCGGCCAGGGCGAGGTCTGGCGGGGCCGGACGATGGCGCTGATCCTCGACCACGTCAACGGGATGCCACAGGACAACCGCCTGGAGAACCTCCGGATCCTCTGCCCCAACTGCGCGGCCACGCTCGACACGCATTGCGGGCGCAACGCCCGGCCGGCGTCGCGGCCGTGCGAGCACTGCGGGGCCCTGATGCGCTCGCCGGCCGCCCGCCGGTTCTGCAGCCGGCAGTGCGCGGGGGCAGCCAGGCGCGGGGCCTCCCGCCCCGCCACACGCAAGGCCGAGCGGCCACCCGTCGAGGTGCTCCTGCAGCAGGTCGCCGAGCTCGGCTGGTCCGGGACGGGCCGCCTGCACGGCGTCTCGGACAACGCCGTGCGCAAGTGGGTGCGCGCCTACGAGGGCGACAGGAGCGCGCACCGGGCGGCGGCTGACCCGCAGCGGCCCGGGGGCGGCGCGCACGCGCCGCCCCCGTCCACCTAGAGGCGGCGCTTGGCCGTCTGCTTGGCCTTGGCGAGCACGACCTTCTTCGTGCTCGTCGCGGCCCCCGAGACGATCGTCACCGAGCGGACCTTGCCGCTGCGCAGGAGCGAGCGGTACCGCGCCGCGATCGCGACCTTGACCTTGACCGTGCGACCCGGCTTGACGACGTAGCTCG
Source organism: uncultured Conexibacter sp. (assembly GCA_964600395.1). Lineage (GTDB taxonomy): Bacteria > Actinomycetota > Thermoleophilia > Solirubrobacterales > Solirubrobacteraceae > Paraconexibacter. The sequence continues at coordinate 3,180 of CAZRLR010000094.1, forward strand.
CGCGGCCGAGGACGACGCGCCGGCCCTTTGCCTTCGCGGCGGATCCGGCCCGCGGCGCCGCGGCGACCGGGACCGTCGCGGCCACCGTCACCGTGCCGCGGCAGGTCGCCGTGGCCGTGCACGTCACCGGGACCGTCGCCGAGCCGGCGCCGGCGGTGACCACGGGGGTCCCGAAGCGCAGGCGCGTCGCCGCAGCGGGCCCGGTCGTCGCCGGCGGCGTGGTCGCCGCCGGGTCGCTCTTGGCCGGCGGCGGCGTGACCTTCAGGCCGACCGCCCGCGCGACGTCCGACACGACGGTCGAGCTGTTGTCGGACGTGTCCGGGTCGAAGGTCGGCGACGCGACCGTCGCGGTGTTCGTGATCGTCAGCGTCTCCCCGAGCGGCGGGCCGGTCTCGATCGCGAGGCACTCGAGATCCAGGAGCACCGTCACCGGCGCGCCCGTCGTGTTGAGCAGGTCGACGTCCCGGTTGATCGGCTCGGGGACGCTGCCCAGCAGGTAGACCCCGGCGGGCAGGTCGTAGGTGCCGACGATGCCCTTGTAGCCGACCGGGCACTCCAGGCGCACCTGGTTCGTCCGCCCGGGTCCGATCGTCACCGAGCGCTCGACGTGCTGGAAGGCGAACGGGTGGACGTGGGCGGGGGACCCGCCGGCACCGGTCGTGTCGCGCAGGGTGCGCAGGCTGAACGTCACCTTCGCGTCCTGCTGGACGTCGACGGTGAAGCGCCAGCCGCCGCCGGCCTGCGGCTCGCTGGCGACGAGGCGCGCGACGCCGGACAGCACCTCGAAGCCCTGGGCGATGGCGTGGACGCCGCTGCCCACCGGCAGCACGAAGCTGTGGCGGCCGGGGGTGAGCGTGCCGGTCGTCTGCGTCACGGGGGCGCTGACGACGAGCGGGTGGGCCCCGTCGTCGGTCGTGGCCGGCAGGCAGACGACGTGCGGGCGGACCTGCGCCTGGCCGCCCGTCGTGTTCGTCACGACGAAGCGGTAGGTGCCCGTCGCGATCGAGCTGGCCTGCCGGACGACGACGCCGGCCGGGTCCTGACCCTGGTCGACGGACACGACCTGCAGGACGCCGTCGGCGGCGGTGCCACCGGCGCCGCAGCTGACGTCGATCGTGCGGGTCTCACCGGGCTGCAGGGAGACGTACTGCTCCTCCTTGGAGACGGTGATCTTGTGCGTCTCGGTCGAGCTCGTCGCCGGGGCGGTGCCCTTGACGGTGCCGGTGACGGTGATCGTCCGGCTCGTGCCCGGGGCGAGGCTGCCCAGGTCGCAGTGCACGTGCACCGCGATCGGGTCGCAGACCGTCGGCGGGGCGCCCGGGCTCACCGAGACCGGCGTGACCTCGGACGGGATGTCGTCGTCGACGGTCACCCCGGCGGCGGTCGACGGCCCGTCGTTCGTCGCGACGAGCGTCCAGGTGATCGTGTCGCCGCCGAGATAGCTCGCCTTGTCGGCGGTCTTCCTGATCGAGATCGCCGCCGTCGGCTTGACCGGGTTGGCCTTCGTCGAGCTGTCGTTGCCGGGGACGGGGTCGGTCGTCGTGGTGGTGACCGTCGCCGTGTTCGAGATCGCGGTCGTCCGGGCGGGGTCCAGCAGGACCCTGACCGTCACCGTCCGCGTCGCCCCCGGGACGAGGGTGCCGTAGTCGCAGGTGACCGTCTGGCCGGCGGCCGCGCAGTTGGCGGGGTCGTCGAGCGACACGAACGTCAGGTACGACGGCAGCGTGTCGACCATCTTGCTCGCCTTGGCGTCGGACGGGCCGTTGTTCCTCGTGACGATCGTGTAGTCGAACTGGGTGCCGGGGACCACGTCACCGCTCGGGGTGGACGTCTTGGTGACCTGCAGGTCGGCGCGCGTGCTGACGAGCAGCGAGCCGGTGTCGGTCTTGTCCGTCGGCACCTCGTCCGCGTGGGTTCTGGCGGTGTTCGTCAGGGGCGTGCCGTTCGGGACGTCCGCGGCGACCTGCACGGGCAGCGTGATCGTCCGCGTCGCCCCGGGGGCGAGCGAGCTGATCGCCCACGTGATGAGCTGCGGCGATCCGGCGACCGAGGTCTCCGAGAAGCCGGTGGCCGGGGAGGAGGTCGCCTGGCCCGCGGTGTACGTGAGCCCCGGCGGCAGCTGGTCGGTCACCGACACGTTGTGCGCGGTCGCGTAGCTGTCGGTGGTCCGCACGACGATCGTGAAGGACGACGCGGTGCCGGCGATCGCCGCGCCGTTGTCGGGCGTCTTGACGATCGTCAGGTTGGGCGTCCGGGCGACGAGGTGCACCGTGTCGTCCGGGCCCTCGTAGCGGCGGTAGACGAAGCCGTCGGCCGTCCGCGTCGCCTGCGGCACCCCGTAGCTCTCGACGATCGACGCGGTGTTGTCGATCGGCGCGCCCGACACGAGCTGCGCACCCGGCTTGACGTCGGCCGAGTACGTGAGCGTCACCGTGGCCCCGGCGGCGATCGGGCCCGGGATGGTCCAACGCATGTCCGGATCGCCGGCCGTCCAGCCGTCGGTGCTGGCCGTCGTCGAGAGCCCCGCGGCGAGCGTGACGTTCGTCAGCTCGGTGTCGGGCTGGTCGGCGACGACGACGTCGTAGGCGGGCGAGGTCCCGTTGTTCTTCACCGCGATCGTGTACGTCAGGTGCTCGCCGCCCTGGACGTTCGTCCCGTGGTCGACGGACTTGTCGATCGCGAGCTTCGGCTCGACGACCGTGTTGACGGCCGTGGCGGGCGTGGAGGTGTCGTCGTACGCCGGGGCGACCGCTGCGATCGAGGACGGCAGCTTGTCGGTGCGGTTCGTCCGGACGTCGACGGTGTTCGTCAGCGTCTGGGCGTCCAGGACCTTGGCGCCGCCGTTGCGGTAGGTGTCACGGACGTGGCCGGTGAGCACGAGGTCGTACTTGCGGTCGGCCGCGGAGGCCTCCAGGTCGCCGAGGAACCACGCGGCCCGCAGCCGGCCGGCCGTCAGCGCCGTCACCGGGGCGATCGGCTGGATGGCCGGGTCGCCGCCGGGGCAGCCGCTGACGCACGTGGCCGTGCCGTAGCCGTCGACGTCGACGCCGTCCGGCACCGTGTCGGCGATCGTCGTGTCGAAGTACTTCAGGAGCTTGGGCAGCGTCACGTGGACGGTCCAGGTGACCTTGTCGCCGATCGTGACGTTCGCCGGGGTGACGTCCTTGGTCACCGTCGGCGTCACGAGCGTCAGCGTGTGCGCCACGTGCGCCTTGTAGTCGCCGGCGGTGCTCGCGGTCGCCGTCGAGCTGCGGACGCCGACGACGAGCGAGCCGTCCAGGCTCGTCGTCGTCGCGTCGGCGACGTTGTCGTAGCTCGCGCCGGAGACGGGGTTGTCGAGCCTGACCCGGTAGGTCAGGCCCGTGGAGGCGCCGGGGGCGAGGGTCGCAAGCGCCGGCGTCGTCCCGGTGGTCCAGGTGATCGTCCGCGCGCCGGCGTTCCAGATGCCGCCCTGCGGCGGGACGGCGGCGCCGTCGGCCACCGGGTCTCCGGCGCCGTCCACCGGGATCTCCCCGGTCGGGACGGTGTCCACGACGCGGACGTCGTGGGCGGTCGAGACGTTCGTGCCGCTGCCGTTGGAGGCCGTGACCGTGTAGACGATCGTGTCGCCCGGGCTCACGCGGCCGGCCGGGCTGTGCGCCTTGGCCAGCGCGATCTTCGGCTCGACGATCGTCGTGGACACGCTGCCGGCGTGGGTGACCGTGCGGTCCAGCTGATCCTTGAAGCTCAGCGTCGCGGTGTTCCCGAGCGACGCGCCGCGGACGTTCGCGTCGACGTCGAGGACCTTGGCCTGGAAGGTCAGGACGAGGACGTCGTCGCCCGCGCCGTTGACGTACGGGGTCGGCAGCGTCGCCGAGATCGTGTTGCCGGCCTCACCGGCGGTGACGCCGGCGGTCGCGAGGTCCACGCCGTTGAGGGTGCCGCTCAGCGACCCGGGGACGTAGGTCTGGCGGGCGCCGAGCGGGTCGGTGACGGTGGCGGGCGCGTAGAGCGTCGTCCCGGCCGGGATCGTCGTCGTGACCGTGTAGGTGACGGTCTCGCCGATCGCGGCCTGGCCGGTGGCGTTGCCGCCCTCGGTCACGGTCGTCGTGCGGGTCTTCGCGATCGCGGACGCCGGCGTGTAGACGTCCGAGTCGTCCTGCGCCGGGAACGTGTTGGGCGCCGGCAGCGTGGCGTCCTTGACGAGCGGGTTGTCCGGGATGAGCTGGTAGGTCGTCCCGACGTTCGTGGTGTACGAGAACTCGACGACGCCCGCGGTGTTCACGAACGTCTGGTCGGGGCTCACGCCGCTGGGCACCGAGACCGTGTAGGTCAGCGTGCGCGTCGCGCCGGCGGGGATCGCGATCTTGTCGTTCGGGATGATCGCGGACGTGCCGTTCCACTCGATGCGGCTCGGGGTCGGGAAGCTGCCGGGGACGCAGACCCCGCCGTCGGAGATCGAGCCGGGGACGAGGTCGGTGCAGGTGATCCCGGTCGGCAGCAGGTCCCACACGCGCGTGGCGGCGGCGTCGGCGGTGCCGCCGTTCGTCACGTCGACGCGGTACTGGACCGCGTCGCCGGCGCGCACCTGCTTGTGGTCGGTGTCCGGCGGGAAGACGGTGCCGTTCCCGTTGATCTCCCGGACGCCCTTCACGAGCGAGAGCTCCGGCAGCTGCAGCGTGAAGTCGGTCCGGTCGCGCAGCGTGAACGCCGTGCCGGGCGTGTTCTCGTAGGAGAACTTCTGCAGGTTGCCCTCCACGTCACCGGAGTGGTGGCCGAGCGGCGAGCCGACGGTCGACTCGAAGGTCAGCTCGAAGACCTGCCCGCCGCTGTCGACGTCGCTGGACATGCCGATCGGCCAGCGCAGGCGGCCGGGGTCGGAGGTGTCGACGGCGCCGATGGCCAGGGTGTTGGCGCTCGTCGCCTGCCAGCTGCCGGCGACGTAGGTCAGCCCCGTCGGCAGGACGTCGAAGACGTCCTGGCTCGTCGTGTCGAGCTTGGCCGGGAAGACGAGGCGCAGCTTCCAGCAGACGTGGTCGCCGGGGCCGTAGGCCGGGACGGTCTTGCCGTAGTCGGCCGCAACGAGGTCGTCGCACTGCCCCGGCCCGGGGAAGGCCTTGCCGACCGTCTTCTCGATGACCGGCCCGCTGGCGGCCTTGCCCGACCCGGACTTGTCGATGTCGGGGTCGCCGTCGGTCTCGTCGTGGTCGATCTTCGTGCCGGAGGTCGTGCAGTCGTTCGGGGCGTCGACGCAGCGCACCCAGTCGTTGCCGGTGACGTCGATCTTGTTGGAGACCGCGTCCTTGGAGAGCACGGGCGTGCTCTTGACGAAGTTCTCCTGGTAGTCCGCCCGCGTCCGGGTCCAGAAGGTCAGCTGGCGCGTCTCGCTCGGCTTCAGGTGGGTCAGGTCGCCGAACGTCGACTTGTCCCACGTGATGACGTAGGTGCCGTCGGCCTGCTCGTCGACGGTCGTGTACGGCCGGCTCGGGTCCTTGCCGGCGACCGCACCGCACTCGGTCTGCTGGTCGACCGGGTTCTCGTAGTTCTGCGTCGAGGACAGCGGGCACAGGCCGTCCGGGACGGTGTCGGTGATGACGATGTCGTCGACCGAGCGGTACTCGGAGACCTGCAGGTCGATCGTCCACTTCGTCAGGTCGCCCTGCTCGAGGCCGCTGTTGTCGTTGGACTTCTGGATCGCGATGTCCTCGGCGGTCCGCGTCAGCGTCCCCTCGTCGGACACGGCCACGCTCTTGAGCGGCGAGACGTAGGTGCCGCGGACGACGGCGCCGTTCGTCAGCTCCTGCTCGTCGGTCGTCTCCGGACCGGAGTTGTTCTCGAGGTTCGCCGTCTGCGCGCCGGTGGTCGCAGGCGCGGTCCCGGTGCCGGCCGCGGCGCCGTTCCAGTCCAGCGTGTTCTCGCGGATCGGGATGGCGGCGCCGTAGGTGTACTGGCGCACCGCACCGGCGGGGAACGAGCCGATCGAGTTCCACTTGACGTGGGTGTAGACGCCCGCGGCCAGCGGCCCGGCGCCGTCGGGGTCGCCGCTGATCGTCTCGACGAGATCCGGCTGCGTGCAGTCCTCACCCGGCGTCGGGTGCGCGACGGCGATCGGGCCCGAGCCGGGGTACTCCTGCGTGCTGCCGGGGTTCGTCGGCGCGTCCGTCGTGTGGTCGACCGTCGTGGAGCAGCCGAGGAACTCGAGCCCGGCCGGGAGGAAGTCCTCGAGCGAGACGCCGTTCGTCGGGTTCACCGAGTTGTTCGTGACCGTGAGCGTGTAGACCGTCTGGTGATCGTGCACGCCGCGCGGGATCTCGCCCTCGGGGTGCGGCTCGGACTTGACGACCTTGATCGCCGTCAGGTTCGTGTCCGTCGTCTGCTCGGCGAAGCCGGTGTACGTGTCGGTGCCCGCGGGGCTCGGGACGCCGAGCGCGGTGAAGTCGGCCTCGTCGCGGGGGTCCAGCGAGATGTAGGCGCCGCTGTCGATCGTCACCTGGTCGCCGACGTCGTACCGCGACCCGGGGGTCGCGGTGGACCGCGTGTAGGCGACCGAGAAGGCCAGGGTGTGGCTCGAGTTGGCGACGAGGTCGTCGACGTTCGGCCAGATGAGCGTCGTCCGGCCGCTCGTGGGGGCGTCGGTGAGGATCCGCGGCTCGCCGTCCTGCGTGCCAGCCGAGCCGGCGACGTAGGACACGCCGGCCGGCAGGACGGCGCGGTAGGCGAGGTTGTAGCCCTTGGGCGCGCCCCCCGGGAGCGCCGCGGTGAGCGACACCGGGATGTCCGAGCCGTACAGGACCGTCGTCGCCGGCCCACCGGAGAGCTGCAGGTCCGGGCTGCCGGCCGCCTGAGAGGGGGCGGCCGCCACGAGGGCGAGGAGCAAGGAGACGATGAAGGCACCGCAGAGGATGCGGGCCGCAGACAGGGGTGAAGACAAGGGATCCGTTCCGGGCGTGGGCAAGCGTCAGCGCGCTGACGCGCGAACACGTGAACGAGGGTGCGGGTCGACGGGGCATCGGTCAATCGTCCATTCGGCCATTTAGGACGAAATCCGTGCGACTTGAGGAAGGATGCCGAGCTTTGCGGCCGACGCGCGCACGGGAAGGTCGCGCCGCGCGCCGTCGCGCCCTGCCGCGGGGCCGCCCCGCGTAGCATCCGCGGCGTGAGCTTCAGCGTCGTCATCATGGCCGCCGGCCAGGGCACCCGCATGCGGTCCAAGGTCCCCAAGGTCCTGCACCCCGTCTGCGGCCGGCCCATGGTCCACTGGCCGATCCACGCCGCCCGGGAGGCCGGCGCCACGACCATCGTCGTCGTCGGCTCGCCCGACGGCAGCCTCGCCGCCCACCTGCCCGAGGGCGTCGCCCACGTCGTGCAGCCCGTCCAGGACGGCACCGGCGGCGCCGTCGCCGCCGCCCGCGGCGAGCTGCCCGCCGGCGTCCCGGTCGTCGTCCTCAGCGGCGACGTGCCGCTCATCACCGCGGAGGCGATCCGGGCGCTCGTCGACGCCCACATCGCAAGTGGCGCGGCCGCGACGATGGCCACGGCGATCCTCGAGGACCCGACGGGCTACGGCCGCGTCGTGCGGGCCGCCGACGGCAGCGTCGAGCAGGTCGTCGAGACGAAGGCGGCGGGCGACGCCACGGACGCGCAGCTGCTCATCCGCGAGGTCAACACCGGCATCTTCTGCTTCGACACCGACGCGCTGATCGGCGCCCTGCCCCGCGTCGGCACCGCGAACGCCCAGCGCGAGCGCTACCTCCCCGACACGCTGCCGATCCTCCGCGGGGACGGCGCGAGCGTCGCCGCCCACGTCATCGACGACCCGGACCTGACGCTCGGCGTCAACGACCGGGTGCAGCTTGCGCAGGTCACCGCGATCGCCCGCCGCCGGATCCTCGAGGCCCTCATGCGCGCGGGGGTGACGGTGCTGGACCCGCAGAGCACCGACGTCGACGTGACCGTCACGGTCGGGCAGGACACCGTGCTCGAGCCGGGGACGGTCCTGCGCGGCGCGACCGTCGTCGGCGCCGGCTGCCACGTCGGGCCCCAGGTGACGCTCACGGACTGCACCCTGCGCGACAACGTCGCGATCCGGCACGCCTTCGGCGTGGAGGCGACCGCGCACGACGACGTGACGATCGGCCCGTACGCCTACCTGCGCCCCGGCACCGTCCTGCGCGAGCGCTCCAAGGTCGGCACGTTCGTCGAGGTCAAGAACTCGGACATCGGCCCCGGCGCGAAGGTCCCGCACCTCTCCTACATCGGCGACGCGGACGTCGGCGAGGCGACGAACCTCGGCGCCGCGACGATCACCGCGAACTACGACGGCAAGCGCAAGCACCGCACGACGATCGGGGCCTACGTGCGCTCGAGCGTCGACGTGTCCTTCGTCGCGCCGGTGACGATCGGGGACGGCGCGGTGACCGGTGCCGGGTCGGTCATCACGGAGGACGTGCCGCCGGGCGCGCTGGGCATCGCGAGGGCGCGGCAGACGGTCATCGAGGACTATGCTGCCCGCCAGCAGGACGACGACGCCCCGGACGGGCGCGGCGCCTGAACCTCCGCCGTCCAGCGACCCCGGGCCACCATCGTCATGACCTACGCGTCGGACCCTGTCCGTAGACTCTCGACCGCTGTGCGCGGCGCGACATTCCTCCCGATCGACTACGACAAGCGGCTCATGCTGTTCTCGGGTCGGGCCAACCCGGAGCTCGCGGGCAAGATCGCCGACAAGCTCGGCGTCGACCTCGGGCCGGTGACGCTCAAGACGTTCTCCAACGGCGAGGTGTACTGCCGCTACGAGGAGTCGATCCGCGGCGCGGACGTCTTCATCATCCAGCCGACCTGCGGCAACCCGGACACGGGCGTCAGCGCGAACGACGCGCTCATGGAGCTGCTGCTCATGATCGACGCGGCCGTCGGCGCCTCCGCCCACCGCGTCATCGCTGTCACGCCGTGGTTCGGCTACAGCCGCCAGGACAAGAAGTCCGCGCCGCGTGAGCCGATCAGCGCCCGCCTCGTGGCGCGGATGCTCGAGGCCGCGGGCGCCGACCGCGTCCTGACGATGGAC
>CAZRLR010000095.1:0-12198 GCA_964600395.1 uncultured Conexibacter sp.
TCCACCTCCCCCGTCGCGCCGATCGACCCGGGACCGGCCGGGCCCGCGCCGTTGTCCATCAGCAGCCGCACGCGCGGGTCCTGCTCGAACTCGGCCTTCGCCTGCGCGACGGTCACGTCACGTCCGGCGAACCGCGACGGTGCGACGGGGCTCGCGCCCGCGTCGGCCAGGTACTCGTACAGCTGCCCGCTGAGGCCGATGATCGCCGGCGGGATGACCGGCACCTGGTCGGCGACGTAGAGGTTGAGGAACTCGACCCAGCGCGTGATCGTCGACGGGCCGAGCGAGTCGGCGTGCACGCCGTTCTGCAGCGTGATCCACGTGCGGGGGTTGCGGTTCAGCGGGGCGAGGCTCTCGGGGAAGTGCCCGCCGGTCTGCTCGTCCTGGAACTGCCCGACGAGGAACGTCGGGACGCCGATCCTCGGGATCCACGCCGCCGCGGCCCGCTGGGCGAAGACCGCCGGGGTCCGGTACGGGTTGGCGGCCTGCAGCTTCAGCGCGTCCTGCGTCTGCAGGCGCAGGGCCTGGTTGGCGATGCAGTGGCGATCCCCGGCCTTCGTCAGCGCGATCGCCCACGGCTGCCCGCCGCCCGGGGCGGGCTCGGCCTCGTGCATGCGGTCGGTCACCCAGGACTTCGCGAAGCCCGAGTTGAAGATGCCGCCCGGGTAGCCCGTGCCGAGATACGTGTCGTCCGTCACCGACATGGGCGCGATCGCCGCCAGGTGCGGCGGCCGCGTGCCCGCGACGAACAGCTGCGTGATGCCGGAGAACGAGATGCCGAACATCCCGACCTTGCCGCCCTTGACCCAGCGCTGCGCCGCCACGGTCTCCACGGCGTCGTAGCCGTCGTAGGTCGTGGGCAGGTCGAAGAGGTCGAAGGCGCCGCCCGAGCAGCCCGAGCCCCGCATCTGGACGCTGACGACCGCGAAGTTCAGCAGCGGGCCGATGACCGAGCCGACGGCGGTGCCGCTGGCGGGCACGAGCGGATCCGGCTTGCCCGGCGCGCCCGTGAGGGACGCGACGATGCTCGACAGCAGGTCCCCCGGCGCGGCGACCTGGTAGCCGGAGTACTCGATGACCGTCGGGAAGGGCCCGTCGGCCAGCGTCTTGCCCGCCGGCAGGCGGACGGTCATCGCGAGCTCCACCCCGTCGCGGACCTTGACGTAGTTCAGCCCCTGCTTCAGCGGCTTGCCCCGGTAGAAGGCGGCCGGCGGGTTCTCCCCGGCGCGCAGGACCCGGAAGGGCGCGGTCTGCCGCCGGCCGGCGCGCACGCGGTAGCCCGGGCCCGGCTCGACGTCCCGGAGGATGAGGCTGCCCAGCCGGTCGGCCCGACCGGTGGCGACCGTCCGGCCGGCGCGGTTCACGAGCGTGAGCCGCGCACCCTTGGCGGCGTGCAGGACGTAGGCCTGGCCGATGCTTCCGCGGGCGGTCAGCCCCGGGGACGGCGACGCGCCCGCCGCGGCGGCGGCAGGGACGAGCGACAGCAGGGCCGCGGCGAGGACCGTGGCGACAGACCGGGTGGGACGCATCCGTGCGGACCTCAGGGGAGCGGGCGGGGAACGGGCCGACGCTACCCGCCCGCCCGACGCCGGCGCCAGGGCCCTGGACGAAAAGGGGCGCCGCGCCATACCCCCGCCAGGAGTCGAACCTGGATCCACCGCTTAGGAGGCGGTTGTCTTATCCATTGGACTACGAGGGCGCGCCTGAACTGTACGCGCGGGTCGTGCGTGAGCGGATCCTCACCGGCGCTTCAGGCAACCTTGTGCCCGCGCTGGTGTGGTCTGCCGTGATGCCCGCATCGCCGCCCGACCTGCCGCTGCGACCCCACCGCCGGGGCGACTGGGTCCCGCTGACGGTCGGCCTGGCCGTCGCCGCGGCCGGGCTCGTCAACGTCGTGAGCGCGCTGACCCCCGAGTTCGACGGTCGCCTGCACCAGGTCGGCCGGATCCTGCCGCGCGAGGTCAGCCTCGCCGCGCACGGCCTCGCGCTCCCGGCCGGCCTGGTCCTCATGCTCGTCGGGTACTTCCTCGCGCGGCGCCGCCGCCGGGCCGCGCGGGTGGCCGTGGCCGTCCTCCTGGTCGCCGGCGCGCTGGACCTCCTAAAGGGCCTCGACGTCGAGGAGGCGCTCGCCTCCTGGGCCGCCGCCGGCCTGGTGTGGTGGGCGCGCGAGGCGTTCTGCGCCGCGCACGTCGACGGGCGCCTGCGCACGGCGCTGCTGCGCGCCGTCGGCATCTGGGGTGGCGCGGCGGGCGCCGCGGTGCTCGCCTTCCTCGTCACCGGCCACTGGTCGGCCGCCCCGGCGCTGGCGGCCACGGCGCTCGTGGCGGGCGTCTGGGTGCTCCTGCGGCCGATCCGCGACCCCGTGCACCTGCCGAGCGCCGAGGCCCGCGCCGCGGCCGCGCAGCTCGTCCGCTCCCACGGGGTGGACACGCTGAGCTTCTTCAAGCTGCGCGACGACCTCGAGCTCCTGCGCAGCGCCGACGGGCGGGCGTTCCTCGCCTACCGCGTGCAGAACGGCGTCCTGCTCGTCGCGGGCAACCCCGTCGGCCCGCCCGACGCCGTCCCGGCGCTCGTGCGCGAGGTCTGCGCGCTGGCCGAGGTCCGCGGCCTGCGCCTCGGCGTCGTCGGCGCGTGCGACGGGATGGCCGAGCTCTGGGGCCGTGCCGGGCTGCGCTCCTTCTACCTCGGCGACGAGGCGGTCGTCGACACCCGCTCGTTCGCCGTGGACAAGAAGCGCCGCAAGAAGGTCCGCCAGGCCGTCAACCGCGTCGAGCGCGCCGGGTACGCGATCACGCTGCACCACGGACGCGACCTGAGCGACAGACAGGTCGCCGAGCTGGAGGCCGTCAGCGCGCGCTGGCGCGACGGCGCGCCCGAGCGCGGCTTCTCGATGGCGATGGACACGCTGCGCGGCGATCACCTCGCCGAGAGCACCGTCGTGGTCGCCCGCGACGACGCGGGCGACGTGCGCGGCTTCCTGCACTTCGTCCCGACCTACGGCCGCCCGGCCGCGTCGCTGAGCTTCATGCGCCGCGACCGTGACGGCGTCCCCAACGGCCTGAACGACGCGCTCGTCGTGCGCTCGGTGGAGCTGCTGCGCGACACCTGCGGCGTCGAGGAGGTGTCGCTGAACTTCGCGGCCTTCGCCCGCCTCATCCACAGCCCCTCGGGCCCCTGGGAGCGCGTGCTCGGGCGCGTCGCGCGGATCCTCAACCCGTTCTTCCAGATCGAGTCGCTCTACCGTTTCAACGCGAAGTTCTCGCCCCGCTGGGTGCCACGCCACCTCTGCTACGAGGGGTCGCTGCTGGGCTGGACGCAGACGAGCCTGGCCGCCGCCTGGGCCGAGGGCCAGCTGCCCAAGCCGGCCTGGGGACGGGCGCGCCTGCTGCGCCGGTAGCGTGCCGGGCATGGACGCCCGTGACCGCCTGATCGCCGAGCTCCGCGCCCACGCCCTCGTCATCGGCGAGGTCGTGCTGAGCAGCGGTGCCACCGCGCAGTACTACGTCGACGCCAAGCGCGCGACGCTGCGCCCGCCCGGCTTCGCGGCGATGGGCGAGCTCGTCGCCGAGCAGGTCGCGGCGACCGGGGCCACCGCGGTGGGCGGCCTGACGATGGGCGCCGACCCCGTCGCCTGCTCGGCCCTGGCCGCGGGTGCCGACGTCAAGGTCTTCTTCATCCGCAAGGAGACGAAGGCCCACGGGCTGCAGCGCCGGGTGGAGGGCCCGTTCCTCGAGGACGGCGACCGCTGCCTCGTCGTGGAGGACGTCGTGACGAGCGGCGGCTCGACGCTGCAGGCGATCGACGCGCTGCGCGCCGAGGGCCGCACGATCGTCGGCGTCGTGAGCGTCCTGGACCGCCTGGCCGGCGGCGCGGAGGTCATCCGGGCGGCGATCGGCGACGCCCCGTACGTCGCGCTGGCGACGATCGACGACGTCTACCCGGACCGGCCCCAGGGCTGACCGCCGGCGGTCGGCCGCCTGTCGAAGCCGCACCCGCGGCGCTCATGGCGGGCGCCCGACCTGCCGTTACCAGGAGCGTGTTCCAGGGGCCGCTCCGTCTCATCTCCGTCGTCGCGTCCGTCGTCGTCCTGCTGTCGTTCGCCGCCTTCGCGATCGACGAGGCCCGCTCGGGCTCGCAGTCCAGCCAGGCCGGCATCAGCGGGACGGCCTACGCCCCGCTGCCGGACCCCGCGGGCTACGCCGACCCGTCCCCGGCGCAGGAGCGCGCGCGCGAAGCCGACCACGGGGCGGTCCGGGAGGCGCTCGACGACGCCGACGACGTCCTGCTCGCGCCGTTCGCCGCGCTGACCGCCGACAACTCGAGCGCGTGGATGCGCCGCTCGATCCCGGCGCTCGTGGCGCTGGCGGTGTACGGCTTCGGGCTGGGCTTCCTGTCCCGCTTCGCCGCCGGGCGCGCGTAGGTCAGGCGCGCCGCGAGGGCGCCTTGGCGGCCGAGCCACCGAGCTCGGCGCGCTGGACGCCGATCCAGTCGTCCATCGTCTGCCACTGCTCGTAGAGCCACACCGTCCGCTCGTCCTCGCCCTGGGGGATCGATGCGCCGGCGTGGCGCCAGAACTTCACGCGCACGGTCGTCCCGACGAGGCCACCGGCCCAGATGTCGCTGATGTACTCGAAGCCGTCGAGGCCGACGTGCCCGCAGAAGACGACGTCGGCGCGACCGTCCGCCTCGTCCAGGAGCGCCAGCGGCCCGCCCAGGCGCGGCGGCAGCAGGTGGTGCAGGCGGTCGGCCAGCGGCGCCACGTGCGGCTGGCGCTCACGGATCGTCGCCTGCGCCCTGGCGAGCTTCTCGGCGGTGTGGCGCGTGCCCTCGGGATAGATGAGCACGCCCTCGTCCTCGCCGAGGTCGACGGCGAGCTTGCGCACGAGCGCGAGCTCGGCCTCGGGGTCCTTCGAGGCGCGCCGGACGAACGTCGTCGGGACCTGCCGGCCGCCGATGTCGATCGTCGGGATGGCCTGCAGCTCGCGCTTGAGGACGAAGCGCAGCCCGATCCCGTGCGTCGCGCCGATGACGGCGTCGGGCATCGTGTTGTCGATGATCGAGGCGTGGCGGATGAAGACGAGCACCGGCCCCGGGCCGGCCACTTCGACGTCCTCCACCTCGAGCTTCAGGCCGAAGAGGACGCGGACGCCGTTGAAGTGCCCCGACGCCCAGCGGATGCGCGTGCGGTAGACGAGGCGCCGGCGCAGCGCCGAGTCCTTGCGCAGCGGCCCGCCGGTGACGAGCCAGCCGACGAGCAGCGACGTCATGCCGACGATCTCGCCGGCGAGGAACCACCAGGCGAACAGCACGAGTCGCGTGGCGACGAACGGCTTGCGGCGCACGACCGCCAGGACGGCGTCGGTGAGGACCGCGCCGAGCAGCAGCACGGGGAGGAGCAGCGTGACGAGGACGAACGCGAGGAGCTCCGCGGCGATCCCCCGGGTGCGGCGCGCGTAGCGCGCGCCGGCGGGACCGTCGTCAGGCAGCAGCGGTCCCAAGGTCCGTCGAGGGTACTACGGGTGGGGCGCCCGGCGGGCCGCCCCACGGACCGGCGCTCAGCGGTAGTAGACGTCCACGATCGTCCCGATCATGCCCCAGTCGGAGATCGAGCGCGCGTCGGGCGGCGGCACGCGCAGGCAGCCGTGGCTGGCGGGGTAGATCGGCACCTCGGCGTAGCCGTGGATCGCGTAGCCGTTGTGCCAGTAGCTCGCGTCGATCATCCCCTTGGCGTTCGTGCCGTAGTCCTTGCGGTAGATCCGGTAGGTCCCGCGGATCGTCGGCGTCGAGGGCTTGCCCGAGGACATCGGGTAGATCCGCTCGACCTTGCCGCCGGCGCCGATGAGCGCGAGCGTCTGGTGCGTCAGGTCGCCCTCGATGTGGCGGCCGTGCTTCGGGAAGCGCACCTTGAACGCGCCGGCGCCGCGGGCCATGGCCTGGAAGAACGGCTTGTCGGCGCTCGCGATCCGGGCCATGCCGGTCTGCTTGCGGAAGGCCAGGACGGCGCGGGCGGTCCGTCCGTCGTAGACGCCGGGCTCCCCGACGACGTAGCCCAGGGCGTCCAGGCGCTGCTGGAGCATCCGGACCTTGCGGCCGGAGCTGCCCTGCGGCACGGCCCGCGGCAGGACGTCGAAGCCGACCTCGCGGGAGACCGCGGAGGCCATCTGCGCCGTCGTCAGGTGCGAGGCCTTGACGCGGACGGCGCCCGCGTCGCCGGGCTCGTACCCGACGAGGAAGGTGCCCGACTTGCCGCTGGGCGAGCGCAGGACCTGCTTGCGCTTGACGAGCACCTTGCGCCCGTTCTGCACGACGCGCACGACGACGGTCTGGTGCGGGACGTAGGGCTGCACGACGCCGCGCAGGCGCACGCGGCCGCCGACGAGGACGGTGCGGGTCCGGCCGATCCGCTCGGCGACGAGCGTCACCGTCGCCTTGACCGGATTGGCCGCCGGCGCCGCGGGCTTCGCCGGAGCCGGGGCGGGAGCGGGGTCCTGGGCGAGGGCGGCGGACGGCAGCAGCAGGCCGGCGGACACGGCGAGGGCGAGGGCACGAGCGGTCATGGTGCGCGGGATCGTATCCGCGGGACCGCGGGTTTTGGCCGCCAGGCCGTCGTCCGTGCGAGATCCGACGGTCCCGCCCCCGCGCCCTCAGACCGGCGACAGCCCGAGGGGCGCGGGCCCGAAGCGGCGCCGCACGAGCAGCGCCGCGAGCGCCAGCGTCCCGAGGGCGCCGACGGCCAGCAGCGGGATCTGCCAGGTCCAGTCGACCTCGGGCGCGCCCCCGAAGGCGATGCAGTTGTTCACGCTGTGCAGGGCGATGCACGGGTACAGCGAGCGGGTCTTCAGGTAGACGACGCAGAGCAGGCTGCCGAAGAGCGCCAGCGGCACGAGCGCGTAGACGGGGGCCGACAGCACGTGCAGCAGGCCGAAGAGCAGGCCGGTGACGGCGACCGCCGGAGCGGTCCCGCGCCAGTTGCGCAGCGCGGGGAAGACGTAGCCGCGGAAGAGGATCTCCTCGGCGATCGGGGCCACGACCGTCACGAGGACCGCCGTCGCGACGAGGGCGGCGGTGCTCTGGTCCACGCCCAGGGACTCGGGCAGGTTCTCGGCGTCCTGCTGCCCGATGAGGGCGTTGTAGGCGACGCTGAAGACGATGAGCGCGAGGAAGGCCAGCCCGGCCCACCCGACGCCCGCCTTCAGCGTCGTGCGCCGCAGCCCGAGCTGCCAGGGGGCGGTCAGGCCGCGCGCGCGGGCGAAGATCACCGCGGCGCCGACGAAGCAGACGTCCTGCACGGCGGTCGAGCTGATCGCGACGGAGGGCGGCGGGTCCTGGACGTCGGCGCCGAAGATGACGGCGACGATCGTGATGATCAGGCCGGCGCCGAGCGCGCCGGCGAGCCCCGCCAGGATGACGAGGAAGGCGGTGACCGGCGGCCAGGCGGGGCGCCCGGACGCGGGCGGGGCGACCTCCGGGGGCGCCGGGTCGTCCGGTGGCGGCGGCCAGGCCGGGGCCTGCGGCGGGGGCGGCGGGGTCGTCATCGGGTCTGCCGAGGGTAGAGGACGAGCTCGCGCAGGCCGTCCAGGTCGGCGATGACGTCGACGTCGCTCAGGGCGTCGGCCCCGACGCCGTCCTCGTCGGCCGAGCGCACCTCGTCCCCGGTGCGCTGCAGGAGGATCGGCCGCACCCCGGCCGCCCGCGCGCCGCGCACGTCGGCCGCGACGCTGTCGCCGACGAGCACCGCCGTGCGCGCGTCGATCCCGCCGGCCGCCGCGAGCGCGAGCTCCAGCAGCCGCGGGTCGGGCTTCCGGACGCCCTCGACCGCCGAGACGACGACGCCGTCGACGAGCGCCTCCAGGCCGGTCGCGGCGAGGACCTCGTGCAGCGACAGGTCCCAGTTGCTGCAGATCACGAGCCGCAGGCCGGCCGCGCGGAGGTCACGAAGGACCGCGGGCACCTCGGGATAGGCGAAGAAGCGCAGGGCCTCCAGCAGGACCTCGAGCAGCGCCGCCTCGTCGAGCTCCGCGGCCATCGGCCCGAGCTCGGCGCCCATGAGGCGCGCGCACGCCGCGCGCAGGTCGGCCAGGCCCTCGGCGGTGCCGCCGCGACCGTGCTCGGCGCGGTAGTGGGCCATCTCGGCGGCCATCGCCCGGCCCGCGGTCCGCAGGTCCACCTCGACGCCGCGGCGCGCCAGGGCCGCGCGCAGGTGCGGGGCCGGGGGCTCGAGCCCCACGAGGGTCCCGAGCGCGTCCAGGAGGACGACCTGCACGGGCGGGTCGACGGCGTCGGCGGCGTCCGCTCGGTTACGGTCAGGGGCCATGGGGCTCCTCATCATGGCGGACTCGCAGTCCTTCCTGGACCGCAACCAGGACGCCCTGACCGCGGTCGCGACCCTGCTCGTGGCGGCGGTCGCCGTGGTCCTCTTCAACCGCTGGATCTCGCGCCTGGGCCTGCGCTGGGCCACCGCCGTGTCGGGCGGGCAGCTCAGCCAGGCGACCGACACCCGCCTGCGCTTCATCCGCCGGGCCGTCGACGCGGCGATCGTGACGATCGCGATCGCGATCGCCCTGTCGGAGTTCACGGCGCTGGACCAGATCGGCCGCGCCGTCCTGGCCTCCGGCGCGATCGCCGCCGCCGTCGTGGGCTTCGCGTCCCGCCAGTCGCTGGCCAACGCGATCGCCGGCCTCTTCCTCGCGGTGACCCAGCCCCTGCGGATCGGCGATCACGTGACCTTCGAGGGCGAGACGGGGACGGTCGAGGACATCCGCCTGACCTCGACGTGGCTGCGCACCGGCGGCGACGCGCGCATCATCGTCCCGAACGAGCGCCTCGCCGGCGGGGTCCTGCGCAACGACTCGATCGTCGACCCGTTCGTGGCGGTCGAGGCGTCGCTCTGGCTGGGCGCCGACGTGGAGCCGATCGACGCCGTGGACCGCCTGCGCGAGGCCCTGCCCGGCGTCCGCGTGCAGCTGGCGGAGACGAGCCCCGAGGGCACGCGCCTGCTGCTGATGGACACGCCCGCGGCACCCGGCGACCGTGGCGGGCGCGAGTCGCGTCTGCGCGAGGACGCCCTGCGCGCGCTCCGGGCATGATTTCGCCCGCCCGCGGCGAACCGGTATCCATCCCCCCGCCTCGGGGTACCATCAAGGGACCGCCACGCGCCGCACCGGCCGGGTGATTCCCGCTCGGGCCCCCGCCCGAGCACCCGACGAGAGGCGCCCCGCACCCATGTCCCGACGCGAGAGACAACGCCGCCGCAACCGCAGCAAGAGCGGTCCCGGCCTCTTCATCCTGCTGGGCTTCGGCGTCGTCACCGCGACCCTCGCGATCGTCGCCCTCTCCTTCGTCGGCTACATCGTCTCGATCGCGAACTCCGCGCCGGACATCACCGAGCTCAAGCCGCTGGACCAGGGGCAGAACTCGATCGTCTTCGCCTCCGACGGCACCCGCCTGGGCGTCATCCAGGCCGACGTGCTGCGCACGCGGATCAAGTCGACGGACATCCCCCAGGTCATGAAGGACGCGACGGTCGCGATCGAGGACCAGCGCTTCTACGAGCACAAGGGCGTGGACTTCGAGGGCGTCGTCCGCGCGGCGATCAAGAACTTCGAGAGCAAGGGCGAGAAGGTGCAGGGCGGCTCGACGCTGACCATGCAGCTCATCAAGAACCTCTACTCGCGGGACCGCAAGCGCGACTACAAGCGCAAGATCCGCGAGGCGAAGCTCGCCGAGGAGCTCGAGAACCTCCACCCAGGCCTCACGGGCAAGACGTGGATCCTCACGACCTACCTGAACTCCGTGCCGTACGGCACCGTCGGCGGCCAGAACGCCTACGGCGTCGAGGCGGCCGCCCGCGTCTACTTCGACAAGCACGCCAAGGACCTGACGCTGCCCGAGGCCGCGCTGCTCGCCGGCCTGCCGCAGGCCCCCTCGCAGTACAACCCGTACCTGGACCGCGACGCCGCGCTGCGCCGGCGCAACGAGGTCCTGAAGAAAATGCTGGACCTCGGGTACATCGACTACGCCCAGTACACCGACGCGGTCGACACGAAGATCGACCTCCACAAGAGCGACTACTACCAGTCGCGTCGCGAGAGCTACTTCTTCGACTACGTCAAGCAGGAGCTCGTGCGCAAGTACGGCAAGCGCAAGGTCCGCCAGGGCGGCCTGAAGGTCTACACGACGCTCGACTTCGACATGCAGAAGAAGGCGCGCAAGGCGATCGCCGGCCGCCTGTCGGCCCCCGGCTCCCCGTCCTCGGCCCTCGTCTCGATCAACCCGAAGAACGGATACATCCGGGCGATGGCCTCCTCGGCGAACTACGGCGACTCGAAGTTCAACCTCGCCACCCAGGCCAAGCGCCAGCCGGGGTCGACGTTCAAGATCATCGTCCTCATGACCGCGTTGGCCCAGGGCGTGGACATCAACAAGACGAGCTACATCTCCCACAAGCTGAACTTCGTCGACCCGACGTACGGCAAGATCGACGTCTCCAACTCCGACGGCGGCGGCTCGGGCGGCGCCAAGACGCTGTTCAACGCGGTCGTCAGCTCCGACAACACCGTCTTCCAGCAGCTCGACCTGGATCTCGGTCCGCCGGCCGTGACGAAGATGGCGCGCGCCATGGGCATCACGAGCCACATGGACTCCTACCCGGCCGAGGCCCTGGGCGGCTTCAAGTACGGCGTGTCGGTGCTCGAGATGGCCCGCGCGTACGTCACGGTGAACGACGGCGGCTACCGCATCCGCCCCGTCGCGGTGACGAAGGTCGTGGACCCCGACGGCAAGGTCGACACCTCGCTCGCCAAGCCCGAGAAGAAGAAGGCCTTCACCGACGGCCAGGCGTACGAGGCGATCCAGGCGATGAAGGCCAACGCCGCGCGCGGCACCGGCGTCGCCGCGAACCTCGGCTTCTGCCCGACGGCCGGCAAGACGGGCACGACCTCCGGCTTCGTCGACGCCTGGTTCAACGGCATGACGTCGAACCTCAACACGACGGTCTGGGTCGGCTACCCGAAGCAGAACACGCCGATGACGAACGTCCCCGGCTACGGGACGATGTTCGGCGGCGACGCGCCGGCGGAGATCTGGCACGACTTCATGGCCAGCGCCGTCAACCGCGAAGGCTGCAAGGACTGGCCGCAGCCCAAGGAGCCGTTCGTCGCCGAGCCGTTCTTCGGGAAGTACGCCAGCAAGTCGGCCTACACCGGTCCCGACGGCAAGGACGACGGGACGACGGACGGGACCGACGACGGGACGACGGACCCCAACGGCGGCCAGACCGGCGGTGCCGGCGGCACGCAGTACCCGCCCGATCAGTACGCCACCCCGCCGCAGCAGCCGACGCCGTCCCCCGGTGCGACGCCGAGCCCGACGCCCCCGGCGGCCCAGCCGGGCGGGGAGGTCGACGGCGGCATCACGCCGACGGGCTGAGGCCCGCGCAGGCCGTGGCGCGCCGCCTGCGGGCAGGCCACCCGCTACCCTAGGTCCCAATGGCCAAGGAAGACAAGGTCGAGTTCGAGGGCGAAGTCGTCGAGGCACTGCCGAACGCGATGTTCAAAGTCAAGCTCGACAACGACCACGAGGTGCTCGGCCACGTGGCGGGCAAGATGCGGCGCTTCCGCATCCGCATCCTGCCGGGCGATCGCGTCCGCGTGGAAGTGTCGCCCTACGACCTCAGCCGCGCCCGCATCGTCTACCGCCACCGGTAGGCCGCCGCGGGTCCTCCCGCGTGGAGCCGCTCCCCGTGCCGGGTGAACGCTCCCTCATCGGCGCCATCGAGGCGCTCCTGACGCCGGGCCGCGAGCGCAACCCGCGCGTCGTGCGCTGGGTCGGCGACGACGCCGCCGTCGTCCGCGCGCGGCCGTTCGCCGTGACGTCCGTCGACGCGATGGTCGACGGCGTGCACTTCCGCTCGGAGCATCCCGACGTCGGGATGGCGGACATCGGCCACCGTGCGCTCGCCGCCGCCCTGAGCGACCTCGCCGCGATGGGCGCCGACGCGGGTGAGGTCTACGTCGTGCTCGGCGCGCCGCCGGCCTTCACCGAGACCGACGGGCTGGAGCTCGTGCGCGGCATGGAGGCGCTCTGCGCCCGGGTCGGGGGCGTCGTCGTCGCCGGGGGCGACGTGACGCGCGCCCCCGTCCTGACGCTGTGCGTCACCGTCGTGGGCTGGACGGACGACGACCGCGCCCTCCTGACCCG
>CAZRLR010000096.1:0-12067 GCA_964600395.1 uncultured Conexibacter sp.
AGGCCGACGGTGATCGACGCCGAGGCGCTGTTGTTCGCCGTGTTGGAGTCCATCGTGCTCGACGAGATCGTCGCGACGTTGGTCACCGTGCTCGTCGCGGTCGACGGGCCGGTGTGCATCGCCAGGCAGAGCAGCCCGATCGTCCCGTTCAGCGGCGCGTTCGTCGGGTTGTAGAACCGGAAGTTCCGGGTCTTCGGACGGGGGTCGTTGCCGAGCGAGATGAGCCGCGGATCGATGTCCCAGTCGCCGACGATGCCCTTCTCGTCATCGCCGCAGGACAGCTCGATGTCGAGCGTCTGACCGGGCTGCACCGTGAAGTCCCGCGTGATGCGGCGCAGGTTCAGCGACGGCGTGTGACCGCCGGCCGCCGACAGCGAGTTGTTCAGGCAGCGGATCGAGAAGGTCGGCGAGGCGCCCTCCGCGACGGTGTACTGGAAGGTCCAGCCGGTCCCGTCGGCCGTCGGCTTGGACGCCTGGACGGTCGCCAGCGCCGTCCCGAAGTCGTACCCGGGCTGGATCGGCGTCCGGCCGGGGCCGCACTGCAGCGTGGCCGTGTTCGGGCCCGCGAGCACGTTCTGCGTCGCGGTCACCGGGGCGGACACGATGACGTTGTGGCTGTGGCCGTCCTCCGTGGAGGTCGTCGGGCTCAGGCAGTTCGCGAAGAGCTTCGCCTGCACCCGGCCGGTCGCCGTGTTGCGGACGACGGCCGCGAACGTCGACACGCCGGTCGCCCGGGCCGAGAGGACGCGGGCGTCGGCACCCGTCCCCGTCCCCTGGTCGACCGCGTCGACGCGGACCGAGCCGTCCGTGAGGATGTAGCCGGCGCCGATGTCGGTGCAGTCGACCGAGATCGTCTTCGTCTCGCCCGGCTCCAGGTCGAGCTGCTTCTCGACCTTGCCGTCGGTGAGCTGGTGGCTCGCACCGGCGTCCGCGGTCCCGATCGAGGTCGCGATCGCCTTGACGACGACCGTGCGGGTGGCGCCGGACGCGAGCGTCCCGAAGTTGCAGTTCACCGCGCCCGCGGCCTGCGTGCAGTTCGTCGTGTCGTCGACCGAGACGAAGGTGACGCCGGACGGGAGCGTGTCGCTGAGCTTCACGTTCTCGGCGATGCCGGGGCCGTTGTTCGTCGCGGTCAGCGTGTAGGTGACGGTGTCACCACCGACGACGGTGGCCGGCGAGGCGGTCTTCTTGACCTCGACGTCCGCGGTGCGGAGGACCGGGGTGACCGTGTCGGAGCTGTTGTTCCCCGGGTTCGGGTCGGGCTGGGTGCCCTTGACCGTCGCGGTGTTGTTGATCGGGCCGTTGTTGCCCGCGTTCACGGAGACCGTGAACCCGGTCTGCCGGGTGGTGTTCGGCAGGATCGGCGAGCCGGGGATCGAGCAGGTGACGGTTCGCGTCGCCGCGGCGTAGCTGCAGTTCGGCGGGCCGTCGACGTACGTGATGCCGGCGGGCAGGACGTCGGTGATCGTGACGCCGCTGGCGGTCGCCGGGCCGCTGTTGGTCACCGCGAAGGTGTAGAGGATCGTCCCGCCGGGGTTGACCTGCGCCGGGGAGGCCGTCTTCACGATCGAGAGGTCGGCCACTGCGTCGACGGGGCTCGTCACCTGCACGGAGTTGTTCGACGGGTCCGGGTCGTTCTCGGCCCCGGCCGCCGCGGCGTTGTTGACCGCCTGCGTCGCGTTGCCGTCGACGTTTGCGCGCACCGTGATGGAGTAGGACGCGCCGACCGCCAGGGCGCCGACCGCGCAGGTGACCTCGGTGCCGGTCGTGCTGCACTCGGGGTGCGTGCCGGTGACGACGAGGTTGCCCAGGCCCGCGCCGAGGGTGTCCTTCAGGACCACCGCGGTGGCCTTGGACGGACCGTTGTTCTTCACGGTCACGAGGTACTCGACCTGGCCGCCGCCGACGGGGCGGGCCGGCGGGACGGGCGACGTCTGCGCCTTCGTCACCGCGAGGTCGACGCCGGTGATCGCGACGTTCGCCGTCGAGGAGTTGTTGCCGGGGGTCGGGTCGGTCTGCAGGGCGCCGACCGTGGCCTTGTTCGGGATCGTCCGGCCGGAGCCGTCCGCCTCGGCCCGCACGTGCACCTTGACCGTCTTGGACGCGTTCGCGGCGATCGTGCCGAGCTGGCAGCCGACGGTGCCCGAGGCCGGGGTGAAGACGCAGCCGCTGTCGTCGCTGAGGTAGGTGAACTCACCCGGGATCGCGTCGCTGACCTGCACGAGCGTCGCCGGCGACGGGCCGTTGTTCGTCACGACGAACGTGAAGTCGAACTCGTCGCCGATGTTCACCGTCGCGGGCGCGGTCTTCACGATCGCCAGGTCGGCGACCTGCTGGGTCGGCTGCGTGTCGGTGGAGCTGTTGTTCGTCGTGTTGCTCTCCCCGCCACCGGCGACCGTCGCGGTGTTGGAGATGTTCGAGGGCGTGCCCGAGCCGACGCTCACCGTGATGACGATGTCGGGGTAGGAGGACCCGGCGGCCAGGGCGTCGCTGCGCGTGCACGTCACCGTCGTGGTGCCCGAGCAGGTCCAGCCCGTCGCGGAGATCGAGGTCGCCGTCAGGTTCGACGGCAGCGGGTCGGTGACGGTGACGGTGCCCTGCGTCTTGGCCCCGCCGTCGTTGCTGACCTTCAGCGTGTACTGCGCCGGCGTGCCGACGGTGATCGGACCGGGGCTCGACTTCGTCTTGGTGATCGTGAGGTCGGGTGCCTTGACCGTCGTGGTGGCCGAGTTCGTCGCCGTCAGCGGCGTGCCGGTCGTCTGCGAGAAGAAGCTCGAGGTCGCGGTGTTGTCGACCACCGTGTTGTTCGGGACCGGGAAGCGCGAGTCGGCCGGCTGCGGCGGGGTGAGCGTCTGGGCGCTGTTGACGCGGACCTTGAAGCTCACCGCGTAGGTCGTGTCGGGGTTCGTCGCCTGGACGTTGCCGCCGACCGTCGCGTTGGAGCCGACGCCGAGGCGGGCGACGATCCGGTTGTTGGCGGCGTCGTACTCACCGCGGTCGTCGGCCGACGCGTCGGTCACCGCGACCGTCGCGTTGCCGCCGGGGGCGGCCGCCGGCGAGACGAGCAGCGACCCGGGCAGGTACGAGGTGTTCGCCGGGATCGGGTCGCGCAGGATGAACCCGGACGTGCCGTCCTGGCCCTGGTTGGAGCCCGAGATCGTGTAGGTCAGCGTGTCGCCCTGCTCGACGACGCCGCCGTTGTCGTCGGTGACGGTCTTCGTCTGGACGATCTTGGGCGCGTAGATCTCGGTGGCGAAGGTGATGACGCCGGGGGCGTAGACGTCGCCGGCGGTCGTGACGCGAATCGTCGCGGAGGTCGCGTTGTTGCCGAGGATTCCGTTGGCGGCGACGAAGCTCGAGTCGTAGCCGAGCTGGTTGGTGTACTCGGGCGTCCGGTTGCCCGTCGCCAGGACGCCGTTGCGGCTGATGTGCGAGTTGAAGAAGTTGTTCGCCGGGTGGGTCGCGTCGCTCAGGGTCGTCCCGTTGAGGGAGGCGGCGTCGCCGACGAGGCCGTTGTCGCCCTCGTACGTGATGAAGCCGACGGTCGTGTTGACCGGACCGGCGGGCGGCGTCAGGAAGCCGGAGACGTTGATGTTCGCCGAGTTCGAGCCGTTGATCGACTGCAGGCCGTCGAAGACGGTGAGGTTGCGGGCCGGCTGCGCGGTGTCGCGGTAGGCGATGACGAGCGACCAGCCGCCCAGGCGGTCGGCGCCCGTGCCGGTCTGGACGTTGGCCGTCGTGTAGGTGCCGTTGCCGGCGGCCTGGACGAGCGCGGTGACGTCCTTGAAGCCCTGGTAGATGATGTCGCCGTCGTCGACCGTGCCGGTGAGCGTCGTGTACGTCGAGGACCCCGGGACCTTGAACTTCACCGTGTTGCGCGCGGAGGCGGTGGGCGCCGCGGTGCCGCCGGAGCCCGCGGTGACCTCGCCGCCCCAGTAGAGCCCGGCGAAGAGGACGGTCGCCCCCGCCGGCAGGGTGAGGTTCGACGAGGACGAGTTGAACGTGGTCGCGTCGGCGTCGGCGTCGACGTAGACCATGTTGTAGGCGTTGTTGTTCTGCGCGGCGTCCGCGGTGCCGGTCGGCGTGCCGTTGCGGGCGGCGACGCAGCCCGAGACGGCGGTCTGGCAGGTCATGAGGGTGTTCGACACGGCGAGGATGTCGCCCGTGTCGTTCACGCTGAAGCGCGGCGCGAAGGCGCGGTCCGCCGCGGAGGCGGACGACGTCAGCGCGCACAGCGCGACAAGGAGGATGGACGCCAGGCCTGCCAGCCGGGCGACGAACGTTCCCGCGATCATTGGCGGGATCTTCGACGTTGTCGAGCAAGTCGGACATCGTCCGATTGGGTGAACTGACAGGATGAGGTAGATCCTGGCGCATTGACGCTCTCTTCTTCCGACCTTCGCGGTCGAAAGGCCCCAAACGGCGGAGGGCGCCACGATGGGCGCCCTCCGGTCCTGCGGTGCGTGCGCCCTGGGGGGCGCAGGCGGCTACTTCAGTTCGACGGAACCGCCCGCTTCCTCGAGCTCGGCCTTGAGCTTCTCGGCCTCGTCCTTCTCCAGGCCTTCCTTGATCGGCTTGGGGGCCTCGTCGACGAGCGCCTTGGCCTCCTTCAGGCCCAGGCCGGTCGCCGCGCGGACGACCTTGATGACCTGGATCTTCTTGTCGCCGGCCGCGGTGAGGATGACGTCCTTCGTCGAGGACTCCTCCTCGGCCGAACCGCCGGCGTCGCCGCCGCCGCCGCCCGCGGGCGCCGCAGCGGCCACGGCCGTCGCGGAGACGCCGAACTCCTCCTCGAGCGCCTTGATGCGCTCGGACAGCTCGAGCACGGAGATGCTCTTCAGCTCTTCAATCCATTCAGCGGTGGTGCTCATGTTCTAGTCCTCCTGGGGGGTCTGGTCAGTGGTGGTGTCCGGACCCTCCGCGGGGTCTTCGGAATGCTCGGCCGGGGGCTCGTGCCCCGCGTCCTGGTCCTGCGCCGACGCTTCCGCGTCGGATGTGTCACCTGCGGGCGCCTCGGGCGCCTCCTCGGCGGGGCTCTCCTCGACGGCGGGAGCCGCGGCCGCAGCCGGGGCCTCGCCCGAGGGGATCTCGCCGGACTGCTTCTTCTCCAGCACGCCGTTCAGGGCGATGGCGACGCCACCGATGAGGGCGTTCAGGCCGCGCGCCATGCCGGTGAGCGGCGAAGCGACGAGACCGACGAGCTGCTGGTAGAGCACCTCGCGGCTCGGGAGCTTCGACAGCGCGACGATCTGGTCGGCGTCGAGCGCCTCCCCGTTCAGCACGCCGCCCTTGAAGGCGAGCACGTTCGTCGTCTTCTGCGCGTCCGCGATCGCCTTGGCGGCGCCCGCGACATCGCCGCGCACGAACGTCAGCGCGGTCGGGCCGGCGAGCAGCGCCTTCAGCGCCGTCGTCTCCGTCTGGTCGGCGGCACGCTCGGTGAGCGTGTTCTTGACCACGCGCAGCGACGCGTCCGACTCCTGCAGCTTCACGCGCAGCTCGGCGACCTGCGCGACGGTGATCCCGCGGTAGTCCACGGCGAAGATCGCCTCGGACTCCTGGATCTGGCCGGCGATCTCTTCGATCGCCGCAGCTTTCTGCTCTCTGTTCATGAGCCTCCTGTCGCGGACTTCCAGCCGGAGCACGGGTGTGCGCCGGCCTGCCGCGGGTCTTGGGTGGCCTCGAGGTGGTGAGGACTACGCCGCGGTGGGCGAGGCCTCCTCGAGGATGTCCTTGGTGCGGGTGGGGTCGACCTTGACGCCCGGGCCCATGGTGGAGGCCATGGTGATGGTCCGGATGTACTTGCCCTTGGCCGCGGACGGCTTGGCACGGACGAGCTCGTCGATCACGGCTGCGTAGTTCTCCAGCAGCTGCGAGTCGGGGAAGTCGATCTTGCCGATCGTCAGGTGGACGATCGCGGTGCGGTCGGTGCGGTACTCGACCTTGCCGGCCTTGGCCTCGGTGACGGCCTTCGTGACGTCCATCGTCACGGTGCCGACCTTCGGGTTGGGCATCTTGCCCGACGGGCCGAGCACGCGGCCCAGGCGGCCGACGAGCGGCATCATGTCGGGGGTCGCGATGGCGACGTCGAAGTCGGTGAAGCCCTCCTCGACGCGCTTGGCGAGGTCCTCGGCACCGACGATGTCGGCGCCCGCGGCCTCGGCCTCGGCGGCCTTGGGGCCCTGCGCGAAGACCGCGACGGTGACCGACTTGCCCAGGCCGTGCGGCAGGGCGATCGTGCCGCGCAGCTGCTCGTCGGCGTGGCGGACGTTCAGGCCGGTCCGGACGTGGATCTCGACGGACTCGTTGAACTTCGCGCGCTTGAGGTCCTTGACGAGCTTGATCGCCTCGGCCGGGCTGTGCTCGTGGGTGCGGTCGACCTTCTGCCGCGCCTCGTTGTAGGTCTTGCCGTGCTTGGGCATCAGGCCTCCACCTCCACGCCCATCGAGCGGGCGGTGCCGGCGATGATCTTCGCCGCGGCATCGATGTCGTTCGCGTTGAGGTCCGGCAGCTTCTTCTCGGCGATCCCGACGATCTGGGCCTGCGAGAGCTTGCCGACCTTCGTCTTCTGGGGCTCCGCGGAGCCCTTGTCGATCGACAGGGCCTGGCGGATGAGCACGGCGGCGGGCGGCGTCTTGGTGACGAACGTGAACGAGCGGTCCTCGTACACGGTGATGACGACGGGGATCGTCGTGCCCTGGTCACCCTGGGTCTGCGCGTTGAACGCCTTGCAGAACTCCATGATGTTGATGCCGTGCTGACCGAGGGCGGGGCCGACCGGCGGTGCCGGGCTGGCCTGGCCGCCTGCGGCCTGCAGCTTGATGGTGGTGAGGACCTTCTTTGCCATGTCTTCTTTCCTGCCACGGCCCCGGTACGTCCGGGGGAGTGGTCGTTGCGGATGGGTGAGGCTAGATCTTCTTGACTTGGTCGAAGCCGACCTCGACCGGGGTCTCCCGGCCGAAGATTGACACAAGGACCTTGAGCTTGGCCTGCTCCTGGTTGACCTCCGAGATCTCTCCCGAGAAGTCCGACAGGGGACCGTGCACGACCTTGACCGACTCGCCGATGGTGAACTGCGCCTTCGTGGCGACCTTCTGCGCGACCTCGCGGTGCAGCAGGCGGTCGACCTCGGGCTGGGTGAGCGGCACCGGCTCGTTGGCCGAGCCGACGAACCCGGTGACCCCGGGGGTGCCCTTCACGAGCTGCCAGGAGTTCTCGTTGAGGTCGAGGTTGATGAGCACGTAGCCGGGCATCGTGCGCTTCTCCTTGACCTCCTTCACGCCTTCCTTCATCTCCGAGACCGTCTCGGTGGGGATGACGACCTGACGCAGGAAGCGCTTCTGCCCGAGCGTCTCCGCACGGTGCTCGATGTTCTGCTTGACCTTCTTCTCGTGGCCCGAGTAGGTGTTGACGACGTACCAGCGAAACATGGGTTCTGTGTGATCCGGTTCTGGGGCTCGAGGCCTAGAGGATGAGGTCGACGACCTTCTTGGCCGCCGCGTCGGCGAGGCCGAGGTAGGCGCCCGCGACGATCACGAAGCCGATGACGACCGCGGTGGCCTGCCCGACCTGCGCCCGGTCGGGCCACTGCACGCGCTGCAGCTCGGCCCACGACGCGCGCAGGAAGACGAGGAAGCGCGCCGGCCCCTTGGCCGTCGGCGTCCCGGGCACGGGGCCCGCCGCACGGGCGGGAGCGCCCGCCATGGCGGCGCGCTCGAGCTCGGCGTCGCCCGGGGTGTCGGGCTCGTCGTGTGAGGTGTCGGCCACGGTCAGAGGTCCCGGGTCAGCGGGTCTCCTTGTGGCTCGTATGAGAGCGGCACCACTTGCAGTACTTGCTCATGGAGATGCGGTCCGGATTGTTCCGCTTGCTCTTGTTCGTCTGGTAGTTGCGACGCTTGCAGTCCTCGCACGCGAGGGTCACAGCGATACGCACGTCTCCGCGGGCCATACGGGCTCCCGATGTGAGTGAAGGTGGGTAAGACTCGGTGCTCGGTGAACCGGGGCAAAGAAAAGACCCGCCCCGGAGCGAGTCACCGGATGAGAATAGCGTAGCCGGGGGTTTGACGACCGGCGGGGGTGCTAGGCGGCCGTCGCGTGCGAGGGGGGCGGATCCTGCTCGCTGACAGCTACAGGCTCATATGAGCACTTCAGCTGTCATTCGACGCGTCAGACGCGTCGCCGAACGCCAGGACGGCCGGATCACGCGCGCCCAGCTGCAGGCCGCCGGCGCCGACGGCGCGCAGATCAAACGCTGGACGAGGCAGGGGTGGCTCGTCCACGAGCATCGCGGCGTCTACGCCGTGGGAGCGCGCCAGAAGGTCCGGTCGGCGCAGTTCCGGGCCGCCCTGCTGACGATGGGCGACGACGCAGCCTTGAGCTTCCGCGCCGCCGGCGCGCATTGGGACGTCCTCAAGGGCGCGGTGCCGATCGAGGTCACCGTGCCGGCCACCACCGGACGCGGCCACCGCCGGACGATCAAGGTGCATCGCGCCGCCCTCCCGCCCGGGCACGTCACCGTGCACAAGGGCCTGCGGGTGACGACGCTCGTGCGGAAGCACCTGGATCTCGCAGCGGTGCTGCCGCCGAGGCGGCTTGCCCGGATGTTCGAGCAGGCGCAGGTCCGGCACCACCTGGATCCGGCGCTGCTGGCGGCGGAGGTCATCGCCCGGCGGGGCTATCGGGGGACACCGGCGCTGCGGGCGCTGCTGGAGGACGCGGTCGACCCGGCGGCCGTCCGCAGCGTCTTGGAGCTCCGGTTCCTGCGGTTGTGCGAGGCCGCCGGGATCCCGCGGCCGGTCGTGAACGAGCCGCTCGGGCCCTGGGTGCCGGACTTCGTCTGGCCGTCGGCCTGGCTCGTGGTGGAGACCGACGGCTACGCCTTCCACCGCACGGCGGCGCAGAAGCGCAAGGACGCCGAGAAGGACGCGTGGCTGCTGGCGCAGGGCTTCTCGGTCATCCGGCTCACGTGGGCGGACGTGACGGATCACCCGGAGGCCACGGCGGCCCGCGTCCTGCAGGCGCTCGACGCTCGCTGACAGGAACGGGGCGCGCCGGTGTCCCGAAGCTGTCAGCGAAGCCCGGTGCGGCGGTCAGGCGCGGGCGGACGCTGCCGGGTCGAGGCGCCGCACGGCTCGACCCGTGAGATCAGGCCCTGGCGGACGCCGCCGGGTCGAGGCGCGTCATCTGGACCCCCGCCTCGAGCGTCGTGCGCGCCGAGCCGCGGTAGACGCCCTTGATCGGCGGGACGTCGGCGTAGCGGCGCCCGTGCCCGACCTTCACGTGGGTCTCCCCCGCCAGGCGGCGGTTCGTCGGGTCCGCGCCGACCCACAGCGGCTCGCCGCGCCCGCCGGTGCCGGGCATGAGCGCCTCGAGCCACGCATGGGTGTTGACCTCCATCGAGTCGCTGCCGCCGTCCTCACGGGAGGCCCACAGGTAGCCCGAGACGTAGCGCGCGGCGATGCCCTGCTTGCGCAGCAGGATGAGCCCGAGGTGGACGAAGTCCTGGCAGACGCCGCCGCCGGCGACGAGCAGGTCCTCGACCGTCGAGCCGACGTACGTCGCGTTCTGGTCGTAGCGGAAGCGGTCCGGGATGAGCTCGCAGAGCAGGCGCAGCGTCGCCAGCGGCGTGGAGGCGCGCACCTGGGAGTGCAGCTCGGCCAGCAGCTCGTCGGCCGGCTCGTCCCCGGTCGGCAGGAGGAACTCCCCGCCGGCCTCCTCGTAGGCGGTCGTCGTCAACGCCCCCCACGGCGCGTCCGGCGGCTCGGGCGGCGCGGAGGTCACGACGCGGGCACGCACGTCGATCGTCAGGTGATCGTGCGGCTTGGGGATGCCGAACTCGATGACCTCCGTCCCGAAGTAGTCCGTGTGGCGGCTGATGCGCGACTCCGGGTCCGTCCGGACGTGGAAGTCGTCCGTCCGCTGCGTCGAGGTCGTCGCCGGGCGCACCCGCAGCGCGTTGAGGTTGTCGGTGACCGGCGAGTTGTACCGGTACTCCGTGAGGTAGCGGATCGAGAAGTTCACGAGGACGGGACCTTAGGAGGAGGAGGCGACGAAGCCGGGGCTGGCGGCACCGGCGAAGTAGCGGTCGGCGATGTCCTGGTCCACGCGGGCGAGCTCCTGCTGGACGGCCTCGCAGGTCGCGCCGAGGTCCTTGCTGCCGCCTTCGGTGCGCGCCTGGAACTCCAGGTCGGCACCCAGGCGGCTGAGGCGCAGGATCGGCTCGGAGGTGCGCGGGCTGGAGTCCGCGCGCTGCAGGACGTTGAGCGTCGACTCGACGGAGGCGGCGACGCTGTCGGGGTAGGCACGCTCGTAGAGGAGGAAGTTGGCGACCGGCAGGGCGTTGGGCTGGCCGGGGACGGCGCGGCGGAAGGCCTGCACCCCGCCGACGGCCGCCAGCAGCGCGATCGCCTGCCCGTCGCGCACCGCGCCGACGTCCTCGGTGTCGGCCTGGATCGGCAGGGCGACGCGCAGCATCCGCAGGACCATGTCGGCGGACTCGATGCGGCCGCCGGCCGCGAGGTAGGCACTCGCGTCGTCGCGCAGCATCGTCCGCGACGTCAGCCCCCAGATGAGCGCCGAGCGCTCCTTGACGTACTGGTAGACCGAGTACGGGCCCGTGCGCAGGCGCGCGGACAGGTCACCCTCCAGCAGCGTGAGGTTCGTCGTGTTGATCGCCTCCCACATCTCGGTCGAGATGACGTCGCGGACGGTCCGCGCGCCCTCGCGGGCGCGGCCGATGCAGGAGACGACGGAGGTCGGGTTGTCGGGGTCCAGCGTCAGCATCGAGAGGACGTCGTCGCGGCGCACGCGCAGCGGGTCCTCGACCTCGCCGCCCATGATCGCGAGGATCGACCCCCAGCCGAGCGTCACGCGGTTGGGGTCGTCCGGGCGGCCCTGCAGGTCGGCGGAGAAGACGCCGTCGAGCATGCGCGCGGTGTGCTCGGCGCGGACGAGGTTGCGCCCGAGCCAGAAGAGCTCGTGGGCGATCCGGGCGAGCATCTAGCCCTCCTCCCCCGCGACGGGGGCGGGCGCGGGGACGGCGGTCTGCTGCTGTTGCTGCTGCTGGCCGGACCACTCCGAGCCGTACTGCAGGTCCGGCAGCGACGGGGGCAGCGTCACCGCCATCGCCGGCTCGGCACGGTCGTTGTCCGTCCCGTCCTCGAGCACCCAGGTGTCCTTCGAGCCACCGCCGCGGGAGGAGTTGACGATCATCGAGCCGGGGACCATCGCCACGCGCGTGAGCCCGCCGGGGACGATCTTGATGTCCTCCCCGAAGACCGCGAACGGGCGCAGGTCCACGTGCCGGGCCGCCAGGCCGCCGTCGACGCCCGCGGTCGGGACGGTCGACAGCTTCACCACCTCCTGGGCGATCCACTTCTCGGGCTCGGCCTGGAGCACCTGCGCCATCCGCTCGAGCTCGTCGGCCGGGGTGGCGGGCCCGATCATCACGCCCTTGCCGCCGGACTCGCTCGTCGGCTTGACGACGACCTGGTCCAGCCGGGGCAGGACGGCGGCGAGCTGCTCGGGGTCCGACAGCAGGTAGGTCTTGACGTTGTCGAGGATCGGCTTCTCGCCGAGGTAGTACTCGATCATCTGCGGGACGTAGTGGTAGATCGCCTTGTCGTCGGCGACCCCCGTGCCGAAGGCGTTGGCGATGGCGACCGTGCCCGCGCGGTAGGCGCGCACGAGGCCGGGGACGCCGAGCAGCGAGTCCGGGCGGAACTCGAGCGGGTCGACGAAGTCGTCGTCCAGGCGCCGGTAGACCGAGTGCACCCGCTGCAGGCCGCTCGTCGTGCGCATGTAGAGGACGTCGTCCCGGACGACGAGGTCGGAGGCCTCGACGAGCTCGACGCCCATCTGCCGCGCGAGGAACGCGTGCTCGAAGTAGGCCGAGTTCAGCGGGCCGGGGGTCCAGACGACGACCGTCGCCTCCTCGTCCGTCGAGGGGGCCACGGCCCGCAGCGCGGCGAGCAGCAGCTGCGGGTAGTGGTCGACGGGCCGCACGCGGTAGTGCTGGAAGAGCTGGGGCACCAGGCGCGTCATCGCGACCCGGTTCTCCAGGACGTAGGAG
>CAZRLR010000097.1:0-12009 GCA_964600395.1 uncultured Conexibacter sp.
GCCGTGCACGACAAGACGGGCAAGACGACCATCAACTACACGAAGGTCGCCGGGGACGGGAAGGTCGCCGCCTCCCAGTCGCACGGTCGGGCGCGGACGTCCGCGCGACGGGCGGGGCAACTTCGGTCGCCCCGCCCTGTTCGACCCCACGA
Organism: uncultured Conexibacter sp.; assembly: GCA_964600395.1. Taxonomy (GTDB): domain Bacteria; phylum Actinomycetota; class Thermoleophilia; order Solirubrobacterales; family Solirubrobacteraceae; genus Paraconexibacter. Next base: position 153 of record CAZRLR010000097.1, read on the forward strand.
TGGCCTCCGTCCGCTCCCTGCCGCCCACCCTCGTCCCTGGGCGCCTGCTCGCCCCGTGCTTTGCCGCGCTCGCGCTCCTGGCCCTGCCGTCCGCCGCGCCGGCCGCGCCGCGGACGCCGGTCCTGACGAAGATCCGCTGCGTCCCGGCCGCCACCCCCGCGTGCGCCGCGGGCGTGAGCGTCGTCGCCGGCCGTCAGCTGCAGCTCTCCGGCCGCCGGCTGACGAGCGGGATGCGCGTCAGCTTCCGCTGGCCCGGCGGCGCCCTGGCCACGCAGCTGCGCAAGGGCCGCGGCGGCTACACCGTCCGCGTGCCCGCCGGCACGCGGGCCGGCAGCGTCGCGGTGACGGTCCGCGACCGCGCGGGGCGGCGATCGAAGGCGATCCGCATTCGCGTGCTCCCCTCCGGCCCCGCCCCCGTCGTCGCGCCGAAGATCGCCGGGCTGCCGGCGGCGTTCGCCGGGCACGGCATGTGGATCTGGGAGCTGCCGCGGACCGAGAAGGGCGACGCCCAGGCGATCGCCGCCCGGGCGCGCGCGGCGAACCTCCAGACCGTCTTCGTCAAGGGCGCGGACGGCACGAACGTCTGGAAGCAGTTCACCCCGGAGCTCGTCCAGACGCTCAAGGCCGCCGGCCTGACGGTCTGCGCCTGGCAGTTCGTCTACGGCACGAAGCCCGCGGAGGAGGCGCAGGCCGCGCTGACCGCGATCGCGCGCGGCGCGGACTGCTTCGTCATCGACGCCGAAGGCCAGTACGAGGGCAAGTACGCCGCCGCCCAGCGCTACGTGCAGACGCTGCGCGCCGGCCTGGGCCCCGCCTACCCGCTCGGCCTGACGTCCTTCCCCTACGTCGACTACCACCCGGGCCTGCCCTACTCGGTCTTCCTCGGACCGGGCGCCGCGCAGGTCAACGCGCCGCAGGTCTACTGGAAGGACATCGGCGCCAGCGTCGACGCCGTGAGCGCGCGGACGTTCGTCCACAACCGCATCTACGGCGCCCCGATCGCGCCGCTGGGCCAGACCTACCAGCGGCCGACGAGCACCGAGCTGCAACGCTTCCGCCAGGTGTGGACCGCCTACGGCGCCGGTGGCCTGTCGTGGTGGGACTGGCAGGAGACGACCGACGCGGCCTTCGCGACGCTCGGCCAGCCCGTGCCCGCGCCGGTGACGCTCGGCGACCCGGGCTGGCCGACGCTCGCCAAGGGCAACAAGGGCGATCAGGTCGTCTGGCTGCAGCAGCACCTGCGCTCGCGGACCGCCGGCCTGCCGGTCACCGGCACGTTCGACGCCGCGACCGTCGCGGCGGTCAAGGCGCTGCAGACCGAGCGCGGCTTCACCGTCACCGGCGAGCTTGACCCGGTCACCTGGCAGGCGGCGCTGACGCTGCCGGTCACCCCGGTCGACTGGACCGCGCGCGCGGCGCCGCGCAGCGCGCCGGCGGCCGGCGTGGCCGGCGGGCGGCGGACCGACATCCCGACGGTTGGCGCAGGCGGCACAGGCGGCTGACGCCTCCGGCGGTTGCCCCGGGCAGGCCCGGGTACGGCAAGGGGACGAGGGGCCGCCGCGCGCGGCCCGTACACCCCTCCCGCGAAAGGCAGGCCGCAGCGATGAAGGCCCTCACCTACCACGGCGTCCACGACGTCCGCGTCGACACGGTCCCGGACCCCACCATCCAGGAGCCGACGGACGCGATCATCCGCGTCACCTCGACCGGCATCTGCGGGTCGGACCTGCACCTCTACGAGGTCCTCGGGCCGTTTCTCGGCGAAGGCGACATCCTCGGCCACGAGCCGATGGGCATCGTCGAGGAGGTCGGCGCCGAGGTGACCCACATCAAGCCCGGCGACCGTGTCGTCGTCCCCTTCAACGTCTCGTGCGGGCACTGCGTCATGTGCGGGGAGAACCTGCAGTCGCAGTGCGAGACGACGCAGAACCACGACTACGGCACCGGCGCGTCGCTGCTGGGCTACACGAAGCTCTACGGCCAGGTCCCCGGCGGCCAGGCCGAGTTCCTGCGGGTCCCCCAGGCGCAGTACGGCCCGATCAAGGTCCCCGAGGGCCCGCCGGACGACCGCTTCGTCTACCTCTCCGACGTGCTGCCGACCGCCTGGCAGGCCGTGGACTACGCCAACGTGCCCGACGGCGGGACGCTGCTCGTCCTCGGCCTGGGCCCGATCGGCGAGATGTGCACCCGGATCGCCCAACACCAGGGCGTCGAGCGCGTCATCGGGGTGGACCTCGTCCCCGAGCGCCTGGCCCGCGCGCAGGTCCACGGCGTCCAGACCTTCGACGTCAACGCCTACAACGGCGACCTGGCCGACGCCGTCCGCGACGCGACCGACGGCCGCGGCCCGCACTCGGTCATCGACGCCGTCGGCATGGAGGCCCACGGGTCGCCGGTCGGCAAGCTCGCCCACAAGCTCTCGGCGCTGCTGCCGGACTTCGCCTCCCGCGGCGTCATGCAGACGGCCGGCATCGACCGGCTGGCCGCCCTGCACTCGGCGATCGACCTCGCCCGCCGCGGCGCGACGATCTCCCTGTCGGGGGTCTACGGCGGCGCGGCGGACCCGATGCCGATGCTGCAGATGTTCGACAAGCAGCTGACGCTGAAGATGGGCCAGGCGAACGTCCGCCGCTGGGTCGACGACATCCTGCCGCTGCTCGGCGACGACGACCCGCTCGGCGTGGACACGTTCGCGACGCACAAGGTGCCGCTGGACCAGGCGCCCCAGGCGTACGAGACGTTCCAGAAGAAGGAGGACGGGGCGTTCAAGATCCTCCTGCAGCCGTAGGGGGCGGCGGGGCGGGCTCCGGCCGGGACGGGGGTAGGCTCGGGTCATGGCCCAGCGTCCGCCCTACGCGCGCCGGCGCCTCGTGGCGCTGCTGACCCTGCTGGGCGCGATCGCGCTGCCGGTCCTCCTCCTCGGCGGGGAGGACGGAACGGGCAACGCCTCCGCGACCACCGCCCCGCCGGTCCGCTCGGTCGTGCAGTTGCGGACCGAGCGCGCGCGCACGAGCGCCGCACGCCTGACGCTCGCGCACGCGGTCGGCCAGACGCTCGCGGGGCGCTACGCGGGGCGCACGCCGTCGCGGGACTTCGTCGCGCGGGTGCGCCGCGGGGAGCTCGGGGCGGTCATCCTCTTCGCCGACAACACCGCCGGCGGCGTCGGGGCGACCCGGCGGACGGTCGACGCGCTGCAGGCCGCCGCGCGCGCGGGCGGCAACCCGCGCCTGCTCGTCATGACCGACCAGGAGGGCGGCAGCGTCAAGCGCCTGCCCGGCGCCCCGGACCGCGCGGCCGCGGCCATGGGCAGCGCGAGCGTCGCACGGGCGCACGGGCGCGCGGCGGGGCAGGTCCTGCGGCGCGCCGGGGTGACGTTCGACCTCGCGCCGGTGGCCGACGTGCCGCGCGCGCGCGGGTCCTTCCTCGGGACGCGGGCGTTCGCGTCGGACCCCGACGTCGTCGCCGACCGCGCCTGCGCGTTCGCCGCCGGCCTCGCGGACGCCGGGGTGGCCGCGGCGCTCAAGCACTTCCCCGGCCTCGGGCGCGCCCGGGGCAACACGGACGACGGACGCATCACGATCCGCGACGGCGCCGCCGCGATCCGCGGCGACTGGGCGCCCTACCGGCGCTGCGCGGCGCGCAGCCGGACGGCGGTGATGCTGAGCAACGCCACTTACCCGGCGCTGCTCGGGCCCGACGCGCCGGCGGTGCTCAGCAGGGCGGCCTACGCCCGCGAGCTGCCCCGGGCCGGGGTGCCGTCGACGACGATGACGATCTCCGACGACCTGGACGCGGGCGCCATCGCCGGGCGCGACCGTCCGGCGCACCGGGCGCTGGCCGCGGGCCTGGACCTGCTGCTCTTCGCGCGGGCCGAGGGGTCCTCGGCGCGCGCCTTCCGCGGGCTGCTGGCCGAGGTCCGCGCCGGGGCGCTGCGCGAGTCCCGTGTCCGGGACGCCGCAGCCGCGGTCCTCGCGCTGAAAGCGTCCCTCCCCCGGCCGTAGCCCTGCGCTGTCGTGCAGACGGGTCGAGGGCCGATCCTGCGGGGTCATAGGCCCGCACGATCGGCCCTCCCCGCAGCCGCGTGATCGAGGGCCGATCCTGCGGGGTCATGGGCCCGCACGATCGGCCCTCGCGCACGCGCGTGGTCGACCGGCGGGCGAGCGGCCTCCGACGCGCGGTCGAGCGATTTCGGGGCCGGACGGGCGTTGACGCTCCCATGTCCATCAGCCGCCGCCGCTTCCTCGCCTCCGCCGCCGCGACCGCCGCCGGGGTGCGCACCGCCTCCGCCGCCGCCGCACCCGCCACCTCGACGTCCAAGCGCCTCGGCCTGCCGGATCCGGCCACGATCAAGGTCACCGACCCGGCGGACCTGTCGCTCCTGGAATGCGCGGCGCTCCTGCAACGCCGGCGCCTGTCGTCCGTCGAGCTGACGGAGGCGTGCCTGGCGCGCTCGCGTGCCCGGGACGGCGAGACGACCGCCTGGGTCCGCGTCTACCCCGAGCTCGCGGCGGAGCTCGCCCGCGCGGCCGACGCGCGCCTGAGCCCGCGCAGCGAGAGCGCCCGCCGCCGCAAATCCCCGCTCGTCTGCGGCGTCCCGCTCGCGCTGAAGGACCTCTACGCGGTCAAGGGCCTGCCGCTCACCGCCTCCTCGCAGGTCCTGGAGGGCAACGTCGCGTCGGGGGACAGCACGGTCTGGACGAAGCTGCGCCACCGCGGGATGGTCCTCCTCGGCCACGCCCACACCGACGAGTTCGCCTTCGGCGTGGGGACGCCGCAGACCGGCAACCCGTGGAACCCCGCCTGCTCGCCGGGCGGCTCGAGCGGCGGCTCGGGTGCGGTGCTCGGCGCGCGGATGGTGCCCGCGGCGACCGGGACGGACACCGGCGGCTCGCTGCGCCTGCCGGCCAATGCCTGCGGCATCACGTCGCTCAAGCCGACCTTCGGCCGCATCAGCGCCTACGGCGTCATCCCGCTCGTGTGGACGCGCGACCACTGCGGGCCGATGGCCCGCTCGGCGGCGGACGTCGCGCTGCTGCTGTCGGCGATGGCCGGCGCCGACCAGGAGGACCCGTCGACGCTCGCCGGCCCGCCGCCGCCCGCCGGCGGCTACCCGCACACGCCGACGAAGGGGCCGCGCCCGTTCACCGGCAAGACCTTCGGCGTCCCGCGCGGCGCCGCGGACGCCCTGCCGGCCGCCACGGCGAAGCTCTTCGCGCGGTTCCTCGACGAGGTCAAGGCCCTCGGCGGCCAGGTCAAGACGGTCGACATGCCCGCGCTGCCGACGGGCGACGTGGACGGCGTCTCGTCCCTGGCCGAGACCGGCCTCTACCACCGGCAGTTCGCGCCCGGCTCCACCGGGAAGTACCGCGCCGAGCTGGGCGCGATCGTCGCGGCGTCGATCGCCGCGCAGTCGGCGCCCGTCGGCGACTACCTGACGGCCAACCGCGACCGCACGCGCTACATGCACGAGTACAACGCCCTCTTCGAGCGCGAGGGGCTGACCTGCGTCGTCTTCCCGGGCTCGGGCGTCGACGGACCCACCCGCAAGGTCGTCGCGGGCCTGACGATCTTCAACACCCTCGCCGGCTCGGTGACGGGGGACGTCGTGTGGGCCAACCTCGCGGGCGTCCCGGCCCTCGCCACGCCGATCGGGCGCTCGGAGGCGACCGGCATGCCGTTCGGCGTGCAGCTCGGCGTGCGCGCCTGGCAGGAGGCCGAGGTCCTGCAGCTCGGCGTCGACTACCAGGCCGCCCACCCCTACTGGGCGGACGCGCCCAAGCCGCTGACGACGCCGCGGGAGATCCCGACCGCGCGCCTTCTCGCGAGCCCCGGTGGCGGCCCGGACCCGACGAACACCGACGCCAAGCACCCCGCGCCGCAGGTCGTGCCGACGCTCGCCGCCGGGCCGGCCTGACCGGCGGCGCGGCGCGTCACTCCGGCGCGGGCGGCGAGACGGTCGTGCGCAGCCGGGCGCGCGGCAGGCCGTCGGCGCCCCGGGCATCGACGGCGCAGAGCCCGACCATGACGACCTCGCGCGCCTGCTGCAGCGCGTCGTGGATCTCGGTCTCGCTGAGCGTCAGGCCGTCGGCCCGCAGGCCGAGCGCGACCGTCCCGTTCCACGCGCCCCAGAGGAAGCGCCCCATCAGGCGGGCGTCGACCGGCCGGGCCTCCCCCGCGTCGATCGCCTCCTGGATCTTGCCGGAGAACTCGTCGATGAGCGCGTCGATCCCGGCGGCGATGCGCGCCTGCTGCTCGGGGTCCACCGGGGCCCCCGGCTCGGGCCCGTCCATCGCGAGGAAGCGGAACGCGCCGGGGTGCTCGAGGTGGAAGCGCAGGTAGGCGTCCCCGCAGGCGATGACCTGCTCGAGCGGGGTCCACTCCGGCTGGTAGGCCTGCTGCATGTAGCCCGAGAAGAGCTCGACGGCCCGCTCGACGAGCGCGAGATAGAGCCCGTCCTTGTTGCCGAAGTGCAGGTAGATCGACCCGACGGAGACGTCGGCCTCCTCGGCGACGTCCTCGATCCGCGTCGCGCGGAAGCTCCCCTCGCTGAAGGCGCGCTCGGCGCTGTCGAGGATCGCGGCCCGCGTGCGTGCCCGCCGGCGGGCACCCCGGGTCGCGTTGCTTTCTACAAGCGCGTTCATCTCTGAACCACTTTACATTTCGCTCCGGATCGTGCAAGGTCTCCCCAAGCGAGCGACGAGGAGGCAGGGGATGGAACGGGTCGATGTGGTCGTGGTGGGCGGACGACTGGCCGGGTGCGCGGTGGCGGCCCCGCTGGCGCGGGCCGGGCGCAAGGTCGTCGTGCTGGACAAGATGGGCTTCCCCTCCGACCAGCTCTCCACCCACGTGCTCCTGCCGGCCGGGACGAGCGAGCTGTCGAAGATGGGCGCCCTGCCGCGGATCATGGCTCTGAACCCGTCGCAGGTCCGCTACACCCAGGTCGAGGCCGAGGGCATCCGCTGCCTGGAGCGCCTGCGTCCCGCCGCCGACGGCACGGACTTCGGCGTCTGCGTCCCCCGCGACCAGCAGGACGTCTGCCTCGTCGAGGCCACCCGCGAGCAGGGCGCCGACGTGCGCGAGCACTGCACCTTCACGTCGCTCGTCTGGCGGGCCGGCCGCGTCGCCGGCGTCCGCTACACCGACGCGGACGGCGAGGAGCACGAGCTCGCCTGCACGCTCGTCGTCGGCGCCGACGGGCGCCGCTCGTCCGTCGCCGCCGCCGTCGGCGCGTGGCACCCCTACCGGCTCTCGCAGAACGGCCGCGGCCTCGTCTTCCGCTACATGGACGACCCGCAGGCCGGAACGCAGGCCGCCGAGACGTACTATCAGTGGCGCGAGGGCGACTCGTTCTGCTTCGCCTTCCCCAGCGCGCCGAAGGGCAGGCTGCTCGTCCTCATGATGGGCCACCGCGACGAGGCCAAGGAGGCTCGCAAGGACCCCGAGGGCTACTGGCAACACAAGCTCGACCACCACCCCGGCCTGCGCGAGCGGCTCGCCGGCGTCGACGCGTCGACCTACACGAAGCTGCGCTCGACGGGCGAGACGCCCGCGTTCTTCCGCGCCTCCAGCGGCCCGGGCTGGGCGCTGGCCGGCGACGCCGGGCACTTCAAGGACCCGGTCACCGGCCAGGGCATGCGCGACGCGATGTGGATGGGCCGCACGCTCGCCGAGCACGTCCTCCCCGCCCTCGACGACCCCGCCGCGGTCGACGTGGCGACGCGGACGTGGGAGGCGGCGCGCGACCGGCACTGCCTGCCCGCCTACCACTTCGCGAACATGGACACGACCGTCGAGCGCCAGCCCCCGGCGCTCTGCGAGCTCGTCCGCGACGCGGGCCGCACGACCGACCCGGACATCACCGACCTCTTCGGCCGGGCCCGCACGCTGCAGGAGATCGCGCCGCTGCCGCGCCTGGCGAAGGTCGCGACGCTCGCGCTGGCCCGCGGCGAGTTCCCGCGGCGCGAGACGGCCGTCACCGCGCTGAAGGTCCTGCGGACGGAGCTCGAGGTCCGCCGCGAGCGCCACGCCGACCGCTTCCGCCAGACCCGGCCGGTGACGTACTCCGACCACCCGGGCGCGTCGTGGCCCGAGCCCCCGAGCGCCCCCAAGCCGCGCGTGCGCATGGCCCCGCCGGCGGTCGAGCCCGCGGTGGCCGCCGTCGCGACGGCCACCCGTCAGGCCGAGCAGGTGCCCGCATGACGCGGATCGCCGTCGTCCAGCCCGCCCTGGCGCTCGCCGAGGTCGAGGCCAACCTCGCGCACCTCGAGGACCTCATCCGGGACGCACACCGCGAGCACCACCCCGAGGTCATCATCGTCCCCGAGGCCGCCAGCAGCCCGAACGTCTACTCGCGGCGGCTCCTCGCCGGGCCGCGCCCGGTCGACGGCCAGCCCTTCCAGCTCATCACGCGCCTGGCGCGCGAGCTGGACTGCGTGATCGGCGGCGGCTTCCTCGCCGTCCGCGGCAAGCACGCCTACGGGACGTACGTCCTGGCCGAGCCCGACGGCTCGGTGCACCTGCACGACAAGGACATCCCCACCGCCTGGGAGCAGAACTACTACGTCGGCGGCGACGACGACGGCGTCGTCTTCTCGAACACCCTCGGCGCGAAGGTCGGGCTCATGTCCGGCTGGGAGTGGGCGCGCAACCGGACCGCCGGCCGCGTGCGCGCCGCCGGCGTGCAGCTCGTCCTGGGCGGCATGTGCTGGCCGTCGTTCCCGACGAACTGGCCCGGTCCGCTGAAGCTCGTCACGACGCGCGAGCACGACCTCTGGTGCGCGCAGGCCAAGGCGCTGCCGGGCCAGGTCGCCCGCATCACCGGCGTGGCGGTCGCGCACGCCTCCCACGTCGGGCCGGTCACGGGCGAGACGCCGCTGGCCCCGGGCCTCTCGTGGCCGACGGTCATGGTCGGCGAGTCGCAGATCTGCGACCGCGACGGGACGATCCTCGCGCGCCTGTCGCTCGAGGACGGCGAGGGTCACGTCAGCGCCGACGTCGACGTCCGCGCCGCCGAGCCGCTGGACCCGGTCGGCGACGCGTTCTGGATCCCGAAGATGTCGCTGCTCACCCACGCCGCCTGGCACGGGATGAACGCCCACGGCGCGGTGAAGTACAAGGTCCGCCACGCGCGCAAGGCCTTCCCGTGGCAGGCGTGGCCGGCCGTCGACCTGCCGGACGAGATCCCGGCCGGCGACCCCGCCCGCGGCCCGGTCGCGACCGGCTGACGCCGGCGGCTACGCGGCGCCGACGAGACGCTTGCGCGCCGCGAGCGTGAGCTTGCGGTAGCTGCCGCGGTCGGCGTCCCACGCGTAGACGGGCAGGTCGCCCCCGACGGTCGGGATGCCCTCGGCCCGCAGCGGGCCGGAGATCGGGCGGAACCACGTGGTCACCGGCAGCTCGGCGACGACGCGGACGATCGCCGGGTGGCGGCGCGGCTCGAGCTGCGCGAGCGCCTCGGTCACCTGCGCCGCCGTCAGCTCCTGCCCCTCGCGCAGGGTCACCGCGGCGACGGCCAGCGCCTTGCCGTTCGGGCCCGGCACGCCGTAGCAGACGGCCAGGTCCACCGGGTCCAGCCGGCCGAGCGCGTCGCGGATGGCGGCGCTCGGGACGGCGCCCTGGGCGGTGTGGATGAGCGACCCGACCGGGTCGATGAGCCAGTAGTCCCCGTCGGCGTCGCGGCGGAACAGGTCGCCCGTCGCCAGCCACGCGTCGTCGCGCTTGAAGACGCCGCGCAGCGCGCTGTCGGAGCCCGCCGGGTCCTCCGTGTCGGCCTCGGCGAGGAGCATGCCGACCTGGTCGCGCTCGCAGGCGATGGCGAACCCGTCCTTGCCGGTCTGCAGGCGACCGGCGTCGGCGTCGTAGGCGGCGATCCGCACCCGCGCGCTGCCGGGCAGCCGGCGCCCCATCGCGCCGATCTTCTTCGTCCCCAGGTTGACGAGGATCGCGTCCCCGATCGACGAGGTGTAGAACTCGACGACGCCCGCGGGCCCGAAGCGGTTGAGCGTGCGCCGCCACAGCGCCGGCGGCATGCCCGAGCCGACGAACAGCCGCACCGGGTGGTGGCGCTCGCCCGGGTTCGGCGGGGCCTCGACAATGTCGCGCAGCATCGTCCACGTGTAGGTGACGACGGTGACGCCGTAGCGGCGGACCTCGTCCCAGAACGTCGACGGGTCGAACTGACGGGCCATCGCGATGCGCGCCCCGCCGGCGATCGCGCCGCCGATCCCGACGAGCAGGCCCGACGGGTGGTAGACGGGCGTGACGGAGTAGATCGTGTCGGCGCTGCCGAGCGAGGCCGAGGACGCGGTGCCGACCGCCGACAGCAACCAACGGCGGTTCGTGATCCGGTTGATGCGCGTGCGCTCGCCCTCGCCCGTGAAGAGGATGTAGGCCAGGTCGCGGGCGCGGCCGGGGTTGGGCCGGTACCAGCGCGGCAGCTGGACGGTGTCGGGGTCGATGCGCTCCATGTCGACGACCCCGGGGCCGAGGTCGCGGTCGGCGGCGCCGCCGCCGAGGACGAGGATCTGGGCGTCCACCGAGCCGGCGATCTCGCGGTGCTGCGGGTCGCAGACGATCCGCGAGACCTGCCCCAGGCGCGCCTCGCGCGGGACCGCGCCGTCGGGCCGCAGGAGGACGGCCACGGCGCCGATGCGGTTGAGCGCCGCGACGGTCACCAGGGCGCTGGGGCGCATGTCCATGAGGACGCCGACGTGCTCGCCCTGGCGCACGCCGAGCGAGATGAGGCCGCGCACGACGGAGTCGATGCGGTGCTTGGCGGCCGCACGCGTGTGGGCGCGGTCCTCGAAGAGGAAGAGGACGGCGTCCGGGTCGCGCGCCTGCTGCTCGTCGAGCATGAGCGCCAGCGACGTGCGGGTGCGGGGGCGGACCTGCTCCAGGCGGCTCAGGCGCGGCAGCTGCTCGGCCGCCTCGACGCTCAGCTCGCGGACGGTGCCGACCGTCCGCGACGCGGTCCCGACGGCCCCCCGGACGAGGCCGGCGCCGACGCCGGCGGCGAGCTCCAGCCCGTAGCCCACGCGCGGGGCCACGCCCGCACCGGGCGCACGCTCAGGGTCACCGGCCAGGACGATCTCCGCCGGCAGCTTGCCCGCGTCCTCGCGCCATTTGGCCCAGGCGGCGACCGCCGGCCACGTGTCGCGGGTGGCGGCCGAGCCGACGACGAGGCCGAAGTGCCCGGCGCGCAGCGACCGCTCGTAGACCTTGGCGCGCGGCGCCGCGAAGACGATCGGGCGCACGGAGGCCGGCGGCGCGATCTCGTCGACCTCCCCGACGAAGGTCAGGACGGGGCACGTGATGTCCGCCAGCGTCACGAGGCGGTCCTCGATGACGAAGCCGCCGCGCAGCATCCGGTTGTGCGCGACGAACTGGCGCATGAAGTCCGCCAGCGCCGGGCCGGGCCAGGCGACGAAGCCGTCGGCCTGCAGGAAGCGCCGCTGGGCCTCGCGGGGCAGCAGCGCCTCGCGGTCGTGCAGCTGCATGACGAAGTCGACCTGCTGGCGCACGGCCTTGACGGGGTCCAGCAGGCGGAAGCCCGCGCGCGAGGCCCAGGCCGGCAGCGCCCCGTTGCGTCCGAGGACCTCGCCGACGAACGCCGCGCCGCGGGCGACGGCCTCCTCGGGCAGGCCGAAGGGGATGACGCCGCGGGTGTCCACCGGGCTGCCGAAGGTCACGAGGCTCGAAAGGCCCCTCGCCCGGCGGTATGCGGCGGCCTGGTAGCAGAACATGCCGCCCTGGCTGTAGCCGCCGAGGTGCACGTCCTTGCCGACGATCTCGCGGACCTGGTCGACCGCGTCGCTGACGGCGATGACGTGGTCGGCGAGCGTGCGCTCCAGCGCCCCCT
>CAZRLR010000098.1:0-12005 GCA_964600395.1 uncultured Conexibacter sp.
TCGCGCCGGTCGCACCGGCCGGTCCCGCCGGCCCGCTCGCCCCGGCGGCCCCCGGCGTGCCCGCGGCGGCGAACAGCTGCGGCTCTGACCCCTGGCGGATGGCCCCGCCGGCGATGACCTCGCAGTTGGCGGCCACGGCGTCGATCGGGTCGCTGGCCGTCGAGTCGTCCCCTGCGCCGCAGTCCACCCCGTCCGGCGCGCCGTCCTGGGCGCGCAGGTCGTCGGCGCCCTCTCCGCCGATGAGCGTGTCGGACCCAGGACCACCCGTGATCGTGTCGGCCCCGCTGCCGCCGTCGATCTCGTCCGCCCCGTCGGCACCGTCGATCGTGTCAGCGCCGCGGCCGCTGATGATCGAGTTCGCGGCCGCGGAGCCGACGACGGTGTCCGCCCCGCTGCCGGTCGTCACGTTCTCGACGCCCGCGAGCGTGTCGCCCTCGCCCGACGTGCCGCTCGGGCCGGAGCCGTCGAGGGCGACGGTGACCGAGCCGGTGCGGGAGGCGTAGCTGTCGATGGTGTCCGAGCCGTCGCCGCCGGTGATCGCGTCCGGCCCGACGAGCGACGCCAGGCCGTTCGTGGTGGGCGCGTCGTCGCCGTCGTCGATCTCGTCGTCGCCGGGACCGCCGTCGGCGGTGTCGGTGAGGCCGAGGCTGATCACGGTGCTCCGGTTGCCACCGAGCAGGATGAGGTCGTCGCCGGGACCGCCGTCCACGGTGTCCGGCCCGTCCCAGGTGCGGATGAGGTCGTCGCCCGGACCGCCGTCGACGCTGCCCCCGAACGTCTCGTTCTGGGCGTTGTAGGAGGCGCGCTCACCGCCGTCGAGCGTGTCGGCACCGGCGTCGCCGTAGATGCTGTCGTACCCCAGGCCGCCGTCGACGTCGTCGGCCCCCGGGCCGGCGTGGATCTCGTCGGCACCGTTGCCGCCGTAGATCGAGTCCGCCGCCGCACCCCCGAGGATGACGTCGGGTGAGGTGTCGGCGTCTTCGTCGAAGGCCCCGGCGGGCTTGCTCGAGTTGCGGTTGCCGCCGTCGAGACCCAGCGGCACCGTCCGCGTCCCGGAGCCGTCGATGCGGTCGGGATTGAACCCGGTGCGGACGAGCACCCTGGCGACGTCGGTGCACACCGCGCCGTTGGCGCCCTGCGTGCTGCACGCCGCGGAGAAGCTGTTGTCGAGCAGGACCGTCAGCGGCGCGCTCGTGTCCGTCCGCGTGCCGTTCTCGGTGAAGACGATCGTCCCGTCGGCGCCCGGTTCGGCGATGGACAGGTTGCTCCGGTCGACGGTCGTGCCCGCCGACTCCTGGACGATCACGACGACGCGCCCGTCGGATTGGCCGAGCGGCGTGATCTGCGTCGCCGCCTCCGCCCGCCCGGCGCCCGCGAGCGCGAGCGCCGAGATCAACAACGCCAACCTGCACCTCGACATGGGCGCGCACCCTATAACGGAGCACCACCTGGTTCCAGTGCGCACAACGGCCCCTACCAAAGTCGCGCCCGGTCACCCCCCAAAGGCTCAGCCGGCATAGCCCCCCGCCCGTGGCCCGCCGGTCGGCCGGCGGCGAGCCTGTGGACCATGATCCAGACCGACAGCGTCACGCGGCGGATGCTCACGCGCAGAGCTCGGCCGCTCGGCGTGCTGACCATCCTGCTCCTCACGCTGACCGTGCCCGCGGCGGCGTCCGCGCAGGCGCCGCCGAAGGACCCCGACTACGACTACGCCATCGCCCCGGGCTGGGAAGGCGACTGGCGGCTGAGGGGGTCCGCGTCGATCCACACCACGCCCGCCTCGGGCACCCTGAGGATCACGCAGTCCGGCCCGCGGACGTTCCAGACCGCCGCGCTGAGCGACATCTACGAAGCCACCACGGGATGCCGGACGGGGACCGCCGGCACCGCGTTCACGGGCCCCCTCGCCTGGCCGCCCACGTTCGGCGTCTCCGACGGTCCCAATGGCTCGGCCGCCGTCGGGGACTACGAGTACGTCGCCGGCGGGCCCCCGCGATGCACCGGCATCCACTCGACCCAGGTCGTGTTCCTCGGCAGCTCGGGCGCCAACGAGATGTCGATGTGGGACAAGCAGACCGTCCGCCCCGTCTTCTCCCGCATCGAACGCATCAGCCACCCCGTGGTCCCCTACGTCGCGCTCGGCGACTCCTACTCCTCCGGCGAAGGGGCCGGCAACTACGACAAGCCACGCGACCGGCAGGAGGCGCTCTGCCACCGCAGCGCGGGAGCCTGGCCGCGACTGCTCGCCGCCCTGAGCGCGAGACGCTCGCTCCTCGACGGCCCACAGCTGAAGCTCGAGAAGCTCGCCGCGTGCTCGGGCGCCGAATCGCCGGCGCTCCTCGAAGGCGGCTACCGCCACCAGATCGCCCAGAAGGACGAACTCGCGCTGGCCGGCGCCCGCTTCGTCACGCTGACGATCGGCGGCAACGACGTCGGCTTCGGGCCGACCCTGCGCAAGTGCTTCCTCGGCCGGCAGTGCCTGTCGGAGCGCAACGACGCCCCCAAGGGCCGGCCCGCGTCCAGCGAGTTCTCGCGTGCCCGTGCCCGCGTCCAGGCCCTCGCCGAGCGGCTCCCGAAGATCTACGAGGCGATCGCCGGCGAGCTCGTCGACCCTCAGCGCCTGGTCGTCGTCGGGTACCCCGACCTCTTCCCCGAGCAGAACGAGACCTGCCGCTGGCTGACCGCCGACGAGCTGCGGCGACTGAACGTCCTCGAGCAGGACCTCGAGCAGGCGCTGCAGCACGCCACCGCCGAAGCCGACGTCCGCTTCGTCTCGGTCTTCCTGACCACGAGCGGGCAGCAGATGTGCACCCGGGGATCAGGCTTCGTCGACATCTCCGGCCGTCGGATCACCAGCCGCCTGCTGGGGATGCTCGTCGGCCAGCACAAGCTGCAGGAGCTGGGGCACCCTCGCACCGTCGTCCAGCGGCGGATCGCCCAGACCGTCGCGTACGCGCTGCGGATCGTGACGTGAGCCGGCGGCCCGACAACTGGCGCGGCGTGCCGCCCTCCGGCGCGGTCCTCGTCGCGCTGGCCGCCGTCCTCGGCGCGCTCTTCGTCGTCGCTCCGGCCCGCCTGGCGGGCGCCGGTCGCTTCGGCGACGGCGTCGGGGACGACCACGCGCTCGTCGAATCCAGCCGCATGACGTTCGTGGCGTTCTGGCGCACGCGGACCTAGAGCCTGACGCCGGCGCTGCAGTCTTCGGTCGACGCCTGGGCGCGCTACCACGCCGTCAAGGCCGTGATCGCGGCGCTGCTGGCGGCCGTGCTCATCGTGCTGGTGCGGCGTCTGCGGCGCCGCTACGTCGACGCGACACGCGGCCGGACGCCGCTGGCCGGTGCCCTCATGCTCACCGCGGCGGGAGCCGTCTTCGCGGTCCTGCTCGTCGTGGCGAACATCCAGGGCGCGCTCGCGCCGCTGGCCTCGCTGTTCTCGCTGCTGGACCCGGCGGGCGCGCACCACGGTCCGTTCGCCGACGTCGTCGACCAGGCCCGACGCGGCCTTGCCGCGACCGGCGGCGAGCGGCGGGCACCGGCGCTCACGGCCGTCGACGACTTCGCGCGCGTCCATGCGGTCTTCGCGATCATGGCGGCGACGCTGGTCGCCGGCCTCCTCGTCACCGCCCTCTGGTGTCGCCGGGCCGCCGCCGCTCGGAGCGCCCCGTCGGACCGCCGGGAACGGCGCCTGCTGCGCGTGACCGGCGGCGCCGCGGTCGGCCTGGCGCTGCTCATGCTGCTCCTCACGTTCGCGAACGTCACCAACGCACTCGGCCCCGAGGACGGGCTGCGCGCCTTCCTCGGGTCCTGACGCGGCCGGCGAGAACTCAGCCCCGGCCGATCCGGGCGACCAGTCCGGCGCGGGCTTTGTCCCCGAGGCGGCCGAAGACGAGGCGCAGGATCGGGTCGGCGAGCTTCAACGGGCCCTTCAGCGTGAGCGTCGCGTCGTAGGTCACGTCGGCCAGGCCGCCGGGGTCCGGGGTGACGGTGATCTCGTCGACCGACACCACCCAGCCGTTCTCACCCCGAAGCGTCACGGCGGTGCCCGCCGTGAGCGCGGTGGTCTCGTAGACCAGCTGCGTCGAGGACATCTGGACGCGGTAGCGCGAGCCGAGCGCTCCGGCGTCGCCGGCGATCAGGTCGATCTGCCGGATCGACGGGTCCCACTCGGCGACGTTGCGGACGTCGGTCATGAAGGCAAACGCCTCCGCGGGGCTCAGGCGGGACGGGACGGTCGTGACGTAACGGGCCATGCTGGGACGTACGGCGCTCAGGACGTCCGGGACTCCGCGGCACCGTTCCCACTGTCTCGTCGAGCTCATGCGACGGAGCCCGTGCCGGGTCTCGCCGGTCCGGTCGCGGAAGCGGGTTCACGGCGCGAGCAGGTCCACCTCGAGCCCCACCCCGGCGGCCTCGGCCGCCGACAGCAGCGCGCTCGCGGCCGCCAGGTCCTGGATCGCCAGACCGATCGAGTTGAAGACGGTGAGCTCCCGCGCGTCGGTGCGACCCGGCCGGGCCCCGGTGACGAGCTGCCCGAGGTCGGCGTGGACGTGGTCCTCGGTGATCGCGCCGTCCGCCAGCGGGACGCACAGGTCACCCGAGCGCGCGAGCGAGGCGGCGCGGTCGTCGACGACGACGGTGGCGCGGATGATCGCGTCGGTGTCGAGCTCGCGATGATCGGGCCGCGGCGGCGCTCCGACGGCGTTGACGTGCAGCCCGGGTCTGAACCAGGCCCCCCTGACGATCGGATCCCGCGACGGCGTGAGCGTGCACACCACGTCGGCCGCTCGGATCACGGCCTCGGGCGTGTCGAGCACGGTCACCGGGATGCCGCAGCCGGCGTGCTCGAGCGCGAAGCGCTCGGCCTGCGCACGGGTGCGGTTCCAGACCACGACCCGCTCGAAGTCCCGGACGGCACGCATGGCGACGAGGTGGGTGCGCGCCTGGGCGCCGGTGCCGATCAGGCCGAGGGTGCGCCCATCGCGCCTGGCG
Source organism: uncultured Conexibacter sp. (assembly GCA_964600395.1). Classification (GTDB taxonomy): domain Bacteria; phylum Actinomycetota; class Thermoleophilia; order Solirubrobacterales; family Solirubrobacteraceae; genus Paraconexibacter. Next base: position 4,989 of record CAZRLR010000098.1, read on the forward strand.
AGGTGCCGGGTGGCGACGGCCGACGCCGCGGCGGTGCGGTGCAGCGTGAGCTCGACGCCGTCGAGCACGCCGCGGCACCGGCCGGTCGCGACGTCGACGATGAGCACCGTCGAGTGCTGGGTGCGCAGCCCGCGGGCGGGGTTGTCGGGCACGTCGGTCATGACCTTCACACCGGCGATCGGCGGTGCGTCGATGGCGCCCGCCATCGGCAGCATGAGCCCTGGGCCCCCCGGCAGGCTCGTCGGCTCGTCGGCCGCCAGGCGGGCCGCGCCGCGCGACAGGGCCGCGTGCGCGTCGGAGACCGCCTCGATGAGGGACTCCATGCGGACGAGGGTGCGGACATCAGCCCGGGTGAGGATGCGCATCCGTCGTCCTCCGTCCGTCAGTGACAGGTCAGGTCGAACGGGCCGGTCGCCAGGAAGCGGCCCGCCGGGGTGTCGTCGACGAGCTCGCCGTCGCGCACGACGGTCCGCCCGCCCACGATCGTGCGCACGGGTCGCCCCCGCACCTCGCGTCCCTCGTAGAGGGAGTAGCCGGCGTGCGTGTGCTCGTGCGCGGCGCCGAGCACGCGGGTGACGGCCGGGTCCCAGAGGACGACGTCGGCGTCCGCGCCGACCGCGAGCGTGCCCTTGCGAGCGGCCAGGCCGAAGACCCGGGCCGGGTTGGCCGCGGTGACGGTGACGAGGCGCTCCAGCGGCATCCGCCCGCGCAGCGCGCCGTCCATCGCGACGGCGAGCATCGTCTCGATCGACGGCGCGCCGAAGCCCGCATCCAGGATCGGCCCGGTGTCCTCGTCGACGTGCTTCTTCGGGACGTGATCGGAGCCCAGGCACTGCAGCGTGCCGTCGGCCAGGCCCGCCCAGAGCGCCTCGTTGTCCCCGGCGGTCCGCAGCGGCGGGCCGATCTTCGCCAGCGCCCCGCGCTCGTGCACGGCCTCCGCCGTCAGCGCGAGGTACTGCGGGCACGTCTCGGCGACGAGGCGCTGGCCGCGGGCCTTCGCGGCGCGCACGGCGTCCAGGGCGCGCGCGTTCGTGACGTGGACGATGAGCACGTCGGCGTCGAATGCCTCCGCCAGCGCGAGGGTCCGGAACGTCGCCTCGGCCTCGAGGACCGCCGGGCGCGTCGCGAGCATCGCAGCGACCGGGTCCTCCCCCAGCCGTCCGGCACGGGCGTCGGCCTCCAGCGCGTCGATCGCCGGGCCGTTCTCGCAGTGCACGAGCGTCAGCCCCCCGAGTGCCTTGGCGTCGCGCAGGACACCGACGAGCTGGGCGTCGTCGGTCATCCACCCCTGCGCCCCGTAGGCGAGGAAGACCTTGAACGAGCGCACGCCCTCGGCCGCCACCGCCGGCATCTCCGCCCGCTGCGTCCCGGGGTCGAACATGCCGGCGTGGACCGCGAAGTCCAGGACCGACCCGGCCGCCGCCTCGTCGCGCAGCGCGTGGACGCTGGTCAGCAGCGACTCGCCCGGCTTGGCGTAGGCGAAGTGCATGACCGTCGTGACGCCGCCGTAGGCCGCCACGATCGACGTCTGGCGCGGGTCGTCGAGGTAGATCGGGTGCACGTGCTCGTCGACGGCCCCCGGGAGGACGAGCAGGCCACCGGCGTCGACCTCCTCCCCCGCCCGCGCGGAGCGCAGGTCGCCGACCTCGGCGATGACGCCGTCCCGCACGCCGACGTCCAGCAGGCCGGTGCCGCCCGGCGTGACGACGCGGCCGCCACGGACGAGCAGGTCGAAGGGCGCGCCGACGCTCATGCGAGCGCCTGCCGGCGGACGAGGGTCGCCATCGGGACCGCGAGCAGCGGCAGCGCCGCGATCCCGAGGGTGGCGGTCGACGGGCTGCGCAGGTCGGTCAGGCCGCCGGCCAGGGCGGCCCCGAGCGCGCCGCCGGTGACGAAGATGAGGTTGAACGTCCCGAGCGCGACCCCGCGGTCCTCCGCCGGCACGAGCTCGGAGACGCGGTCCAGCAGCGCGACCTGCGCCCCGGCGAAGCCGCTGGTCGCCGCGGCCGAGCCGACGACGATCGCCACGGTCGTGCGGTGGCCGAGGCCGGCCACCAGCATGCCCGTCGTCGCCCCGCCCGCCAGCGCGACGAGGATCCGCTCGACGGCGACGCGCGGCAGGAGGCGGCCCACGGCCTCGGCCGCGAGGGCCGCGGCCGCCGCGGCCGGCAGCAGCAGCACCCCGACCTGCACCGCGGTCCGCGGGTGACCGTCGGGCGTCAGCAGCAGCGGCGCCAGGAAGGCCATGCCGAGGTACCCGGTCATGATCGCGCCGCCCGCGCACGACAGCGCGACGAAGAGCGGGTTCGAAACGACGGCCCGCGGCAGGAACCCCTCCGGCCGGCGGCGGGCATGCCCCCGGAGGACGACGAACGCCGCGGCGGTCACGACGGCGATCAGCGCGACCGTCGCCGCGTTCAGGCCGGTCGTCCGCGCCTGCAGGAGGGCGGTCACGCCCGATCCCGCCGTGAGCACGAGCGCGGCCCCCGTCAGGTCGAGCGGGGCGGCGCCGACCGCGGCGTCCGACGGCGCCAGACGGGCGAGGATCCCGACGGCCAGCGCGGCGAGCACGGGCAGGGCGAGCGTCGCGCGCCAGCCGAAGGCCGCGTCGACGCCGGCCCCGATGAGCGGCCCGGAGCCGAGGAACAGCGAGGAGACCGCCGTGAGGACGCCGAGGGCGCGGGCGCGGGCGGCCGCCTCCAGGTGATGCCCCGCCACGCCGAAGGCGACGATCGACAGGGCCGCCGCCCCGGCGCCCTGCAGCAGCCGCCCGGCGACGATCAGCGGGAACGACGGGGCGATCAGCACGAGCAGCGCGCCGGAGACCCCGAGCGCCGTCCCGGCGGCCAGCGTCCCCCGGGACCCGCGGCGGTCGGCGAGCCGCCCGAACACGGGGGTCATCACCGCGAGCGCGAGCGAGAACGCCGACAGGATCCACGCGGTCTGCCCCACCTCGAGCTCCAGGTCGTCGGCGAGCGCAGGGAGGATGACGGGCGCGGCCGCGAGGCCGAGGCCGGCGCAGCCGGCGACGAAGCCGAGGACGAGCCCGAGCTGCACCGGCGAGCGCGCGAGGGCGGGCGCACCGCTCACGTCTGCACCACCGGCAGCTGCATCCCGTGGGACAGGTCGCTGGCGGCCGCGACGAGGGCGTCGAGCATGCCCTCACGGGCGCGGGCGCGCAGCCGCTCGCGCGGACCGATGACGCACAGACTCCGCGGCGCCTCCCCCGGGGGTCCGCTGATGACCGCCGCGTAGGCGGCGACGCCGAGCTCCATCTCCTGATCGCAGATCGCGTAGCCGCGGTCCCGGGTCTCGGCGAGGTCGGCGAGGACGGCGGCCGGGCTCGTCATGGTGAAGCGCGTGATCCGCTCGGTGCCGCCGGCCTCCAGCAGGCGGGCGGCCTCCTCCTCGGTGAGGTGGGCGAGGATGACCTTCGCCGAGGCGGCGGCGTGCAGCGGCATCCGCCGGCCGAGCGGCACCCGCACGCTCATGCGGTTCGGGTCCGTCGTCTCGACGGTGCGGACGCAGACGACCTCGCTGTCGGTGAGGTTCGCGAGGTAGAAGCACTCCTGCCAGCGCTCGCGCATGCGGACGAGCACCGGATCCACGAGCGGCCCGAAGCCCGAGGTCGGGCTGACGGAGGTCGCGATCCGCACGAGCCCGAGCCCGGGCCGCCAGCAGCGCGTCAGCTCGTCCCGGTCCACCAGCCGCGAGCGGCTGAGCGCCTTCAGCAGCCGGTGGCAGGTCGCGGGCGCCAGCCCGGTCGCGTTCGACAGCTGCGACAGCGTCAGGCCGCCGGGCGTCTCGGACACGCGCTCGAGGATCGTCACGATGCGGTCGATCGTCTGCATCAGGCCTCCGTCGCCTCCAGGCCGCGGGCGGTGCGGTCCAGCCGGCGCACGGCGACCGCGGTCACCGCGCACGCGAGCGCGAGATCGTCGATGTCCAGTCGCTCGTCCGGGCTGTGGCTGCGTCCGTGCGGGGTCGGGACGAAGACGATCGCCGCGGCGGTCCGCAAGGCGAGCACCGCGGCGTCGTGGCCGGCGCCGGAGGGCATGACGCGGAAGGCCTGACCGAGCTCGCCGCAGGCCTCCGCCAGGGCCTGGCGGGCCCAGACCGACAGCATCACCGGCGGGCGGTCGGCGACGACGGTGACCGTGGCGCCGACGTCGCGGCGCCGCGCGATCTCGTCGATCGCCCGGCGCACCGCGGCGACCGCCTCGGCCTGGCGGCCGGCGTCGATGTCGCGGATGTCGACGACGGCCCGCACACCACCGGGGACCGTCGTCGCGCTGTTTGGCGTCACGTCCAGCCGGCCGATCGTCGCGACACCGTGGCGGGCGTCCTGCCCGACGCGCTCGACCGCGAGCACGAGCTCGCTCATGGCGGCCAGCGCGTCGCGGCGCGCCTCCCTCGGGGTCGGGCCAGAGTGCTCCTCGCGGCCGGTCATCGCCACGTTCAGCCGGGTGGCGCCCGCGACGACGTCGACGACGCCGATCCGCACCCCTTCGCGCTCGAGCGTCCGCCCCTGCTCGATGTGGATCTCGACGAACGCGGCAACGGCGGGCTCGGTGGCCCAAGGCTCGATCGCGTGCGGGTCGAGGCCGCAGGTCCGGGCGGCGTCCAGGGCGCTCGCCCCGTCGGCGTCCTGCAACGAGGCCAGAAGACCGTCGGGCATCGCCCCCGTCGCGAGCTCGCTGCCCAGGCACGGCCGCCCGAAGCGGGCGCCCTCCTCGGCGCTGAAGGCGACGACCCGCAGCCCGAGGCCCAGGCCCGGTGCCGCCTCCCGGGCCACGTCGAGCGCCGCCACGACCCCGGCGGCCCCGTCGTAGCGGCCACCCGAGGGCACGGAGTCCAGGTGGGATCCGAGCAGGACGTACGGCTCGCCTTCGCCGTAGACGAGAACGGTGTTCCCCGCCGCGTCGACCTCGGCGCGCGCGCCGTCCAGCGCGCCCCACGACGCCAGCTGCTCGTGGGCGGTGCGCTCCAGGGGCGAGAAGGCCGGCCGCGTGACCCCGGGGCCCGGCGCGGTGATCGCCGCGAGCGTCGCCAGCCGGTCGCCCAGGCGCGCGACGCGATCCGAGCCGCTCACGCCAGCAGCTCCCGCTCGGCGAAGAGCGCGGACATGGACAGGCCGGCGGCCTCGACGGCGAGCCGCGCCCCCCGCTCGCGGTCGACGACCGTCAGGACCTGGCACGGGGCCAGGCCGGCCGCGTCGAGCGCCGCGATCGAGGCGCAGGAGTGCGCGCCGGTCATGACGACGTCCTCGACGAGCACGACGCGTGCGGCCGGGAAGAGGTCGCCCGTGAAGGCCGGGGCGCCGTCACCGTCGCCGCCGGTCGCCGGGGCCGGCAGCAGCAGGCTCAGGTCGGTCCGCAGGGCCACGGCGGTCGCCAGCGCGGTGGCCGCCGCCCCGCGGGCGGCCAGGCGGTCGGCGCGCGGGTCGATCGCCGCCGCCAGCAGCTCGGCGCAGCGCTGCAGGACGCCCGGTCGGCAGAGCACGAGGTCGGTCCGGAACCAGCGGTCGACCGCGAGGCCCGAGCCGGCGAAGGCACCGCGCAGGTACCCGCCCCGGGCCAGGTCGCCGGCGAGCACGTCACGGTCGACGAGGGTGGTCGCCACGACGCTCATGCGTAGTTGCGCACCTCGAAGCACCGGTAGCCGTCCGTCGTCCAGAACGGCCCGTGGTCCACGCCGGGGCCTTTGCAGGTGTAGCTCCCGGTCGGGTGGAACTCCTCCCCCATCTTGTAGGAGCCCGAGAGCATCAGGACCTCCTCGTGGTGATCGTGGTTGAAGACGCCGGTGTCCACGCCCGGGTCGACCTCCAGCACGCGCGTCGCCGACCCGGACGGACCGCTGGTCAGGAGCTTCTCGCGCACCCCGTCGGCGGCGCCGGCGGGCTGCGTCCACGGCATCCGGTCCACGTCGATGGGGTACAGGCGCACGGGCGCCTTGGCGAAGGCCTCGGCGTGCGGGTCCTGCAGCTCGATCCACGTCGCGCCGACCGTGGTGAAGCACGCCGGGGACGGGTCCCCGGCCGCGAGGTTCACGTAGGTGCCGGCGGGGTGCAGCTCGTCGCCCACCCGGCAGGCGCCGTCGAGCAGGTAGCTCTCGCGCCACAGCGACGACGGCCGCTCGGCCACCGCGCCGCCGGGCTTCAGGCGCACGAGGCGCGTGAGCGCGGGCCCGTCCGGATCGCGGGCCAGGACCTTCTCCAGCAGGCCGTCGCCGTCGGCGGCCGGCGTCCACGGCATCGCGTCGACGTCCATGCCGTAGAGGCGGACAAAGGGCTTGGGCATCAGGCTCTCCGAGGGGTCGGGGTCACGGCGGGTCGGCGGGTCATGCGGCCACCAGCGGGCCGCTCACGAGGCGGGCGAGCGTGGTGGCCAGCTCGCGCCACGGCGCCGCGGCGGCCCGCAGCGCCGGCAGCAGCTCGGCGGCGCGCGACATCAGGCGCTCCTCGTCCAGGCGGGTGGAGGCGCCGGCGCGCAGGACGGCCTCCCCGTCCACCCACGCCTCGACGAGGCCGGCGCCCAGGCCGCCGAGCACGAGCTGGGCCGCGACGTCGACGCCGTCGACGAAGCCCGCGCGCGCAGGGTCCACGAGCAGCAGGTCGGCCGGCGACCCGGGGTCCAGCCGGCCGGCGCCGCCACCCAGCGCCAGGGCGTCCGCGCCGCCGGAGGCGGCCAGCGGCCACACCTCGGCCGCCGACAGCCAGCGCTCGGGATCCTCGTCGGGGCGGCGCCCGGCGAGGGCCAGGCGGGCGGCCGCGAGCACGTCCTGCGTCCCCCCGGTCGTCCAGCCGTCGCAGCCCAGGCCGACGCAGACGCCGGCGTCCAGCAGCCGGCGCAGGTCCAGGCGGCCGCTGCCGAGCAGGAGGTTGCTCATCGGGTTGTGCACGACGGCGGCGCCCGCCCCGGCGATGCGCTCCACGTCGCGCTCGTCGAGATGGACGCAGTGCGCCAGCGACAGCCCCTCGCGGATGGGCACGCTGCCCGGGCCCGTGGGAACGGCGCA
>CAZRLR010000099.1:0-11362 GCA_964600395.1 uncultured Conexibacter sp.
CCACTGCGGCGTGAGCCAGCCCGGCTGGTTGGGCTCGTTCCAGATCGACCAGTAGCGGACCTTCGGCAGCGCGACGCCGCCGACGAGGTAGTTGCCCGAGTAGCGCGTCCCGACGGCCTGCACGAAGAGGCCGAACTCCTTCGCGCTCGGGTCGTAGGTCTCGTCGATGTCCGCGCGTGACGGCGTCCCGGTCGCCCAGTTCGGCGCCGGCGAGGTGACGTTGAAGTTCACCGCGATGCCGCGCTCCTTGGCCAGGCGCGTGATCTGGTCGTAGCGGTCCCACGAGCCCGGCGGGTAGGCGGCGGGGTCCGCGGCGTCGAAGGCCGGCTTGACCGGGTTGTCCTTCTCCGGCGCGACCGTGGCCCAGAAGACGGAGACGCGGATGCGCTGCACGCCCAGCCGCTGCAGCGTGTCCATCGCCTTCGTCGTGCCCTCGGGCGTGTTGAAGATGAGCTGGTGGTCGTCCTGGAACATCGACTCCAGGCGCTTGTCGGCGCGCGCACCGGACGGGACGACGGCCAGCGCCGCGAGCAGCAGCAGGGCGGCGCGCAGGGGCGCGAGGACGAGGGCGGGACGGGGGCGACGGGCGGTCATCGGCTAGGGCAGGGACCCGGGCGGGGTCAGGGAGTTGCGGTCGGCGGCGCGGCCTGCGCCCCGCCCGGCGGGACGACGGCGGTGGCGCCCGTGGCCCGCGTGGCCTGGAAGAACAGCGTGACAGCTTGGACGGATCGGGGGTCCAGGTAGAGCGCGGCTCCGAGCGACTTGAGCGCCTGCTTGGGGTCACCGCGGTCCAGGTCGTACTGCGCCAGCGCCAGCCACGACGCCGCGTTGCGCGGCTGCAGCTGCACCGCCTGCTCCAGGTAGCCGCGGGCGGCGCGCTGGTCGCGGGCCTGCTGGGCGACGACCGACAGGACGAAGAGCGGCTCGATCGACAGCGGGTCGCGGTCGCGGGCCCGCTGCGCGGCCTCGCGGGCGGCGTCGTTCTTGCGCTCGACGACGAGCTCGAGCGCGTCGTCCCCCGCCCGCACCGAGCGCAGCGGCTGCCAGGTCGCCCACGCGAAGGCCAGCGCGATGAGGACGACCCCGGCCGCCGCGCCGAGGGCCAGGCGGTTGCGCGCGCCGATCCGCAGCCGCTCGCGCAGCGCGAGGCTCGCGGTGGCGGGCATCACCGGCGCCAGGCGGTGGTCGCCGCGCCCCGCGACCCAGGCCGCGCACAGCAGCGCCGGGACGCACGTCCCGGGGACGAACCACGTCCAGTCCACCGCGGAGTGCACGCCGAAGATGAAGGCGATCGTCGCGAGCGTCGCCAGCCCCACGCGCTCGGGGGTGAACGGCTCGGCGCCGGCGCGCAGGCGCCGGGGCGTGAGGCCGATGTTGCGGACCGCCGCGGTCAGCCACGCGCCGGTCAGCGCCAGCGAGGTCAGCAGGCCCAGCAGCCCGAGGTCGGCGATCGTCTGGAAGGGGTAGCCGTGGGCGTGGCGCACCGCGTAGCCGTCGACGCGGAAGCGCGCCCGCGCCGTCGCGTAGCCGCCCGCGCCGGCGCCCTCGAGCTTGTGCTCCTTGTAGATCTTCAGCGCCTGGTCGTAGTAGCGCGCCCGCACGCTGCCGACGGCCGTCAGGCGGCCGGGGTCGTTCGCCGGGGTGCTCGCGTCCGGGTCCGTCAGCTGCGTCCAGCTGTGGGAGATCGAGCCGCCCAGGCCGCGGTCCGACAGCGCGAGCTTGCCCGCGACGGCGAACGGGACGAGCGCGACGACGACGAGCGCCGCGATCCCGGCGCGGCGGCGCAGGCGGGCGGACGGGGCCTGCCGCGAGGCCGCGAACGTCGCGATCAGGCCGACGGCCAGCAGGACGAGGACGAGCGCCAGCAGCGCGACGCCGAGCTCGTGGCCGGCGGAGGTGCGCAGGTCCAGCGGGACCTTGTCCTTGCTCAGCGCGTCCTGGTGGAAGGCCCAGGTCGCGACGAGGCCGGCGCCGATCCCGCCCGGGACGAGGACGGCCAGCGCCCGCAGGCGCAGCGGCACGACGGCCATCCAGACGGCGACGCCGAGGCCCATCGCCAGCAGCGAGCCGCGCGAGTAGGCCAGCAGCAGCGCGACGAGCAGCAGCCCGAGCGCGGGGTAGGCCAGCGCGTTCAGGGCGCCGTGGCCGTGGCGGCGCGCGCCGAGCCACAGGCAGCCCGGGACGCCCATCGCGGCCATCAGGCCGACGGCGTTCCAGTACCCGAACGGCTCGCGCAGCCGGGCGTAGGTCTCGTCCGGCGACAGCGTGGCCGGGAAGACCTTGGACGCCAGCGCGTAGCCGCAGATGAAGACCGCCGCCAGCCGGCCGCCGCCGAGCCGGCCCGCCCTGCGCTGGGGGGCGAGGCGGCGGAGCGCGCGGCCGCCGCCGAAGGTCGCCAGATACGACAGCGTGCGCGCGCCCTCAAGCCACGCGTCCGACGGCTGCACCGCCCACGACACCGACGCGATCGTGATGCCCGTCAGCAGCGCGAACAGCGCGAGCGTCAGGCCGCCGTGCAGGCGGCGCGAGCCGCCGAGCAGCAGCGCCAGCGCCCCGAGGACGCCGCCGACGAGCTGCAGCGCCATCGAGACCGTCGTGAGCGGGCCGAGGCTCAGGCCGCCGCCGCCCTTCAGCGCGACGGCGCTGAGCAGCGCGGCGACCGCGACGGTGAACGTCGCGTCGGCCCCCGGCCGCGTCAGGCGCAGCGGAGGGCGGGCGGGCGGCGCGGGCCGGGGCGCGAGCCCCGGCGGGGCCTCAGGCGAGGGGGCCGTGACGGCGGCTGCGGGCAAGCGTGCGCAGGGTCGGCGTGAGCGCGGCGGCCGTGCCGAGGGCGAGGAGGATCAGGGCGACGAGCAGCGGGGTCGGGATCGACGTCGAGGAGCCGCCCAGGTCCCCCCGCGTCAGGGCGCTGGGCGAGATGGTCCTGCCGCCGACGGAGACGGGGTCGGAGCCGGCCGTCGCGTGCTTGAGCGCGTCGCGCTCGGCGGGTGACGCGGCCGCGATCGCGTTGTCCACGTCGTCCAGGCCGTTGTTGTTGCCGTCGCCGGGCACGCCCGGCACGCCACCGCCGCCGCCCGTCCCGCCGCCGCCGGCGCCACCGCCCACGCCGCCGGACGAGGAGCCACCGGCCCCGCCGCCGACGCCGGCCGCCTGCAGCTGCGCGCGGCGGATGACGTCGCGGCAGGACGTGTACTGGTCCAGGTCCCCGGGGATGTGCGCCAGCGCGTCCTTGTACTCGGCCTGGGTGTAGCTCTTGGAGAGCTGCTCGTCCAGCGCGCAGTCCTGGATCACCGCGTCCCCGTTGGCCAGGGCGACGCCCGGGACCGCGAAGGCGGCGCCCAGGACGGCGGAGACGAGCAGGGCGCGCAGCGTGCGAGCACGGCGCGGGGACGGGGAAAGACGGCGCAGCGGCAACGCGTTCACGCTAACACTCCTCGGTTCTGGGGCTCGGATCCGGCGGCGCCCAGGCCGTCCAGGACCGACGCGAAGGCGGCGGCCCAGGCGTCGTGGGTGTAGGGGGCCACGTCCCGCGCGGCGTGCTCGCCCAGCGTCCGGCGCAGCTCAGCGTCGCCGTGCAGGCGCACGAGGGCGCCCGCCAGGGCCGCGGGGTCGCCCGCCGGGACGATGAGGCCGTTGCGCTCGTGACGCACGAGGCCACCGGCGGCGGCACCGACGGCGTCCGTGGCGATGATGGGCTTGCACTGGTTCATGGCTTCGTTGGCGATCAGCCCCCACGGCTCCCGGAAGGTCGGCGTGGGGATCGACGGTATGACCAGGACGCTTGCGGCGGCCAGGAAGTTGCGGAGGGACTCCGGGGACTGGTGCCCGACCGCGTGCACCGCGCCGCCGGCGTCGCCCCGGTCCAGGCCCGGGTCGACGCCGACGAAGAGGAGTGCGGCGGGCGCCGGCAGCCTGGCGGTACTCCAGGCCGACAGCAGCACCTGAGCCCCTTTTGCCCGCACGTCGCGGCCCGCGAACATCGCCGTGAACGTCGCCGGGTCGGTGACCGGCGACGGCAGGCCCGTCGCCCCGGGGTCGCCGGGGGCCGACCAGAAGGCGTTGTCGACCGCCTGGGGGGCGACGGTGACGCGCCGGGCGCCCTGGGCGCGGGCGAAGGCGCTGACGTGCTCGCCGTAGGTCACGACGTGGTCGGCGCCCGCGTAGATCCGGGCCAGCAGCGGGCGGGCGGCCAGGTGCGCCGGGCTGCGCAGGTGGGCCCAGAGGGCCGTCCAGAGGACGAACGGGACGCCCGCGCGCCGCGCGCCGAGGTACGCCGCGGGCAGCGCGGTGCGGCCCGCCGTCCCGCAGACGACGGCGGCGTAGCGGCCCGAGGAGGCCAGCGCGAGGACCTCGCGCTGGGTGACGTGCCGGTGCGGGACGCCGGGGTCGTCCACCCCGCCCGTCGCGTGGTGCGAGCGCCCCCCGAAGAGCGCGAGCTCGATCGGCACGCGGGCGTGCAGCGCGGCGAACGCCCCGACGCGGTCGGGGGCGACGAGGTTCGTGACGAAGAGGACGGGCCGGGCGGCCATCGTGCCGGTCACCCCGGGCGCGGGGCGCCGGTCGCGCGGGCGGCGTGGGCGGTGACCGCGTCGCGGTAGGCGTGCAGCGTCTGGGCGCCGCAGCGCGTCCAGGTGAAGTGCGCGGCGACCGTCTCGCGGGCGCGGCTGCCGCGCACGACGAGGTCGCGCGGGTCCTCGAGCTCCAGGGCGATCGCGTCGGCCAGCGCCTCCACGTCGCCCGGCGGGACGAGGATGATCCCGTCCCCCGCGGCCGCGATCTCCTGCGGCCCGGGCTCCCCGAGGCAGCCGATGACCGGGACGCCGGCGGCCATCGCCTCCACGTAGGCCACGCCGAAGGCCTCGTCCGTGGAGGGCATGACGAACAGGTGGGCGTGGCGGCCGCGGGCCATCGCCTCCGGATGCGGCAGCTGGCCGTGGAAGTGCACGCGCTCGGCCACGCCGAGGTCGGTGGCGAGGCGCTCGAGCGCCGGCCGCTCCGGGCCGTCCCCGACGACGTGGTAGCGCAGCTGCGGCACGCGCTCGCGCAGCGCCCAGACGGCGCGGATGACGTCCCCCTGGCGCTTGCGGGGCACGAGGTGCGCGACGGTGACGAGCGTCGGGTGCGTCGGGCGGGTCTCCGTCGAGTCCGGCAGGTCGGTCCCCAGGCGCACGACGCGGGCGTTGGCGGCGCCGAGCGCGCGGGCGTCCCGGGCCATGCCGGCGGAGTTGGCGAGCACGAGGTCGGCGTGCGCGAACGTCGCGCGGACGGTGTCGGCCCAGGCGGGGTCCTGCGCGGCGGTGAAGAAGACGTCCCCGCCGTGGACGGAGACGACGAGCGGGACGTCCAGGCCGCTGCGGCGCACGGCGTCCCCCGCCGGGACGGCGTTGTGGGCGTGCACGACGTCGAAGGGGAAGTCCTCGCGCAGGCGCTTGAGCGCGCGGGCCAGCGGGCGGGCGGCCCAGCGGCCCCACGTGCCGTAGGAGCCCGGGCGCGGCGGGGCGACGAAGCGGACGTACGTCACCGGCAGGCCGTCGACCGTCGTCTGGCGGGGCTGGCGCAGGAGGCGGCGCAGCTCGGGCAGCAGCCGCGCGCGGGGCGTCGACAGCGGCGGGATCGGGCGGAAGAGGACGAGGACGTGGACCTCGGCCCCGGCCTCCCGGGCGGCCAGCGCCTGGCGGTGGGCCCAGATGCCCAGGACGGGGTCGTCCGCGCGCGGGTAGAACTCGGCGACGACGCAGACCTTCACGGGGCGGGAGTGTCGCTGACGGTCCGGACCTCGTCGCGCGTGACGTAGGGGCGGTGGGCGAGGAAGGCGCGAGCCTCGGCGAGCGCGGCGTCCCGGGAGTAGCCCGTCGCCGCGGGGGCGACGGTGTGACCGACCGGGACGGCGTCCACGACGCCGAGGGCCCAGCCCTCGCGGCGCGCGACGGCGGCCCAGTGCGCGTCCAGCCCCCAGCCCATCTGCAGCTCGGCCGGGAAGGGCAGCAGCGCGGCGAACGTGTCGCGGTGAAAGAGGGTGACGGGGCCGATCTCCACGAACGTCGTGCGCCGGGTGCCGGCGCCGTGACGGCGGGTCACGGGCCAGGCGGCGTGGGAGTGCAGACGGTGGGCGGGCTGGGCGAGCCGCAGGTCGTGGCGGCCGGCCTGGTCGATCAGGACGTCGAGGAAGCCGCGCGGCAGCGTCACGTCGTCGTCGAGGACGAGCAGCCAGTCGAAGGCCTGCAGGTCGTGGTCGGCCAACTGGGCGTTGAGGTTGGCGAACTTGCCGGCGCCGGGGGTGCCGGGGCCGACGGCGACGGTCAACCGATGGCCGCTGCGCCGCAGCTCGGCCAGGGCCTGCGGCATGCGCGAGCCGGGGCGCTCGACGCCGAGGACGAGGACGCTCGCCGGCCGGGTCAGGTGCTTGCGCGCGGTCCGGCGGGCGTGCGTGCGCTGCGGCAGGGTCACCAGATCCTGGAGGAGGTCGCGGGCGTGGCGGCCCCGTCCCCTGAGGCCGCCCACCGTGCCCGACTGGCCCGAGAGGAAGTCGTCCACGCCCGGCGAGGCGGCGGGCGGCGCCGGGGTCCACGCCTCGCGCGTGCGCCCGAGCGAGTGCGCGGCCATGACGATCCCGTTCGCGCAGCGGAAGCGGACGGTGTGCACCGCGCAGGCGGCGAGCGTCCGCAGCTCCTGCGTCAGCGCGGGGGCGCGCTGCTTGAAGACGTCGTGGCGCCGGGAGGCGACGCCACGCCGGTAGGCCGCCCGGCTGAGCTGACGCAGGCGGCTGTCGTCCCCGGCACGGCGGTGGTCCAGGCCGGCCGCCGCGATGTAGCGCACGCGACCCCCGGCGGCCTTGAAGGCGTCCTGCCAGGCGGCCTCGTCCCCGTAGAGCGGGCGCGAGGCGTCGAAGCGGCCGGCGCGGTGCAGCGCGCTGCGGCGGATCGTCATGTTCGCGCCCCACGCGTACGGGACGTCGGTGTCCTGCGGCCCGGCGTCCAGGAACGTGATCGGCGCGCCCTCGCGCCCGCACATGCGCAGGTCGTGGTCCTCGAAGACGGGGACGATCGGCCCGGTGAGGACGCCGACGACGTCCGGCAGCTGCGACGCGGCGTGCAGGAGGGCGGTGAGCCAGCCGTCGTGGACGCGCACGTCGTCGTCGACGAAGATCAGCAGGTCGCTGCCGGTGTGATCGATCGCCGTGTTGCGCGCGGCGTTCAGCCCGCGCGGCCCGTCGTGGGCGACGTAGCGGACGGCGTGCCGGGTGGCGACCGCGCGCGTCGCGGGCGTCGGGCCGTCGTCCACCACGAGCACGGGGACCCCGGCGGCCCGGGCCTGCGGGACGATCGAGGCGAGCGCGACGTCGAGGTACTCCGGGCGGTCCTGCGTGGGCAGGACGATGGTCGCGGTCGGGGCCATGGGGTGCCCTTGACGGTATCGACGGGGCGTGAAGGCGCGAACTCCGGGGTCGTCGGGCGGTGGCCGCACCGCCGCTTGTCCCCAGAACGGGGGCGGGACCTCTCGGGCCGCGAGGCGGCGGCGGTGGGGCACGCGAGTCGCGCCATCCGCGACCGCTGTGCCACACCGGCCGCCGTGCGGGGAGGGCGATCTGCTTGCCTGGCACGGTGGTCGCGGTCCCCGCGACTGCGGTGCCACACCGCCGAAACGTCCGCCGAGGCGCTCCCCCGCGTCCCACCGATAGAGGGGCGTCGCCGGATCCGGGACACTGTGCGCCGTGCCGGTCCTCGTCCTCCACATGCGCTACCGCACGACCGGGGGCGAGGAGCGGGCGGTCGACGACCTGACCTGGCTGGCCGGCGTGCACCTGGGGGAGCAGGTGCAGACGATGACCCAGGACTCGGCGCAGCTCGGCCGTCTCGGCGCCGCCCAGGGCATCCTGCGCGGTGGCCTGGCGCCCGACGAGGTCGCCACCGCGGTGCGCCTGACCGGTGCCGACGTCGTCCACGCCCACAACCTCCTGCCCGCCTTCGGCTGGCGCGCGCTGGCGGCGGCCCAGGCGGCGGGCGCCGCGACCGTCCTGCACCTGCACAACTACCGCCTGGTCTGCGCGGTCGGGACGTGCGTGGACCCGGCCGGGCGGGACTGCACGGACTGCCAGGGCCGCAACACGCTGCCGGGCCTGCGCAAGGGCTGCCGCGGCTCGCGCGCGGAGGGCACGGTCTACGCGGCGGGGCTCGCCGCGGGGCAGCGCCGGACCGTCGCGCACGCCGACGTCGTCGTCGTCCCCAGCCAGGCGGCCGCCGACCGCCTGCGCGAGCTCGACGCGCCCGTCGGCGAGGTGCACGTCGTCCCGCACGTCGTCCGCGGGCTGGACCGCGACCCCCTGACGCACGATCCGGACGGCCCCGCGCTCGTCGCCTCGCGCCTGGCCCCCGAGAAGGGCGTCGACGTGGCGATCGCCGCGTGCGCGAAGGCGGGCGTCGGCCTCGTCGTCGCCGGCGACGGCCCGGACCGCACGGCGCTCGAGCACCGCGTCCGCGCCTTGGACCTCGAGCTCCTGCACGGCCCCGCCGGACCGCCGCCCATGCCGGGGCAGGTGCGCTTCACCGGTCGGCTGGACCACGACCGCCTCACCGCGCTGCGCGCCACGGCGAGCGTCGAGCTCATCCCGTCCCGGGCACACGAGACGTTCGGCCTGGCCGCGATCGAGGCGCTCGCCGCCGGCCTGCCCGTGGTCGCCAGCGCCGTCGGCGCCCTGGCCGCGCTGCCGGCACCGGTCCGCCTCGTGCCGCCAGGGAACGCCGACGCGCTCGCGGTCGCGCTCAAGGCCGCACGCGAGCGCCCGGGGCTCGCCACCGACGGCCCGGACCTCGCCCGTGCCGTCGCCGGCCCCGAGGTCGTGGCGCCCAGGCTGGCCGAGGTCTACGCGCTCGCGCGGGCCCGGCGCGGCCCGGGGGCGCGCCTATGATCGCCCGGTGCCCCGCCGGTTGACCCTGCCCTCCTCGCTGCGTGCCCGGCGCGACTACCTGCTCTTCCGCTTCTCGCGCGACTGGCCCTACCTGCTCAGCGTGACCGGCCTCGTGCTCGGGGTGCTGTCGCTCGTCACCACCGCGCTGCCGTCGGCCCTGCCGTCCACCGTCCTGGCGGTGCTCACGTGCGTCGGCTTCGCCGGCGGCGCCCTGACCTTCCGTCGCGACCGGCGCGAGCAGCAGGAGCTCGTCAAGCCGATCGTCGTCACGGCGTCCTCCGGCGTCCTGCCCCCGATCCACCCGTCGGCGACGTACGCGGGCGCCACCGTGCTGAGCCACCCGCGCCTGGACGGCGCGATCGTCCACGAGCAGGTCGACGACGCGCTCGACGGAGCCGAGTCCGAGCTCGAGTGGCAGGCCGAGCCGTTCGTCCTCGGGGACGACCTGCGCGCGACGTCGGTCCAGCAGATCGGCGAGCGCCTGAAGCGGCGGGAGATCGCCTTCAACGGCAAGGTCGTGCGCCTCAGCACCGACCTGGTCCCCGCGCACCTGGACACCGTCGTCACCGTCCAGCGCGCGAGCTACTTCGACAACATCTGCTCGAACCACCTCACGCGCACGCGCATCCGGCGGGTCGGGGGCCCGCAGGACGCCGACGACTCGTTCTTCGCGCGCTACGTCGTCGGCCCCGACGGCGCGCTGCGCGACCTCGCCGACCAGAGCCGCCTGGCGAACATCGTCGGCGTCTCGACGCTGGCGTTCGTCGGGGAGGACGTGCTGATCGTCAACCAGTCCGCGCGTTCGGGGGCGAGCAAGGACCTGCTGGCCCCGTCCGGCTCGGGGTCGCTCGAACCCCGCGACGGCCTCGGCGCCTTCGCCCCCGACACGCTGCAGGCGCTCGTCCGCCGCGGGATGGAGCGTGAGCTGCGGGAGGAGTGCAACCTGCCGGCGGACACCGTGCTGCAGACGCGGCTGACCGGGTTCGCCCGCTGGCTGGAGTTCGGCGGCAAGCCGGAGTTCCTCGGCGTGACCCGCATCCGCTCCGGGCAGGAGGCCACGGCGCTGCACCGCGGCGTCAGCCGCGCCGAGCGGCCGTTCGCGGGGACGGTGACCGCCGTCCGCCTGGACCTGCCGGCCCTGGCGACCGTCGATCCCGCCGGCTCGCTCCACGAGCTGCCGGGCGTCCCGGAGCACGTCCTGCACCACGCGTCGATGCCGTTGCTGCTGTGTCTGCGGGCGCTCGGGCGGCGCCTGGCGCACGCTCCGGATTTCGTGCCGCCCGAATAGGCTGGATCGATGACGTGGCTCCTGACCGGCGGCGCCGGGTACATCGGCTCGCACTGCGTCCTGGCGTTCCGGGAGGCCGGGATGGACGTCGTCGTCCTGGACGACCTGTCGACGGGCTACCGGCGCTTCGTCCCGGAGGACGTCCCGCTCGTGGAGGGCAACGTCGCCGATCCCGAGGTCGTGCGGCGCGCGATGACCGAGCACGAGATCAGCGGCATCGTCCACCTGGGCGGCTGGAAGTACGCCGGGGTCTCCGTCGAGCGCCCGCTGCACTTCTACCGCCAGAACGTCACGGGGATGCAGGTCCTGCTCGAGGGCGCCCTGGAGCACGGCGTCGATCGCTTCGTCTTCTCCTCGAGCTCCTCGTGCTACGGCACGCCGCAGGTCGAGGTCGTGACGGAGGACGCGCCCGTCATCCGGCCCGAGAGCCCCTACGGGGAGTCCAAGCTCATCGGTGAGTGGCTGCTGCAGGACGTCGCCGCGATCCGGCCGCAGCTGCGCCACACGTCGCTGCGGTACTTCAACGTCGTCGGCTCCGGGCCGCCGCACCTGGCCGACCACAGCCCGTACAACCTCTTCCCGCGCATCTTCCGCGCCCTGACCGCGGGCGAGCGCCCGACGGTCTTCGGGACGGACTACCCCACGCGCGACGGCACGGCCATCCGCGACTACGTCCACGTCGTGGACCTCGCCGACGCGCACGTCGCCGCGGCCAAGCGCCTGGCGGACGGCGAGCCCTGCCAGACGATCTACAACGTCGGCCGCGGGGAGGGGACGACGGTCCTCGAGATCCTCGACGCGATGCGCGAGGTGACGGGCATCGACGTCGAGCCGGACCTGCAGCCGCGGCGGCCCGGCGACCCGTCACGGGTGATCGGCAGCACCGCGCGCATCGAGGCCGAGTTCGGCTGGAAGGCGTCGCTCGGCCTGGAGGACATGGTCAGCAGCGCCTGGGCGGCCTGGCGCCACCACCTGGCGACGCAGAGCGAGGAGGAGGCGGCGACGGCCGGCTCCGCCGACGACGCGGCCTGAGGCACGCCCCGCCGGACAGCGTCGCGGAGGGGCGCGGACGGCGGGCGGCGGGGGGGGGGGCCCCCCCCCCCCCCCCCGGGGGGGCGGCGGGGGGGGGGGGGGGGGAGCCCCGAGAGACCCCCCCCGGGGGGTGGAGA
>CAZRLR010000099.1:11372-11987 GCA_964600395.1 uncultured Conexibacter sp.
GGCGGGCGGCGCGACGCGCCGCCCGACCGGGTCAGGGCCTCTTGACCTTCTTGACCTTCACGACGATCGTCCCCGTGCGGGTCTTGACCTTGCCCCTCTTGGGCTTGACGGTCGTCTTGACGGTGATCCGGACGTCCTTCTTGGCGGCCTTGAGGATCTTGCGGGCCGCGCTGTTGACCCGCACCTTCAGGTGCACGACGCCGGCCTTCTTGACGGTCTTGCTCGCCTTGCCGACGGCGACCTTCTTCGGCGCCTTGGCCTTGTGCTTCTTGCCCGCGGCGGCGCCGGCCGCCAGGACGACGCGGAAGCTGCGGGTGCCGGCGCCGCCCGGCTGCGTGATCGTCAGCTCCTCGGTGACCGTGCCGGGGCCGTCGAGCGTCACGCCGCCCGGGTCGATCGTGCCGTCTTTCAGGATGTCCTGCACCGGGACGTCCTTCTTGCCGCCGTTCTGGGTGGCGCCGGGGGCGGCGACGTCCTCGTCGGCGCACAGGTCCTCCTCCTCGGCCGCGCCGCCGTCGTCCCCGGCGTCGTCGTCGGCCGGGGGGTCGTCGTCCGACGGGGTGGCCTCGGCGTCGCTGCCGTCGGCCGGCTCGAGGGCACCGGCCGGGTCCTCGA
>CAZRLR010000100.1:0-11932 GCA_964600395.1 uncultured Conexibacter sp.
CGGGCGGGTCCGCGAGCCACAGCTCGGCGATGTGCGTGTCGCTCAGCGCCTTGGGGAAGTAGGCGACCTCGTCCATCGAGCCCGGCAGCCACGGCGCGTCCTGCCCGTAGCCGACGTAGAGCGTCGAGGTGCCGGACGCGGTGCGGTCGTTCGGGGCGGCCGCGACGACGGCCGGCGGCGTGTACTTGGACTGGCCCTCCTTGGCGACCCGCAGGTCCATCGTCGTGCCGTCCCAGCGGCCGATGACCAGGTACTACGCCCCGGCGACCACCGGGTCACCGCCCGTGACCGTGACCCCGACGTGCCGGAACGCGAAACGGCCGTTCTGCACGAAGAGCGCGTTGTCGTAGCCGTGGTCCAGAAACGACGCGTCGCGGACGACGTCGAAGCGCACCCACGCGACCATCGTCGAGGCGTCCCGGGGTGCGGCCAGGCCGTTGACGTACCCGTAGCCGCCGTCCCCCGAGAAGTGCCGGGCGCGGTCCCCGTCCCCGGAGACGCCGAACGGGTGGGACTGCGTGGCGTTCTTGTACTCGCCGCCGAGGCCTGCGAAGGCGCTCATCGACGACGAGCCCGGGGCGTCGTCGAGCCGGAGGTACGCCGCAGGGCCGTCGTCGGTGACCAGCGCGGTGAACGGCTCCTGCACGAACGTCCGCGCGACCGTCTGCGTGTTGCCGACCGAGTCGGCGGCGCGCACCGTGAACGTGTGCGCGCCCACGCCGATCTGCGGCAGCGAGCCGCCCGAGACGACGGGCTGCCCGTCGACGTCGGCGGCGCACGAGGCGAGCGTCGCCGGCCCGCTGTCGGCGCACGCGAAGGCCGCCGCCACGTCCTGCGTGGTCGAGTACCGCGCACCGTCGACCGGCCGGTCCACCGTGATCGTCGGGGCCTCGGTGTCGACGACCGCCCAGCTCGCGGTCGCGGTCCCCGTCGTGAAGGCATCCTTGATCGCCCGGACGGCGAAGGTGTGGGCGCCCGGCGTCAGGCCCACGTAGGCCTTCGGGCTCGTGCACGGTGTGAAGGCGCCGCTGCTGCCCTCACGGCACTCGTAGGCGGCGCCGGCGATGGGCGAGCTGAACGAGAACGAAGCGGACGCGCCGGCCGACGAGGCCGGCCGGGCGGTGATGACCGGCGTGCCAGTCCCGGTCGTGACGCCGTACGAGCCGGCGGTGGGGATGACCGTGCCGGGCGGATATCCCCAGCATGTCAGCGACGCGTCGGCCTTGAGCGCGCACGACTGGTCCTGACCCGAGGCGACTTCGGTGAAGGTCGTGCCCGCGGGCGGGTTGGCCCGGCCGTAGCGGCCCTGGTCGCCCCAGCAGGCGACGGCGCCCGACGTGCGCAGCGCACAGCCGTAGTTGTTGGCCAGGGTCACCTGCGCGTACGTCCCGGGTGCCGGGGCGTACACCCCGCCCCAGCAGACGTCGGTCCCGTCGGCGCGCAGGCCGCAGGCGCCGCCGCCGCTCATGGCCAGCTGCGTGAACGCCCCGGCGGGGATCTGGGTCGCCGTCGCGGAGGTGGCGAGGCCCCAGCAGACGGCGGTGCCGTCCGACCGGCGCGCGCAGGCGTTGTTGTCACCGCCGGTCACGACCTCGACGAAGTCCGTCCCAGCCGGGACGGTGTTGACCCCGTTGGTGTTGAAGCGCGACCAGCAGGCCAGCGCGCCCGTCGTCCGCAGGGCGCAGGCGTAGGAGTACGCGACGGCGACCTGCGTGAACGTCCCGGCCGGGGGCAGGTGCTGGTTGAAGCCGGTGTACCCCCAGCAGGCGAGCGTCGCGTCCGTCCGCACCGCGCAGGCGTTGTACCCGCCCGCGGAGACCTGTGTGAAGGAGCCCGTGGCCGGGGCGAGATCCGAGAGGTACCCCCAGCACGTCAGCCCGCCGGTCGTCCTGATCGCGCAGGTCTGCGTCTCGCCGACCGCGAGCTGGTGCGGCAGCGCCGACGCCGATCCGGTGGACGCGAGCAGCACGGCGAAGAGGACGAGGACGCCGGTGAGGGCGCGGAGCTTCCGTGCGGACATGGGGGCCTGACGTTGGTGGAGGAGGCACCCGCGGACCGCCGGGTCGAGATGATCGGTCGAATATCTACCGACTTGACCCATGGCCGCGCGGCCGTGCTGTGCGGACCCTGACCGGATGCCGACGCCCCGGATCTGGACGAATGGCCCCGATGGCAGCGGCGCAGACCCGCAGTACGGTCCCGCCGTGCGCCCTTCTCGTCTGCTCCCGCTCTGCGCCGCGGCGCTGCTCGTCGCCACGGCGGCTCCCGGCGGGGCGTCGGCCACGCCGGTGACCGCGGACCTGTCGATCACGGCGACCGCGCCGGCGCAGCGCCTCGCCGGGCAGACCGTCACCTACGGCGTCACCGTGACGAACACGGGACCGGACGCGGCGCCCTCCGCCCAGTGGTCGCTGACGCTCCCGGCCGGGACCACGTTCGTCTCGGAGACGGCCACGAACGGGACCGCGGCCTCGTTCTCGTGCACCGCGCCGCCCGCGACGCCCGGCGCGGTCGCCTGCACCACCGCCTCGCTGGCGGCGGGCGGCACCGCGACCTTCACGCTCGTCCTGCAGCTCGACTCCGGCGTGACGGACGGGTCGACGGTCACCGCGACGTTCGTGGCGGCGTCGGGGGCATCGGACCCGAACCCGTCCAACGGCCTGTCCGCGGCGTCCACGACGGTCGGCACCCAGGCCGAGCTCTCGCACACGCTCGTGGACTCGCCCGACCCCGTCGTCGCCGCTCAGATGCTCAGCTACTCGGGCACGGTCACGAACGCCGGTCCGAGCACCTCGCGCGCGCCGAAGCTCTCGGTGAACGTCCCGGTCGGCACGCGGTACGTCGACTTCGCCGCGCCGCCCGGAGCGACGTGCGCGTACTCCGAGCCGTTCGGCTCCGGGCCCACCGTCGACTGCGACCTGGCCGACCTCCCGCCGGGATCGATCTTCTACACGCTGCGGGTGCGGGTGCGCCCGACGTCGTCGGCCGCGACGCTGCAGGAGAGCGCGGTGGTGCTGCCGACGACCCCCGACAGCGTCCCGAGCGACGACGTCGGCCGTGCGACGACGACCGTCGTCCCGCTGCACGCGGCGCTCAGCCTGACCCCCACCGCACCGGAGTCGGTCACCGCGGGCGGGCCGTGGACCTCGTCGGTGACCGTGACGAACCTCGGGCCCGACCCGGCGTACGAGGTGCGCGCCGGGGCGCTGGCGACGACCCCGGGCCTGACCCTCGGGACGCTGTCGTCGAGCCCCGGCTCCTGCCCGGGCGAGTTCGCCGGGCTGCAGTGCAGCGTCGACGTGCTGCCCGCTGGGCAGAGCGCGACGATCGCCGCGCCGGGGACGGTGGCGGCGCGGACGGCGAAGGGCACGGCGCTGACCGTCCTCTTCCAGGCCGCCGCGGCGAACGCCATGGCGGCGCAGGCCACCGCGACGAGCACGGTCGTCGACCCGGCGACCGGGCCCGGCACCGGGCCGCCGGCCACGACGCCCCCGGGAACGACCCCGCCCGGGACGACGGCCGCCGGCACGGCAGAGGCCGTCCTGCTCACCTGCGCCGGCGTGCAGCTGCGCCTCGTCACCGTCGCGCCGGCCGGGGCGCGGGTCCGCGTGGCCGGGCTGGCGCTGCGGCGCTACGCCGGGCAGCGCGTGGCGATCCGGTCCGGCTCCCGCGCGCTCGGGACCGCGACCGTCCAGCCCGACGGGACGTTCACCGCGACAGTGCGCCGGCCGGCGGGGACGACCGCGGCGATCACGGCCCGGCTCGGCGCGGTCACGAGCGCCGCCCTGCGGGTCGAGCGGCGCCTGAGCGTCGCGGTCGGGCGGGCGACGGCCGCCGGCGTGCGCCTCACCGGCCGGCTGACGAGCGCGAAGGGCGCCCGCCGCTCGCTCACCCTGCGCCGCCTGGTGGGCTGCCGCAAGACCGAGCCGGTCGCCACGACGCGGACCGACGGCCGCGGCCGCTTCGCGGTCACCGCCCCCCGTCCGGACGCCACCGTCGGCGTCGTCGCCTACCGCGTCACCACGACCTCGGGCGGGGCGACGTTCAGCCTGCCGGTGCTCGTCCGGTCCGACTAGGCCCCGGGGCCGCGGCCGCGGGCGCCGGCACCCGGAGGGCGATGCGCCATAGGGCGGCCTGGACTCGAACCAGGATCTGACGGATTATGAGTCCGCGGCTCTGACCATTGAGCTACCGCCCCGTCGTGCCCTGCGCCCGCGGCGCCGCGCGACCGCGCAACCGTACCGCCCCTCTGCGAGGATCCCGATCGTGAGCACGCCGACCGTGTCAGGTGGTGTCGTCCACGCGCTCCCCGACGACCTGCGGGACGCCCTGCTCGCCGACCCCGCGGCCCTGGAGCGGTGGGAGGACCTCACGCCGCTGGGCCGCAACGAGTTCGTCTGCTGGGTGCAGGACGCCAAGCGCCCGGAGACGCGCTCGCGCCGGATCCGGCGCACGCGGGAGGAGCTGGAGGAGGGCAAGCGCCGTCCGTGCTGCTGGCCCGGCTGCGCCCACCGCGAGCGCACCGGCAAGGCCTAGGTCAGCCGGCGCCGATCGCGAAGGCGTGACGCCGGCTGGTGAGCCCCACGCCACCGACCCGAGGTCCGTAGCCGCAGGACGCCCCGACCTTCACGCCGGCGATCCGCCGGAACGGGGCGTGGGCCAGGGCGCACTGCCACGGCGCCGCCGAGCCGCTGCGGAGGTACCGCGTCGCGGCCCTGGTGGCGACGGCGCACGTCGTCCCGCGGATGACGACGACCGGGTACTTGCCGGCCGCCCGGCCCGGGCAGCGACGGCTCGTCGCGGACGCGGCGGTCGGCGCGAGCGCCACGGCAGTGACGCAGACCAGCGCGATGAACCAGAGCAGCGGGTGCTTCATGGCCGCGGGCCTACCCCGCGGCCAGGACGCCGACACCGTCGACGGCGTCCGTCAGCTGCCCCGTGTCACCGTGGCGACGGCCCGCTGCAGCTCGCCGACCGACATCGCCCCCTCGAAGCGCGCGGCGACCTTCCCGGCCTTGTCGATGACGAAGGTCCACGGCTCGGTGGGCAGGTGGTAGGCGACGACCTGCGGCCGGAACCCCTTGGCCACCTCGTTGTCCTTGTAGATCTCCTGGTGGATGAACGCCACCTTGTCCCCCACCCCCGCCTTGACCTGCTCGGCGACGTCGACGATCGGGCCGCAGACCCGGCTGACGCACAGCTGCGGGGTGGCGAACACGAGCACGACGGGCTTCTTCCCCAGGACGTCGGCGAGGTTCGTGCGCAGCAGATCCTCGGCCGGCGGGACGCGGGTGGAGATCTTCGTCGCGTCACCGCCGACGGACGCCAGCGTCGGCGTCGACACCCTCGGCGCACGGTCCCCGACCGCCGGGGGCGGCGTCCCCTTGGCCCCGACCTGCAGCGAGTAGGCCCCGGTGGACAGGAGCCGGCCGTCCATGCGCGCGACGGCCACGACGACGATCTTGCCCTTGGCCCGCAGCGGCACGTCGGCGACGTAGACGCTCTTGGCGGCGTCGGGGTCCTGCGCCGTCGTGCGGCTCTCGAACTGCGGCTTGACGGCGAGCGACTCCGAGCGGGCGACGTACGGCCCCCGGACCCCGCTGCCGTCGGGCTTGGCGACGTACAGCGCGACGGCTGCCCCGGTGAGCTGCTTGCGCGCGACGTCGAAGAGCGCGAAGCCGATGCGGTTCGTGGCGTCCGGCTGCAGCAGCGACACGCTCGGCGCGAAGATCGGGCCCTCGGGCAGGCCGGCCTGCAGCTGGCCGAGCGACTTGCCCTTGGCGGACGGGAAGTCCAGCGCCTTTGCGCTCGGCGGCGGCTGCGCCGGCGGGGTGTCGTCCCCACCGCCGGAGGACCCGCAGCCGGCCAGGGCCAGCAGCCCGGCGCAGACGGCGGCGAGGGGCAGACGGACGGGGCGGCGCATCCGCTGCATCCTAGGGCCGTTCGCGACGGCGCGACGCACCTACCACCGGCCGTCCGCGCCGCGCGGTCCCCGCGTTCTGGTTGGATGGCAGGCGTCCCCGCCGGCGGTCCCCCGACGGCCCCGGAAGCACCCGATTGGAGAGCGACGACAGATGGCAGAACGAGCGGCACTGGTGACCGGCGCGTCGAGCGGGATCGGCTTGGCGATCGCCGACATGCTCGGTCAGGAGGGTTACGGCCTGACCGTCGCCGCCCGCCGGGCGGACAAGCTTGAGGCCGCCGCCGACGGCCTGCGCGCGAAGGGGTACGCCGTGGAGCACGTCGCCGGCCACCTCGGCGACGAGGCGACGATCGACGCCGTCGTCGCGGCGCACGTCGAGCGCTTCGGGCGCCTGGACGTCCTCGTCAACAACGCCGGCATCGGGATGGGCGAGCCGATCGACACGCTCACGACGAAGAAGCTCGACATCCAGCTCGGCGTCAACCTGCGCTCGATCTTCCTCTTCTACCGGGCCGCGATGCCCCACCTGCGCGCCGCCGGGGCCGAGCACCGCAACGCCCTCGTCGTCAACACGTCGTCGATCAGCGGCATCCGCGGCGAGGCGTGGCTGAGCGTCTACTCGGCGACGAAGCACGGCGTCGTCGGCTTCACGCAGGCGATGAACAAGGAGCTCGCGTCGGCGGGCATCAAGAGCACGGCGCTGTGCCCCGGCTTCGTCGACACGCCGATGACCGACTTCGTCAAGGAGCACGTCCCCGCCGAGACGATGATCCAGCCCCAGGACATCGCCGAGGGCGTGCGCTTCCTCCTGCGCGCGACGCCCGGCTGCGTCGTCCCGGAGATCCGCTTCGAGCAGCCCGGCGGCGTCCCCGGCGGACTGCCCGAGGCCTAGACCAGCTCGCGCTCGCGCTCGACGCGCTCCAGCGCGCGCTGGGCGTCACGCTCGTCGCGGCGCGTCCGCAGGAAGCCCCAGCCGCCAGCCTCCGCGGCCTCGCGGGCCCGGCGCTCACGGGCGGTCGCCTGGTGCTCGGCGATCGCGCCGGCCAGATCGGTCGGCGCGTTCTCGCGCGTGCGACGGCGGCGCGCGGTCGACTGGTGCTCGGCGATCGCCAGGCGCAGATCGGTCGGCGGCGCGTCCTGCTCGGCGGCAAGGCTCGCCTCCAGGCAGGTCCGCAGGATCCGCAGCTCGCGGTCGGTCGCCTGCCGGGCGCGCTTGACGCCCGCGAAGGCGTCCCACGCGCGGGCGAAGGAGATGAAGCTCGTGCGCCCACCGCAGCGGTGCGCGGCGAGCATCGGGCAGACGCCGCCGTCCCGGTCGGAGTAGGCCCCGACGATGATCTCGTTCTCCGAGATGCCCTGGAGCATCGCGGTGCGCGTGCGGGTCGGCAGGCAGTCGATCGCCAGGCGCAGGTCGTCGATCGTGGAGCGGCGGGTTCGCATAGGTAGGCTTGCGCGCCCCGGTCGGGATGGGACGCCTCCGCCACGGAGACTACGGCCTCCCCGTCCGAGGACCAAGCGATTTCCCTCCCCCTGAACGAGGTCTTGCATGCAGCTCGGAGTCCACATCGGTTACTGGGGTCTCGGCCTGACGCGCGAGGACCAGCTCGAGATCGTCCAGGAGGCCGAGCGCCTCGGGTACGACTCGGTGTGGACCGCCGAGGCCTACGGGTCGGACGCGGCAACGATCCTGGCGTGGATCGCCGGGCAGACGACGAGGATCAAGATCGCCTCGGGCATCCTCCAGATGCCGGGCCGCTCGGCGACGATGACCGCGATGACGGCGGCGACGCTCGACCAGCTGTCGGACGGCCGCTTCATCCTCGGCATCGGCTCCTCCGGCCCGCAGGTCTCCGAGGGCTGGCACGGCGTGCGTTTCGGCAAGCAGCTGCAGCGCACGCGCGAGTACGTCGACGTCCTGCGCATGGCCCTCGCCCGCGAGCGCGTCGTCTACGAGGGCGAGTCGATCGTCCTGCCCCTCCCCGACGGCCCGGGCAAGGCGCTGAAGCTCACGATCGGCTCCGTCCAGGAGCAGATCCCGATCTACCTCGCGGCGATCGGCCCGAAGAACATGCAGCTGGCGGCCGAGATCTGCGACGGCGTCATCCCGACGTTCTTCTCGCCCGAGCACACGGCGGTCATGCGGGACGAGCTGCAGATCGGCGTCGAACGCGCCGGCGGCGGCAAGACGCTCGACGACGTGGCGCTCGCGCCGACCGTGCAGGTCTTCGTCGGCGACGACATGACGATGGCCCGCGACCTCATGCGCCCCTTCATCGGCCTCTACGTCGGCGGCATGGGCTCGCGCAAGCAGAACTTCTACAACACGCTCGTGCAGCGCTACGGGTTCGAGGACGCCGCGAAGGAGATCCAGGACCTGTACCTGGAGGGCAAGAAGGACGAGGCGTGTGCCGCGATCCCCGACGCCTTGATCGACACGATCGCGATCTGCGGCCCGCCCGAGCACGTGCGCGAGCGCCTGGCCGCCTACAAGGCCGCCGGGGTGCACACGCTGGGCGTCGCCCCGATGGCCTTCGACAAGGCCGGCCGCCTGGAGCAGCTGCGCAAGATCGCCGAGCTTGCGTCCTAGCCGACCCGCGCGAGGCCGGGCGTGAAGGTCCTCGTCGGCGCGTTCGGCGACCCCGGCCACGCCTTCCCGGCGATCGCCCTCGGCGTGGCCCTGCGCCGCGCCGGGCACGAGGTGACGCTGGAGACGTGGCAGCGCTGGCGGGCCGACGTCGAGCGCGAGGGCCTGACCTTCGCCGCGGCGCCCGAGTACGACGTCTTCCCCACCGAGGGACGGCACCTCAAGCCCTACGAGGCCGTCGCCCGCGCGACCGTGCAGACGCGCGAGCTCGTCGCCGCCGTGCGGCCGGACGTCGTCGTCGCCGACATCCTCACGCTCGCGCCCGCGCTCGCCGGGGAGCTGGAGGGTCTGCCCGTCGCGACCCTCGTCCCCCACGTCGACCCGCGCCCCGCGCCGGGCTTCCCGCCCTACTCCGTCGGCGCGCGCCTGCCGCAGACCGCGCTGGGCCGCCGGGCGTGGGGCGCGCTGGACCCGCTCGTGCGGCGCGGCCTGGTCATGGGCCGCGACGAGCTCAACGAGACGCGCCGTCGCCTCGGCCTGCCGTCTCAGGAGCACCTGCACAACGGCATCAGCCGCCGGCTGTGCCTCGTGGCGACCTTCCCGCAGCTCGAGTACCCACGGCCGGCGGCGAGCGCGCCGAACACCCACGTCGTCGGGCCGCTGGCCTGGGAGCCGCCGACGGAGGACGTGGACCTGGCCTTCGGGGACCCGGCGCTGCCGCTCGTGCTCGTCGCCCCGTCGACCGCGCAGGACAAGGACGGCCGGCTGCTGCGCGCGGCGCTGGAGGGGCTGGCCGGGCTCCCGATCCGGGTGCTCGCCACGACGAACCGCCACGCCTGGGTCGGCGCCCCGCCCGCGGTCGGGGGCAACACGCAGCTCGTCGACTGGGTCTCCTACGCGCGGACGATGCCGCACTGCGACGTCGTCGTGACGCACGCGGGCCACGGCACGATGGTCCGGGCGCTGGAAAGCGGCAGCGCCGTCGTCGCCGTGCCCGCGGCCGGGGACATGAACGAGAACGCGGCCCGGGTCGCCTGGGCGGGCGCCGGCGTGCGCCTGCCACGGCGGCTGTGCACCCCGGACGCCGTGCGCCTGGCGGTCGCGCGGGCGCTGGAGGACGACGCCATCCGCGCCCGGGCGCGGGCGCTCGCGGCGTGGAGTGCGACCCACGACGCCGGGGCGCAGGCCGTGGGGCTGCTGGAGGACCTGGCGGCCGGCTGACGGCCCCGGCTGACACACTGCGGCCATGCTGGGTTCTGGGGGGAACGCGACACCGGCTCACGGGGCGGCGAGCGCGTCAGGCGCGCCGGTGCTCGTGCACGACTACCTGCTCGTTCGTCGCGGCGCGGAACGCGTCTTCGAGGCGATCGCGGGGTGCTGGCCGAATGCGCCGATCGCGTCGCTGCTGTACGACGAGGAGGTCATGGGACCGCATCTCCGCGGCCACCGGGTGCGCACCTCGCCTCTGCAGCGGCTCGGCGTCCGGCAGCGCGGCTTCCGCAAGCTCATGCCGCTCTTCCCCGCCGCCGCCTCGCGGTTGCCCGTCGGGGGGCACGACCTCGTGATCTCCTCGAGCAGTGCCTTCGCCCACGGCGTGCGGCCGGACCCCGGAGCCGTCCATGTCTGCTACTGCTACACGCCGTTCCGTTACGCCTGGCACGAGCGCCGGCGCGCGCTGGCCGAGGTCCCCCGGGTGCTGCGCCCGGCCCTGTCGGCGACGCTCGCCGGGATCCGGCGCTGGGATGTCAAGGCGTCGACGCGCGTCACGGACTACATCGCGATCTCCGCGATCTCCCGCGACCGGATCCACGAGACCTACGGTCGCGAGGCGGAGGTGATCTATCCGCCCGTGCAGACCGACCGCTTCACCGCGGGCGACCCGGAGGACTTCCTGCTCGTGGTCATGGAGCTCGTCCGGCACAAGCGCGTCGACGTGGCTCTCGCGGCCGCACGCGCCGCAGGCCTCCCGATCAAGGTCGTCGGCGAGGGTCCCGACCAGCCGCGCCTGCGCGCCCTCTACGGCGAGAGCGCCGAGTTCCTGGGGCGCGTCTCGGACGCCGAACTGGACGCGCTGTACCCGCGTGCCCTGGCGGTCGTCGTGCCCAACGTCGAGGAGTTCGGCATCGCGGCCGTCGAGGCGCAGGCCGCCGGGCGTCCGGTCGTCGCCCCCGACGCCGGCGGGACGGCCGAGACCGTGGTGGACGGCAGGACAGGCGTGCTGTTGTCGACGGCCGGCGTCGAGGAGATGACCGACGCGCTGCGCAGCACCGACTTCACGCGCTTTGATCCGTCCGCCTGCGTCCAGCAGGCCTCGCGCTTTTCCACCCAGGCATTCCAGCGGCGCTTCACCGACGCAGTGCAGCGCGCAGTGGCGCGAGCCTGACCGACGCCGCTTCCGTCTTCCTCGCCACCGGTGGCGATCGCTCAGCGCAGGGCGGCGAAGGCCGCGCGCACCGCCGCATAGGCGGGCTTGGGTGTGCCGTCCTGGTGCAGCAGGCCGTAGTTGGCCTGCGGGTCGGCGGGGTCAGCGGCGACGTCACGCAGGCGATACACGAAGACCGCGGCCGGAAAGTCGATGCCCGCGGCGGGCGTCCCGAGCAGTGTGAGCGCCCGCGAGAGGTAGGTGGCCTGCTGCGCCTCGGTCACCCCGTCGAGGTTCGGCTTCCCGCGCTGGGTGCTCGTGTTCCACCCGAGCTCCGTCACCCAGACCGGGTGGCGTTCGGCGTGGCGCACGAGAGCAGCACGCAGCGCCCGCAGCCCCTGCAGGAACGTCCCGGCGGCAAAGCGCGGGTCGATGAGCTCGTCCGGCGGTCGCCCGTCGTTGTAGACGTGAACGGACAGGACGTCATAGGTCCCGCCCATCCCTGCGGCGTAGAGGCGTTCGAGGAAGGCGGTGTCCGGGCCCGCCAGCACCGCCGCCACGACGGGTACGTCAGGAGCGACCTGCTTCACGGCGGCGTAGGTCGCGCGCAGGAGACGGACGTAGTCCCCGGCCGGGTCGGGGCTCGTCCAGAATGACGCCAGGTTCGGTTCGTTCCACACCTCGACGCCCGCCAGCGTGTCGCCGTAGCGCCGCGTCATGGCCGCGACGAAGCTGCCGTAGTCGTCGGGGCGAACCGGTGGCCGTCGAGCCAGCTCCGCGCGAAGCTGCGGCGCCTGGCAGAGGAACGGATAGGCAACGACCGCTCCGCCCGCCGCCCAGCACGGAGTGAAGACGGACGTCAGCAACACCTTCAGCCCGCGCGCACGCGCGCGGGTCACCACCGCGTCGAGGGCGCCGAGGTAGTAGTCCGCGTAGCCGCCTTGCTGCAGCGGCTCGAGATTGGACCACTGGACGCCGAGGCGGATCGTGTCCGCCCCCAGGGCGGCCGCCGCGTCCACGTCCTGCACGGCGGTCGCGACGGGCTCCCCGAGCGCGACGTCGA
>CAZRLR010000101.1:0-11923 GCA_964600395.1 uncultured Conexibacter sp.
CTTCGACCTGCCCCCCGTCGTGAAGTTCGCCGGGCAGGCCGTCGCGGCGATCATCCCCGTCCACGCCGGCGTCGAGGTCACGAACATCACGCTGCCGTTCGTCGGCGCGGTGGACTTCGGCTCGCTCGGCGAGCCGCTGACCGTCGTCGGGCTCGTCGCGGTCATGAACGTCGTGAACTTCTCGGACGGGATCGACGGCCTGGCCGCCGGCGTCTGCGCGATCGCCGCGGCGGTCTTCGCGGTCATCGCCTTCGACCTCGAGCGCCGCCACGCCGGGATCCTCGCGGCGCTGACCGCCGGCGCTGCGCTCGGCTTCCTCGTCCACAACTTCCACCCGGCCAGCGTCTTCATGGGGGACTGCGGATCGAACCTCCTCGGGCTCATGCTCGGCTGCATCGCGGTCGAGGGGGCGGTCAAGACGCAGGCGGTGCTCGCCCTCGTCTTCCCGCTGCTCGTCCTCGCCGTCCCGTTCCTGGACACGACGTTCGTCGTCCTCAAGCGGATGAAGTACGGGCGCGCGCCGTGGAAGGCGGACGCCAACCACCTGCACCACCGCTTCAACCGCATCGGCTTCAGCCAGCGCCGGACGGTCCTGTACCTCTACGCCTGGACGACGACGCTCGGGGCGTTCGCGCTGGCGCTGCGCTTCGTGCCCTACTCCGACGACCACGGGCACCTGAACACGGGCTGGACGCTCGTCATGGCCGCCCTGGGCCTCGTTGTCCTCGCCGCGAGCGTCTACCTCGTCGTCGTGCTGGAGATCCTCAAGGTCAAGCGCCTGGTCTGGCTGCGCCGTGGGCACGCCGACGAGCGGGCGGTCGACGCCGAGGTGCACGAGGCCCTGGCGACCGGCGAGTTCCCCGCGGTCCGAGTCCCGCCGGACTGAGGGCCCCGACCCGGCCCGCCCGCCGCCTCAGCTCTGGCGCCCGTAGATCGAGCGCATCCAGATCGCCACGAGCGCCTCGGCGAAGACCTCGGGCGGGAAGGGCTGCTGCTGGACGACCTGCTGGTAGAGCGTGCGCTCGCACATCCAGATGAGCGCGAAGGCGATGGCGCGCGGGTCGCCGGCGGGCGCGGCGCCCGTGGCCTGCTCGGCGGTGATGCGCGCGGCGGTCGCGTCGATGAAGCGCGCGAGCAGGCCACGCCAGAAGACGGCGACCTCCTCCTCGTAGGTCGAGACCTCCACGATCACGCGCAGCAGCGCCGCGTGCTCGGCGTAGAGGCCGGCCACGCGCGAGAGCGCCTCGGTGATCTCCTCGCGCGGGTCGCCCTGGCCGGAGAACCAGACGTCGGCCTGCTCGTAGAGCTCGGTCGTGACCTCCTCGGTGAGCTTCACGAGCAGCTCGCGCTTGTCCTTGAAGTAGAAGTAGAACGCGGTCCGCGAGATGCCGGCGCGCGTGGCGATCTTCTCGATGTTGAGGTCGGCGAACGACGCTCCTTCGGCCAGGAGCGCCTCGGTGGCGGCGAGCACCGCCGTCTGGACGGCCTCGCGCTTGGGGGTCATCGCCGTGGGGCGATCCTGATCGGACACCCTGTCAGCCTATCCGGCGCCGCACCCGACGATCCACGACCGCTGTCGCGGATCCACGCTTGCCGCCCGCCTAAAGGGATGCTAAGGTCGCCCCTCCTCCGAGACGGAGGAGGCAACGCATGCGCACCGCTCCCACGAACAGCCCCACGATGATCCCGGCCCTCGTCGCCGGTCCCGTCGTGCCCTCGTGGTCCCGTGTGCCCGTGACGCTGCCGTAGGTCATCTCACACACCGGGACCGCGGGCAGCAGCCCGCCTCCCGGCTCTCCGTGCATCGCGTGCGCAGCCGCCAGGTCGCGGGCCCCTTCCGGTCCCAAGACCCACCAGGAGTCCACGTCATGCACAGCCTCATCCATCACGAGTTCACCGCCGCCACAGCACGGTCGCGCGTCCCGTACGGCCACAGGCCGGGGCCGCAGCCGCCCGGCCCGCCGCCCGCGCGCACCGTCGTGCGCACCGGCATCGCCGGCCTGCTGGCGTCCGTCGCCGGCCGCCTGGACCGCGAGGCGGCCCGGCGCGCCGCGGCGTAGGTGGACCACCGGGCACGGGGGAGGGGTCCGTGGGATCCTTCCCCCATGCTCGTCCGCAACCTCGACGACGCCGGGCCGTTCACGACGGTCGACGGCTCCACGATCCGGGAGCTCGCCGGCCAGGCGTCGCTCGGGGCGGTCAACCAGAGCCTCGCCGAGGCGACCGTCCCGGTCGGTGGCGCGACGACCGCGCACTACCACCCGGTGTCCGAGGAGCTCTACTTCATCACCCACGGGACGGGCCTCATGCGCCTGTCGGGCGAAGAGCGCCCGGTCGCGCCGGGGGACTGCATCGTCATCCCGCCCGGGGCCGAGCACAAGCTGCTCAACACCGGCGACGAGCCGCTGCGCCTGCTGTGCTGCTGCGCACCGCCCTACCGCCACGAGGACACCGTGCTCACCGAACCGGAGGGCGCACCGCCGGTCCGGGACTGAGGCCCGACGGCCAGGTCTGCTCTAGTGCATGTCCGTGCTTCGCCCGTCCCGTCCGCGCCCCGCCGTCCTCCTCGTCCTCCTCGTGCTCGTCCTCGTGGCCGTCGGGGGCCGGGGCGCCGTGACCCCGGCGCCCGCGTCCGCCGCCCTCAGTGTCGGCATCGCCGACCAGAAGACGGAGATGTTCACCGACCCCTACTTCCGGGCGCTGAACGTCCGCAAGGTCCGGCGCCTCATCCCGTGGGACGCGATGCGCGACCCGGCCGAGCGGGCGCTGCTGGACCGCTGGATCGCCGCCGCGCGCGCCGTGGACGCCCGCCCGCTCATCACCTTCGGGCACTCGCGGGCCGCCTCCCGGCGCCGGGTCGCGCCCACGCCGCAGCAGTTCCAGGTCCAGTTCCTCAAGCTGCGCGCGCGCTATCCGGACGTCAAGGAGTTCGCGACGTGGAACGAGCCGAACCTGTGCGGCGAGCCGCTCTGTCACAAGCCGGCGCTCGCGGCGCGGTACTACGACGCGCTCGTGCGGGCCTGCCCGTCGTGCACGATCCTCGCCGCGGAGGTGCTCGACGGCCCGACGATGACGTCCTGGGTCAAGGCCTTCCTGCGACGCGTCAGGCACCGGCCGAAGGTCTGGGGCGTGCACAACTACCTGGACGCCAACCGGCTACGGACCTCGGGCACCTCGCGCCTGCTGCGCCTCGTCACGGGGGACATCTGGTTCACCGAGACGGGCGGCATCGTCAAGCGGCGGACGACGAACAAGGCCGGCGGCTTCCCCGAGACGGTGGCGCACGCAGGGACCGCCACGCGCTGGATCTTCGACCGCCTCGTCCCGCTGAGCCCACGGATCAAGCGGGTCTACCTCTACCACTGGAACAGCGGGACGAGCCGCGACTCGTGGGACTCGGCGCTCATCGGCCTGGACGGGCGCCCGCGGTCGGCCTACCGCGTCGTGCAGGCCCGCCTGGCGGCCGCGCGGCGGGCGCGGGCGGCGGGCCACCACGCAACGCGCTGACCGGCGGCTCGCAACGTCTGCCACGATGTGTCACAAAGTCGTCACAAAGTCGGCCGTTCCTGATAGTCTGCTTAGGGAAGGAAGAGCACCTCGCTCCCGCCGTCCTCCATGTCCCCCAAGCCCTGCGCCCGGCGCAGGCACGACGCCTGTAGGGTGACGCCGCCGCCATGCCCGAAGACGACCAGCTCGACCCAGGAGCCGACGACCGTGAAGGATCTCGCGACGCCCGTGACGGCGCCCGGGTCTGCGGGCGCGACGGCGTCGGTCGCCGTCGCCGGGCCACGCGTCGTCGTCGTGCCCCGCTCGACGTCCGCGGCCGCCACCGCTGCAGCGCGCGGACGCCAGGTCGCCGGCTCGGCGGGCGCTAGGCGCCCCGGTGACATGACCTTCCTGCGCTTCTTCGACCTGGTCCTGCTGGCCCTTGCGCTGCCGGTGTTCCTCGTGGCGGGCTTCCCCATGCTCGGGTACGCCGCGGCCGCCGTGGCGTGGCTGCTGCAGCGGCTCCTCCAGCTCCGCCTCGAACGCGCAGCCCGCGATTCGGACGATCTGCGTAGGGTGGCGGGCATCACCGCCGGTTCGATGATCGGACGCGGGTGGCTGACAGCACTTACGATCTTCGCCGCGGGGCTGAAGGAGGACGACGCGGGTCTCGCCGCCGCCGTCCTCGTGGTGATCCTCTTCACCGCCTACTTCACGGTCACCCTCGTCATGCGTCCCCTCGACACCAAAGAGCTCCCCTCGTGATCAAGCGCCTGTCCTACGTCCTGCTGCCGCTCGCCATGCTCCTCGTGAGCCCGGCCGGTGCCTTCGCGCTCAACATCAACGAGAGCTACAAGCCGCAGAACGAGTTCAAGCTCGAGCCGTGGGTCGACCTGCCGGGCCCGCTGGACCTCAACAAGGCCGTCTTCTACGTCATCGTCGCGACGCTCCTGACGACGCTGACCATGGTCTACGTCGCGCGCCGCATGCAGGAGCGCCCCAACCGCGTGCAGACCGCCGTCGAGGCCGCCTACGGCCTGATGCGCGACCAGATCACCGGCGGGAACATGGACAAGGGCATGGCCCGCAAGTGGTTCCCGTTCATCGCCACGCTCTTCCTCTTCATCTGGTTCAGCAACATGCTGGGCTACCTGCCGCTGCCGACGAACACGGAGCACAAGGTCGACATCGCCGGCCTCGAGGTCCCGTCGCTCGCGCTCTACGCCGCGACCGCGAACCTCTCCGTCCCGCTCGTCCTGACCCTCGTCGTGTGGATCGCCTACCACATCGAGGGCTTCCGGGCCAAGGGCGTCATCGGCTTCTACAAGGGCCTCGTGCCCGCCGGCGTGGAAGGTCCCGCCGCCGGCCCCATCTTCGCGATCGAGCTCATCTCGGACTTCGTCCGGGTCGTCTCGCTCAGCGTCCGACTGTTCGCGAACATCCTCGCCGGTCACCTCCTGATCCTCTTCATGGGTGGTGGCCTCGTGGTGCTCCTGAACCTGGCCATCGGCGGCTCGCTCGTCCTTGGCCTCATCACCGGCACCATGGCCGTGGCCTTCTTTCTCTTCGAGATCGGCCTCGTCGCCACGCTGCAGGCCTTCATCTTCTCGACCCTGACTGCCATCTACCTCGGCGGCGCTGTCGCCGACGAGCACTAGCACTGATCCCCAGGAGGATTCACAGTGGACCTTTCCGTCATCACCACGCTGGCCCAGTCCGAAGTCACCACCGAAATCGCCGGTGAGTACGGCCGCAAGGCCGGCAAGGCCATCGCGCTCGGCATCGGCGCCGGCCTCGGCACCATCGGCCCCGGCGTCGGCGTCGGCTACATCTTCGGCAAGGTCATCGAGTCGGTGACGCGCCAGCCGGAGATGCGCGACGAGATCACGTCGATCCAGTGGCTGGGCTTCGCCCTCACCGAGGCGATCGTGTTCTACGCGTTCATCTTCGGTCTCATCGCCTTCTTCCTGGGCTAGACGATGCTCGCCGTCATCCACAGCGCCGCGGCCTTCGTGCTGGCCGCGGCCGAGGGTGGAACCTCCGGTGAGGAGGAGTCCAGCAACTTCCTCGTGAGCCCCGACGTGGGCCTCATGATCTGGACGCTGCTCTCCTTCGTCATCGCCCTGCTCGTGCTGCGCAAGTACGCGTTCCCGGCGATCTCCGAGGCCCTCGACAAGCGCCAGCGCGCGATCGAGGAGTCGATCGACGCCGCGAACCGCTCCAAGGCCGAGTCCGAGGCCCTCCTGGCCGAGTACCGCGAGCGCCTGAAGGAGGCCCGCTCGCAGGCCGACGAGATCGTCGCCAACGCCCGCAAGTCCGGCGACGAGGTCCAGCGGTCCGCCGCCGAGGCCGGCGCCGCCAAGCGCGAGGAGATGCTCGCGCAGGCCCGCAAGGACATCCAGGGCGAGACCCGCCGCGCGATCCAGGAGATCCGCTCGGAGGTCGCCGACCTGACCGTCGCCGCCACGGAGAAGGTCACGCGCAAGACGCTGACCGCCGACGACCAGAAGCGCCTCGTCGAGGACGCGCTGGGCGAGCTGGACTTCTCCTCGCTCGGGGAGCGCAAGAACTAGCCATGGAGGAGATCGCCCGCGTCTACGGCCGCTCCCTCTTCGAGGTGGCGCAGGAGCAGGGGAAGCTCGACGACGTCCGCGAGCAGCTCGGGGCGTTCTCGGACGCCCTGGCGGACAACCACGAGCTGTCCGTGTTCTTCTTCTCGCCGTACTTCTCCACGGAGGAGAAGAAGGACGGCCTGCACCGGGCCGTCACCGGCGCGGACCCGCTCGTCACGAACATCCTGGAGCTCCTCGTGGAGAACCACCGGATGCCCGTGATCCACCGGCTGCGCAAGGAGTTCGACCGTCTGTGGGACGAGGAGAACAAGCTCCTGCCCGTCGACATCACGAGCGCCGTGGAGCTCGACCAGGACGTCGTCAAGCGCCTGGGTGACCAGATCAGCGAGCAGACGGGGCGTCGCGTCCAGCTGACGGCCCACGTCGACCCGGACGTGCTCGGCGGCATCGTCCTGCGCGTCGGCAACCAGATCCTCGACGCCTCAATCCGAAACCGACTCGATCAGCTTCGCCGCAGCGTGGCGAAGGCCTGATCAGGAGACCCATCTTCATGCAGATCAAGCCCGACGAGATCACCTCCATCCTCAAGTCCCGCATCGAAGGGCTTGACTCCGGTTCCGCGGAGCTCACCGAGGTCGGAACCATCCTGTCCGTGTCCGACGGCATCGCCCGCATCCACGGGCTCGAGAACTGCATGTCGTTCGAGATGCTCGAGCTGCCGCACGGGGTCACCGGCCTGGCGCTCAACCTCGAGTCCGACAACGTCGGCGCCGTGCTCTTCGGCGAGTGGGAGAAGTGCGTCGAGGGCGACACGGTCAAGCGCACCGGCCGCCTGCTCGAGATCCCCGTCGGCGACGCCCTCCTGGGCCGCATCGTCTCGCCGCTCGGCGTCCCGCTGGACGGCAAGGGCGAGATCAACACGACCGAGACGCGCCCGGCCGAGTTCAAGGCCCCCGGCGTCGTCGAGCGCAAGTCCGTCTTCGAGCCGCTGCAGACCGGCATCAAGGCGATCGACTCGATGATCCCCGTCGGCCGTGGCCAGCGCGAGCTCATCATCGGCGACCGCCAGACGGGCAAGACGACGATCGCGGTCGACACGATCATCAACAACAAGGACTCCGGCGTCGTCTCGGTCTACGTCGCGATCGGCCAGCGCATGGCGACGGTCGTCGGCCTGGCCCGCACGCTCGCGGACGCCGGCGCGCTGGACAACACGATCATCGTCGCCGCGCCCGCGGACGAGGCGGCCCCGATCAAGTTCATGGCGCCGTACGCCGGTGCCGCGATGGCCGAGTACTTCCTCTACAAGGGCGGGCACACGCTGGCGGTCTACGACGACCTCACCAAGCACGCCTACGCCTACCGCCAGATGTCCCTGCTGCTGCGCCGTCCGCCCGGACGCGAGGCCTACCCGGGTGACGTCTTCTACCTCCACAGCCGCCTGCTCGAGCGCGCGGTGAAGCTCAGCGACGAGCTCGGCGGCGGGTCGATGACGGCGCTGCCGATCATCGAGACGCAGGCCGGCGACGTCTCGGCCTACATCCCGACGAACGTCATCTCGATCACGGACGGCCAGATCTTCCTGGAGCCCAAGCTCTTCAACTCGGGCGTCCGCCCGGCCATCAACGTCGGCATCTCGGTGTCCCGCGTCGGTGGCTCGGCGCAGATCAAGCCGATGAGCAAGGTCGCCGGTCGCCTGAAGCTCGAGCTGTCGCAGTTCCGCGACCTGGAGGCGTTCGCGCAGTTCGGCTCCGACCTGGACGCCGACACGCAGCGCACCCTGGCCCGCGGTGAGCGCCTCGTCGAGATGCTCAACCAGAACGAGCGCTCGCCGCTGCCCGTCGAGGACCAGGTCGTGTCCGTGTCGGCGGCGACGAACGGCTTCCTGGACCGCATCGCCACCGACCGCGTCCAGCACTTCCTCGCGGATCTCGTGACGCGCCTGCACTCCAACAGCCAGGACCTGCTCGAGACGATCAAGGGCGGTGACTGGTCCGACGAGACGCAGGCCGGCCTGAAGGACGCGATCGCCGCCTTCGCCGACGACTTCGGCTACGACCTGGACGAGGACGGCCAGCCGCTCACCGGCCACGAGACGTCCTCGCGTGCGGCGAAGGCCGACGAGACCCCCGCCGACGAGGCCGCTGACGCGTCCGAGCCGGTGGAGGAGGGTGCGCCGGCGTAATGAGCCAGAACGACGTCAAGGTCCGCATCGGATCCGTCAAGAACATCCAGAAGATCACGCGCGCCATGGAGATGGTGGCGGCGGCGCGCCTGCGCCGGGCCGAGCAGCGGATCGCCGCGCTGCGGCCGTACGCCGGCGCCATCCGGCGCATGACCCGTCAGGCCGCCGAGGCGGCCGGCGGCGAGCTCGGCGCCCTGCCGATCCTCGCCGAGCGCGAGACCGAGCAGACCGTCGCGGTCCTGCTCGTCACCGCCGACCGCGGGCTCGCGGGTGCGTTCAACTCGCAGATCCTGCGGGCCGGGCTGCGCGCGGGCGCCGAGTACGAGGAGGACGGCAAGACCGTCGTCTACTCCGCGACCGGCCGCCGCGGCGTCTCGTCGCTGACGTTCCGCGGGAAGGAGACGGCCGGCGCCTACACGGGCTTCACCGACCGTCCCTCCTACGGCGACGCCCGCGACATCGCCGAGGACCTCATGGCCGCCTACATCGACGGCAAGGTCGACCGCGTCGAGATCTTCTACAACGGCTACGTGTCCCCGCTGGTGCAGGAGCTGCGCCGCGAGACGCTGCTGCCGCTGCAGGAGGCCACCATCCTCGAGGGCACCGAGCGCGACAGCGAGGGCGCCGAGGGGGAGAGCGGTCACCACGCGCTTGTCGAGTACGAGCCGGACCCCGCCGAGATCCTCGCGCGGTTGGTCCCCGACTACGTCGAGATCTCGATCTACCGCGCGCTCCTGGAGAGCGCGGCCTCCGAGCTGGGCGCGCGCATGACCGCGATGCGCAACGCCTCGGAGAACGCCGGCGAGCTGATCCAGGACTACACCCTGGAGATGAACCGCGCCCGCCAGGCCGAGATCACCCAGGAAATCATGGAAGTCGTGGCCGGCGCTGAGGCGCTGGTCTAACCCGGAGCACTGAGGACTATGGAAGCTTCTACCGCCACCAAGAACGTCGGCAAGATCGAAGAGATTCAGGGCGTCGTCATCGAGGCCGTGTTCCCGGACAAGCTGCCGGAGATCTACAACTCGATCACGATCGACCGCGGCGACAAGGGCACGCTCGTGTGCGAGGTGCAGCAGCACCTCGGCGACGACCGCGTCCGCGCGGTCGCCATGGACTCGACCGACGGCCTGGCCCGTGGCGTCGAGGTCGTGGACACCGGCGGCCCGATCACCGTGCCGGTCGGCGACGTCACGCTCGGCCGCATCTTCAACCTGCTCGGCGAGCCGATCGACCAGGCCGGTGACATCGAGGTCAAGGAGCGCCGCCCGATCCACGCGTCCGCCCCGACCGTCGAGGACCTCACCCCGACCACCGAGATGTTCGAGACGGGCATCAAGGTCGTCGACCTGCTCGCCCCGTACGCCAAGGGCGGCAAGGTCGGCCTGTTCGGCGGCGCCGGCGTCGGCAAGACCGTCCTCATCCAGGAGCTCATCCACAACCTCGCCAAGGAGCACGGCGGCCTGTCGGCCTTCTGCGGCGTGGGCGAGCGCACCCGTGAGGGCAACGACCTCTGGGTCGAGATGAAGGAGTCGGGCGTCCTCCCGAAGACGATGCTCGTCTTCGGCCAGATGAACGAGCCGCCCGGAGCCCGCATGCGCGTGGCCCTGACGGGTCTGACGATGGCCGAGTACTTCCGCGACCAGGCCGGTCAGGACGTGCTGCTCTTCGTCGACAACATCTTCCGCTTTGTCCAGGCCGGCTCCGAGGTCTCGGCGCTCCTGGGCCGCATGCCCTCGCAGGTCGGCTACCAGCCGACGCTCGAGACGGAGATGGGGCAGCTGCAGGAGCGCATCACCTCGACGCGCAACGGCTCGGTCACCTCGGTGCAGGCCATCTACGTCCCGGCCGACGACCTCACCGACCCTGCGCCCGCCTCCGTGTTCGCCCACCTGAACGCCACGACGGTGCTCTCGCGGGCGATCTCCGAGAAGGGGATCTACCCGGCCGTCGACCCGCTGGACTCGACCTCGACGATCCTCAAGCCCGACATCCTGGGCCAGGAGCACTTCGACGTCGCCAACCGCGTCAAGGAGATCCTGCAGCGCTACAAGGAGCTCCAGGACATCATCGCCATCCTCGGCATCGACGAGCTCTCCGACGAGGACAAGATCATCGTCCAGCGGGCCCGCAAGGTCGAGCGCTTCCTCTCGCAGCCCTTCCACGTCGCGGAGATCTTCACCGGCACGCCCGGTGCCTACGTCCCCGTCGCCGACACGGTGCGCTCGTTCCGCGAGCTCATCGACGGCGAGCACGACGACCTGCCGGAGTCGGCGTTCTTCCTCAAGGGCACGATCGAGGACGTCGCTGCCGCCGCGAAGAAGGGCTAGGCCGTCCTGATGGCCCGCTCCAAGTTCACCGCTGAGGTCCTGACCCCCGAGGGTGAGGTCTTCAACGAGGAGGTCGAGATGGTCTCCACGCGCACGGAGACCGGCTCGATCGGCATCCTGGCCAACCACACGCCGCTGCTCGGCATGCTCACGCCGAGCGAGCTGCGCCTGTACCGGTCCGAGTCGGACGTCGTGACCCTCGCCCAGGGCGAGGGCTACGTGCAGATCGCCGACAACCACGTGCTCGTGCTCGTGGAGGACGCCATCGGCAAGGACGACCTCGACGTCGCGAACCTGCGCGAGAAGCTGTCGCGCGCGGAGTCCGAGCTCGAGTCCGCCGAGGACGGCTCGGAGGCGCAGAACGTCGCCCGGCGCGACAAGCGCCGCTGGGAGACCTTCCTCCGCGTCGCCGAGGGCGACACGGCCGCGTAGGCCGGCAGGCACCCGGCTTCGCCGACGGCCCGGCGCTCCGAGCGAGCGGCGGGCCGTCGGCGGCCTCGCCGCCCTCCTCGCACCGTCCCGTACCCTGTGGTCGTGGACGAGCGCGCCCTGGCAGAACGGCTGATGACGTACGACACGTCCAAGCCCGAGCAGCTGCGGGCCGCCAGCGCCTTCGTCAAGGGCTGGCTCGAGTCCCGGCACGTCGCCGTGGAGGAGCAGGAGCACAACGGCCTGCCGATCATCGTCGCCTCCGCCGGCGCGGAGGCCAAGGCGGGCAAGCCCACCGTCGTCTTCCACGGCCACCTGGACGTCGTCCCGGCCTTCGAGGGGCAGTTCCGCCCCCGCGTGGAGGGCGACCGCCTCATCGGCCGCGGCGCCTACGACATGAAGGGCGCGCTGGCCGCCATGATGTGCGCGCTCAAGGACGCCGGCGCCCAGGACCAGGTGCGCCTGCTCTTCTACTGCGTCCCGGACGAGGAGTCCGAGGACGTGGAGGACCGCTCGACCGACCGCCTCGTCGAAGCCGGCATCCCCGCGGACTTCGCGATCACCGGGGAGCCGACGGACCTGCACATCGGCGTGCAGGCCAAGGGCGTCCTGGCCATCCGCGTCGAGATGGCGGGGACGGCCGCCCACGGCTCGACGCCGTGGAACGGCGACAACGCGATCCTCAAGGCCCACGACGCCTACCGGCGCATCGAGACCCTGCCGTTCGGCCGCGAGAGCTCGGACATGTTCGACCGCCCGTCGATCAACCTCGCGCGCATCGGCGGCGGCGACGCGTTCAACAAGGTCCCGGACGAGTGCTGGATGGACGTGGACATCCGCTTCCTGCCCACGCAGGACAGCGGGGAGATCCTCGCGCAGATCCGCGCGATCCCCGACCTCGAGATCGTGAAGTGCTTCAC
>CAZRLR010000102.1:0-11892 GCA_964600395.1 uncultured Conexibacter sp.
CCGGGCGCGCACTCGCACGTGGGCGGCGTGCGCTGGTGGAACGTCCTGCACCCGTCCGCGCACGCGGCGCGGCTGGTGGCAGGGCGCTCGCCGGCGGCCGGGCGCGAGGTCCTGACGGACGACGAGCGGCGCTTCGAGGCGCTCATGCTGCGCTCCCGGCTGCGCGAGGGCGTCCCGGCGGCGCTGCTGTCGGCGGCGGGCGCGGCGGCCGCCGCCCGCCTCGCGGACGACGGGCTGCTCGACGCGGCCGCGCTGGCGGACGGCCGCGTGGCGCTGACGCTCGAGGGGCGCCAGAAGGCCGACCTCGTCGTCCGCGAGATCACCGACTGAGCGGGTCACCGCCGCTCGCTGACAGCTTCGGGGCGCGGAGCGTCCCGTTTCTGTCAGTGGCCGACACACGTCGCGGCCCGCTGACAGCTTCGGGGCGCGGAGCGTCCCGTTCCTGTCACCGGCTCGCTGCCCCGGCCCCGTCAGCTGCCGTGGCGGTGCACGCGGTCGGGGGCGATCTTGAAGATCGTCCGGACGTCCCCCTCCTGGTGGTAGGGGTACTTGTCCTGCCCGATGTAGCGCTGGGCCAGCAGGTCGATGTGCGCGTCGGCGCCCTCCTGCGTCTCCTCCGCCACGTGCCCGGTGATCGTCAGGTACTCGTACGGGTTCTCGTGGTTGAGGACCGTCAGCGTCACGGTCGGGTCACGCCGCAGGTGCTTCGGCCACACCCGCGACGCCTCGGTGTTGAGCAGGACGTGCTCGCCGTCCGTGTCGACCCAGATCGGCACGCAGTGGATCGTGCCGTCCTCGCGCAGCGTGGAGACGTGGCAGAAGTTGCCGGACGCGAGCAGTTCGCGGTCGCGGTCCTCGAGCGTGGTGCGGGCCATGGTGATCCCTCCCGGGGGTCGGTTCGACGGGGTGTCCGACGAGCCTAGACCGTCGCCGCCGCCGTCAGCCGAGGACGAGCTCGGCGGCGGTGCGGACCATCGCCGCGTCGCCGCCGACGAGGATCGTCGTGACCTGCGAGTCGCGCCACGCCTCGAGGTCGTGGCGGATCTTGTCGGCCGGCCCGATGAGCGCGAGCTGCTCGACCAGCGCGGTCGGGACGGCGGCGGCGGCCTCATCCTTGCGGCCGGCCAGGAAGTGGTCGGCGATCGTGTCGACCTCCGCCTCATAGCCCATGCGGATCGCCACGTCGGCGTGGAAGTTCGTCCCCTTGGCGCCCATCCCGCCGAAGTACAGCGCGTAGATCAGGCGCAGCAGGTCGGCGGCGGCCTCGACGTCGTCCATGACGAGCAGCGGGACGGTCGCGGCGATCTCGAAGTCGGCCGCGGTCCGACGAGCGCCGTCCCGGGCGAAGCCCTCCGCCAGCGCGTCGCGGTAGAAGCCCTCGTGGCGCGGGGAGTAGAAGAGCGGCAGCCAGCCGTCGCACAGCTCCGCCGCCAGCGCGATGTTCTTCGGGCCCTCGGCGCCGAGGAGGATCGGGATGTCGCTGCGCAGCGGGTGGATCGAGCTCTTCAGCGGCTTGCCCAGGCCCGTCGGCTCGGGCAGCCCCTCGCCGCCGGCGTAGGGCAGCGGCAACTGCGGGCCGGGCGCGGTGACGCGGCCCTCGCGGGCCCAGATGTCGCGCATGATCGCGATGTACTCCCGTGTGCGCGCGAGCGGCTTGCCGAACGGCTGGCCGTACCAGCCCTCCACGACCTGCGGGCCGGACACGCCGATCCCGCAGAGGAAGCGCCCGCCGCTGAGGTGGTCCAGCGTCATCGCGGCCATCGCGGTGGCGGCCGGCGTGCGGGCGGACATCTGCAGCAGGGCGGTGCCGAGCTGCACCTTCGTCGTCGCCGCGCCCCACCACGCCAGCGGGGTCAGCGCGTCCGACCCGTAGGCCTCGGCGGTCCAGACGGAGTGCAGGCCCAGGCGGTCGGCCTCGGCGATCGCCTCGGTCACGCCGTGCGGCGGGCCGCCGGCCCAGTAGCCGGTGTTCAGGCCGAGCTGCAGGTCACCCACGGTCGGCTCCGGCGTGCGCGCCCATCGCGGTCGCGATCGCGGCGACGAAGCCGTCGACCTCGTCCTCCGTCGTGTCCCACGAGCACATCCAGCGCACCTCGCCGGTGGTCTCGTCCCACACGTAGAAGGGGTACTGCTCGGTGAGGACGTCGGG
Source organism: uncultured Conexibacter sp. (assembly GCA_964600395.1). Taxonomy (GTDB): domain Bacteria; phylum Actinomycetota; class Thermoleophilia; order Solirubrobacterales; family Solirubrobacteraceae; genus Paraconexibacter. The sequence goes on from CAZRLR010000102.1 coordinate 2,150, forward strand.
GACGCCGGGCGGCAGGATCGCGAAGACGGCGTTCGCCTGGACGGCCTGGGTGACCGTCACGCCGTCGATGCCGGTGACGCCGGCGGCCAGGCGCGCGGCCATCGCGTTGGCGTGCGTGGCGGTGCGGTGCCACAGGTCGCCCTCGAGCAGCGCGACGATCTGCGCCGCGAAGAAGCGCCCCTTGGAGGCCAGCTGCATCGACTGCTTGCGCAGGTAGAGGAAGCCGTCGTCCAGGCCGGGGGTGAGGAAGACGACGGCCTCGGCGCCGAGCGCGCCGTTCTTCGTCGCGCCGAAGGTCACGACGTCGACGCCGGCGTCCGTCGTGAAGGCGCGGAAGTCCGTGCCGAGCGCCGCGGCGGCGTTGGCCAGGCGGGCGCCGTCGACGTGCAGGAGGAGGTCGCGGGCGTGGGCGGCGTCGGCCAGGGCGCGCAGCTCGTCGACGGTGTAGAGCGTCCCGAGCTCGGTGGACTGCGTGACGGTGACGACGCGGGCCTGGACGGCGTGCTCGTCGCCGACGCGGATCGTCTTGCGGGCGATGTCGTCGGGCGTGAGCTTGCCGTCGACGGTCGGCGTCGTGAGGAGCTTCAGGCCGCCCATGCGCTCCGGGGCGCCGCCCTCGTCGACGTGGACGTGGGCGGTGTCGGCGCAGATGACGCCCTCCCACGGCCGGCAGCAGGCGCGCATCGCGGTGACGTTCGCGCCCGTCCCGTTGAACATGAGGTAGCCGCGGGCGGTGGCCCCGAAGTGCTCCTGGAAGAGCTCCTGCGCGCGGGCCGTCCACGGGTCCGCTCCGTACGCGCGCGCGTGGGTGCCGTCGTTCGCGGCGGCGATCGCCGCCAGGACCTCGGGATGGATCCCGGCGTAGTTGTCGGACGCGAAGCCCTTCACGGGTCAGCGCCCGTAGAGCGGGATGCGCTGCCCGTTGACCTTGCCGCCGGCGTCCGAGCAAAGCCAGACGAGCGTGTCGGCGATGTCCTCGGCGTCCGTGAAGGTCTTGAACGCCTTGTCGGGCTCCTTCGTGCGCTGCTCGGGGGTGACGAGCGCGTTGATCGCCACGACGTTCGCGGTGCCGCCCTGGTCGGCCGCCTTGAAGGCGTCGGCGAGCGCGAAGGTCCAGGCTTCGGCGGCGGCCTTCGCGGCCGAGTACGCGGCGTTCTTGTGGCCCGGCTCGACGGCTGCCCGGGCGCCGATGATCGCGAAGCGCCCGCAGCCGGAATCGTTCAGCGCGTCGTAGAACGCGCGCGAGGTGTTCTGCACCGTCCGGATGAGGAGGCGGTGCATGAGGTCCCAGTCCTCCATCGGGGCCTCGGCCAGCGTCTTGCCGCCCGCCCAGCCGCCGACGAGGTGCAGCAGCCCGTCGACGCCGCCGAAGCGGCTGCGCACGGACTGCGCCCAGGCGCGGGTGGCGCGCTCGTCCATCAGGTCGACGACCTGGCAGTCCACGCGCTCGGCGGGGACGCCCAGCTCGGCGGCGAGGATCTCCAGGGCGGGCAGGTCCCGGTCCGTCAGCGCGACCGTCGCGCCGGCGGCGGCGACGGCGCGGGCCACGTACGGGCCCAGCGAGCCGTTGGCCCCCGCGATGGCGATCGTGCGCCCCGCGAGCGCCCTGGAGTCGAGAGTCATGCTGCGACGGTATCGACCCGGAGGCGTTCCTCGCGGTCCGCGGCCAGGCGGCTCTGGAGGGCGACGTAGAAAAGCGACAGCGGGAACTCGTCCTCGAGCACCTCGTCGATGTACGGGCGCAGGTCGGCGACGTCGGTGAAGGTCCGGACCTCGCGAGCCCAGCGGGAGCCGGAGGCCGCCGGCACGTACGTCGCGACGAGGTCGTGCGCGGCCGCCCAGTGGCCGAGCTTGGAGCGGTCGATCCCGGTGCGGTAGAGCTCCTCGACGAGCGCGCGCAGCTCGAGCACCCCGTCCGCCACGCCGTCCCAGTCGATCGTCAGCTGGTTGTCGGTCCAGTGGATCCGGCCGGTCTTGTGGAGGAAGGCGAAGAGCAGCTGGCCGCCGAGCCCGTCGTAGTTGCGCACCCGCGGCCCGGTGACCGGGAAGCGGAAGAGGCGGTCGAAGAGGATCGCCGTCTGGACGTGGCGGGCGAAGGCGAAGCCCTCCTGCTCGAGCGTCACGGCCTCGGTGAAGGCCGTCAGGTCGCAGCGCAGCTCCTCCAGCGCGTACATCCAGTACGGCGCGCGCTGGCGGATCATGAACGGGTCGAAGGGCAGGTCGCCGTGCGAGTGCGCGCGGTCGTGGATGAGGTCCCACAGCTCGAAGGCGTCCTGCGAGAGCGCCTCGCTCGTCAGCAGCGCGTCGGCGTCCGGTGGCAGGTTGACGCCCAGGACGCGCACGGCGGTGCCGACCTGATCGCGGAAGCGCGCGGCCTCGCGGTCGCAGAAGATGCCGCCGAAGTGGTTGGCGGGCTTGCCCTTGACCGTCACGGTCTCGGGGAAGAGGACGGCGCAGTCGCCCTCGTAGCCGGCGGTGTGGTCCTTGAGCTGAACGGGGACGAACTTCGTGTTGTCGTAGCGGGTGGCCTCCAGGTCGGCGAGCCAGGCCGGCCACGGGACGCGGACGACGAGCGCCTCGAAGACCTTGTCGCGCGAGCCGTTCTGCTTGTACATCGGGAAGAGCACGAGGTGCTCGATGCCGTCGACGCGGTGCTGGTCGGGGCGGAAGCGGTCCAGGGCGCGGGCGAAGTCCGGGATCGCGAAGCCCTCCTCGCGCCAGGCGGCGAGGTCCTGCTGGACGGCCGCCAGGTAGTCCCGCTGGTGGGGGACGTGGACGCCGAGCTCGGTCAGGGCGGCGAGCATCGCGTCGACGTGCGCGGCGGCGGTGGCGCGGTCGGCGTCGGGGCGCAGGGCGCCGTCGGGCTGCTGGAGCAGGCGCAGGGCGTCGGTCGCGGCCTTCAGCTTGCGCCACTGCGGGTCGGCCAGGAGCGGGGAGGCGTCCTGCGGCAGGCCCTCGGCGAAGCGCGCGTGCGCGGCCCAGGTGACGAGGTTGAGCCACAGGTCCTCGTGGTCGAGGTCGTCGAGGCAGTCGTCCCCGAAGAGGTCTGAGTCGGCGAGGACGACGACGCGGCCGGCGCCGTGGCGGGTGACGGCGGCCAGGGGCGCGCCGGGGGACGACGACGTGGGCGCGGCGGTCGCCAGGACGCGGGCCCCGTTCGTCGTCCGGAGCGTGCCGGCCCGGTAGAAGCAGGCGGCGTCCACCCGGGCCAGGAGGTCGACCTCGGTGCGCGGACCCTGCGCCTTGAGGTCCGCGAGGATCCAGTGCGGGGTGCCGGCGTGGTTGCGGGTGTAGTCGCTGACGGTGTCGTTGGCGACGGTGACGCCAAAGCGGGTGAGCAGCTCGTTGAGGTTCGTGCCGTACTTGTCCTGCTCGGTCTCGCCGAGGACGACGAGGCCGCCGCCGGCGTGGACCCAGGCGGTGATGGCGTCGAGCTCCTCGGCGGTGAACTGCGGCGAGCCGCCCGGGACGGTGCGCTCCCAGCGGGGGTCGGAGGGGTGGGCGACGACGAGGACGTCGGCGGTGGCGAGGGCGTCGGTCAGCGCGCCGTCCTCGGGGGCGTGGGCGGTGACGGCGAAGTCGTGCCGCGCCAGGGCCTGCGCGGCGTCGGCGTAGGAGGAGTCGGCGGGGTGCGACGGCTGGATCTGCTGGGCGACCTGGGGGCGGATGGTCCAGGCCTGCGAGTGGGACTCGTCGAAGAGGACGTGGGCGATCGGCGCGCGCGAGGGCATCCGTCGAGGGTACGTCCCCAGTTCTGCGCTGTCGATGCGCATCGGCTGCGTCTGTGCGTCAGAATCCTGCGTATGGATGCGCTTGACCGTCAGATTCTGTCGCTGCTCGTCGAGGACGGTCGGCGGACGTACGACGACATCGCCGGGCGCGTCTCGCTCTCGCCGCCGTCGGTGAAGCGCCGCGTCGACCGGATGGCCGCCGAGGGGGCGCTGCGCGGGTTCACGGCGATCCTCGACCACGCGGCGCTCGGGTGGACGACCGAGGCGCTCGTCGAGCTGTTCTTCGCGCCGGGCACGCAGCTGGAGGAGGTCGCCGTGACGCTCGCCGGGTACCCCGAGGTCGTCGAGGCGTGGAGCGTCACGGGCGAGGCCGACGCGATCGCCCGCGTGCGCTGCCTGTCCAACGCGGACCTCGAGCGGCTCATCCGGGACCTGCAGCGGGACGGCTCGGTCGTGCGCACGCGCTCGCAGGTCGTGCTGTCGGCACTCGTGGTCCGGCCGGCGAGCGCGTAGCGCGCCCGCGGGGCGGAAGGTGAACCAACGTTCCGCGAGGCACACCCACGCCAACCCCCCGCCGATCCCCGGGCCGGAAGGTGAACGAAGGTTCCGCGAGGCACACCCACGCCAACCCCACATCGACGGCTGATCGGGCCTCGGCCGGACGGGTGGCGCCCGACCTCCCCCTCGCCGATCCCGCGTCACGAAGCGGCCACCCGACGACCCCGTGGTGCCGCACGACCGGCCCCGACTTGCCAACTGGTCCAACCAGTTGCTACCGTTTCCGGACGATGGCCACCGCCGACGCCCGCACCCCCGTCTCGACCACCGTGTACGACGCCCTGCGCGCGGACATCCTCGGCGCCCGCCTCGTCCCTGGCGACGCGATCCCGTCCGAGCGCGTCCTGAGCGACCGCTTCGGCGTCAACCGCCACGCCGTCCGCGAGGCCGTCAAGCGCCTGCAGCAGGCCGGCCTCGTCCAGGTCTCCCAGGGCGGCGCCACCCGCGTCCTGGACTGGAGCCGCACCGGCGGCCTGGAGCTGCTCACCGACCTGCCCGCCGCCGGGGACCTGGGCGCCGCCCGCGCCGGCTACGAGCTGCGCGCCTGCCTGGCCGCCGAGATCGCCGCCCGCGGCGCCCAGCGCGCCACCGACGCGGACCGCACCCTCCTGCACGCCCGCGCCGCCGCGCTCGCGGACGCCCGCACGACCGGGGACGACCACGCCGTCCTGGAGGCCTACCGCGAGCTGTGGGACGTCGTCGTCGACGCGTCGCAGAACATCGCCTACCGCCTGGCCTACAACTCGCTGCTCGCCGGCGAGGCCTCCATGCCGCAGCTCGCGCTCGGGATCCTCCGCGACGAGCTGCAGGACGCGGCCACCGCCGACGCCCTCGTGACCGCGGTCCTCGACGGCGACGACGCCGCCGCCCGCCAGGCCGCCACGACCCTCACCGACCGCACGTTGCACACCCTGTCCCGCACGACCGAGGTCACCGTCCCATGATCGAGCTCGCCGCCTACGCCGCGCCCTTCTTCCTCCTCATGATGGGCCTGGAGATCCTCGCCTTCCGCCGCGAGGCCAAGGAGCACGCGCAGGAGCAGCGCGACCTCGTCGGCTACGAGGCCAAGGACACCCGCACGTCGCTGACGATGGGCACCGGCTCGGTCGTCATCAACGCCTTCTGGCACATCGTCCTCATCGCGGTCTGGGCGGCGGCCTTCGAGCTCTCCCCGCTGGAGATGCACAGCGGCGACTGGTGGATCTGGCCGCTGCTGTTCGTCCTGGACGACCTCGCGTTCTACCTCTACCACCGCGTCGGGCACGAGGTCCGCGTCTTCTGGGCCAGCCACGTCGTGCACCACTCCAGCGAGCACTACAACCTGTCGACGGCGCTGCGCCAGCCGTGGGTCCCGCTGACGCTCCCGTTCTGGCTGCCGCTCGCGCTGCTCGGCTACAAGCCGTGGATGATCCTGCTGGCCCAGTCGTGGTCGCTCATCTACCAGTTCGGCCTGCACACCGAGCGGATCGGCAAGCTCCCGCGACCGATCGAGCTCATCTTCAACACGCCGTCCCACCACCGTGTGCACCACGGCGCCAACGACATCTACCTGGACCGCAACTACGGCGGCATCCTCATCGTCTGGGACCGCCTCTTCGGGACCTTTCAGGGCGAGACCGAGCGCGTGCGCTACGGCCTGACGACGAACATCGGGACGTACAACCCGCTGAAGGTCGTCTCCCACGAGTACGAGGCGATCTGGCGGGACGTGCGCGCGAGCCGCAGCTGGCGCGACCGCGCCGGCTACCTCCTGCGCGGACCGGGCTGGTCGCCGGCCGGGGCCGACCGCGACGGCCCGCCGTCCCCGGCCGGCGACCGCGAGGCCGCCGTCACGCCCTCGCCGTCCCCGACCACGGTCGCCGGGTAGCCCGTCGTGACCGCCCCGCCCGAGCCGGACACGCCCGTCGCGGCCACGACCCTCGGCATGTCGGCGATCGCAGTCGGCGTCGCCGTGGCGTCCACGGCCACGCCCCGGCTCTTCCTTCGCACCTTCGGCCTGGACCCGGCGACCGAGGCGACCGGCGCCGCGCTGCTCGGCTGGCGGCTCTTCGCCGTCCGCACGGCCACCCTCGGCGTCCTGGCCGCGCGCGGCAACCCGACGGCCCGCGACGCGTTCCTCCCGGTCCAGCTCATGGACCAGGCGACGTGGTGGTGGGGCTACCGCCGGGGCGAGCTGCCGCTGCGCACGGCCGCGATGGCCGCGGCCGCGTCCGGCGCGATCATCGCGCTGGACCTCCGGCGGCGCCTGGCGCCCGGTCCGGTCAGCAGGTCGTGACGTCGCCGGTGAGCGTGAGCGTCGTGCGGTCAAGCCGCCGCGCGCCCGCGCGCACCGTGAACGTGTAGCGCCCCTGCGGGAAGGCCTCGTCGCGCAGCCCCTCGGTGCGCGGCGTCAGCTCGACCGTCGCCCGGCCCGACCCGGACCGCACGACCTTCACCGCCCGCGTCCGCGTCGCGTGCCCGGGCGGGCGCACGTCGAGCGCCAGCGTCCGGCCCGCCCGCGCGCCCGTCCACCGGACGCGCACCCGCTGCGCGGTGAACGGGATCGCCTGGCACAGCGGCCGCGACCCGCCGCGCGCCACGCGCGTCACCGTCTGGTTGACCTTCACGAGCTCGAAGCCGTGCACGCGCGCCGTCAGCGCGGCCGTGGCCTGCGCGCGGATCGGGGCGGGTGGGACGTCCGACAGCACCGTCCCATCATGGCGCCTGCACGAAGGTCGAGCACGCACCGTGGGTCGGTGGCAGACTGCAACCCATGAGCTCCTCTTCACCTCTTGCGGGTCGCACCATGTTCATCTCGGGCGCCAGCCGCGGCATCGGCCTGGCCATCGCCCTGCGCGTCGCCCAGGACGGCGGCAACGTCTGCCTCATGGCCAAGACCGACAAGCCCGACCCCCGGCTGGAGGGGACGGTCCACACCGCCGCCGCGGAGATCGAGGCCGCCGGCGGCCAGGCCCTCGGCATCGTCGGCGACATCCGCGACGAGGACTCCGTCGAGGCCGCGGTCGCGCAGTGCGTCGAGCGCTTCGGCGGCATCGACATCTGCGTCAACAACGCCAGCGCGATCGCGCTGATGGGGACGCTGGACCTGCCGATGAAGCGCTACGACCTCATGCAGGACATCAACACGCGCGGCACCTACGTCGTCTCGCGTGCCTGCCTGCCGCACCTGGTCAAGGGCACGAACCCGCACATCCTCACGCTCTCGCCACCGCTGAGCTGGGACCCGAAGTGGTTCGGCAACCACGTCGCCTACACCATCGCGAAGTTCGGCATGAGCATGTGCGCGCTGGGCTTCAGCGAGGAGTTCCGCGAGCAGGGCGTCGCGTCCAACGCGCTCTGGCCCCGGACCATGATCGCCACCGCCGCGGTGCAGAACCTCCTCGGCGGGGACGAGTCGATGCGCCGCTCGCGTACCCCGCAGATCATGGCCGACGCCGCCTACGCGATCTTCACGACCGACAGCCGCGAGCTGACCGGCCAGTTCCTCATCGACGACGAGATCCTCGCCAAGAACGGCGTCACCGACCTGTCGCCGTACCTCGGCGAGGGCGCCAAGGAGGAGGACCTCATCACGGACCTCTTCGTAGAGCCTGCGAGCGCCTGAACCGTCCCTTGCAGGGGTCGCCGTGGCGGCGGCCCCGCCGTACCGTGGCAGGACGCCACCGGTCCCCGGTGGCCTTCTGCATGCCCGCCGCCCGTCCGCTCATCCTCCGGCTCCTGTTCGTCGTCCTGCTCGCGCTGGCCGTCGTCGTCGCGCTCGCGCTGGCTCCGGTCCGGGACGGCTCGACCGGTACGCCGACGGCGAGCGCCGCGGACGCCGGCGCCCTGCGTTCCTCGATCGACGCCGCCAAGCAGCGCGAGGCGCAGCTCGGCAGCGCCGCCGCGCGCCTCGGGCGCCTGGAGGCCCAGACCCAGCGCGCGATCACCGTCCTGGAGGGGCGCCTGCAGCAGGCGCAGTCCGAGCTCGACCGCGCCCAGGCCCGCCTGGCCGACACCGAGCGGCGCCTGCGGGCCGCCCGCGCGCGTCACGTGCGCCTGCGCGGGCGCCTGACCGAGGTGCGCGCGAAGCTCGCCGACGTCCTGCGCACCCGCTACATGGCCGGCCGCCCGGACTGGACCGACGTCGTCCTGCAGGCCCAGAGCTTCGGCTCGCTCATGGAGCGCTTCGAGTTCCTGCACCGCATCCAGGTCAGCGACGCCGCGCTCTTCGCGGAGGTGCGCGCGGCGAAGACCGAGGCCATCGGCCAGCAGCGCGGCTACGCGAAGCTCGTCCCCGGCCGCCGCGCCGCCGCAGCCGCCGTGCTCGAGCGTCGTGACAGCCTCGCTGGGATCCGCGCCGGCCTCGATGCCCGCCGCGCCGCGTTCGCGCAGGCCCGCGCCGCGCGCCTGGCCGCCCTCACCGCGACCCGGGCGAACCGCCAGGGCGCGCAGAAGCGCCTGAGGAAGGTCCTCGCCGAGCAGGAGGCCGCCGCCGCCCGCGCCGCGGTGTCGAAGGTCGGTCCGGGCGGCCCGTGGGCCATCCCGTGGGCGATCGTGCAGTGCGAGTCCGGCGGGCGCAACGTCGGGCCGAACTACCTCGGCGCCTCGGGCTACTACCAGTTCATGCCGGCGACCTGGCGCGGCCTCGGCGGCTCGACGCCGAACGCCTACCAGGCCTCCAAGGCCGAGCAGGACCGCCTGGCGGCCAAGCTGTGGGACAACGGGCGCGGCGCGCGCAACTGGGACTGCGCCGCGATCGTCGGCTACCTGCGCTAGCCGCCGAGGATCCGCTTCAGCTGCGCGTCGTACTCCTCGGCGGTGATGGCCCCCGAGGCGAACAACTGCGCCACCTCCGCGACCCGCGCGGACTGGTCGGCGCCGACGTCCCCGATCATCGAGTCCCGGATCTCCCCCAGCCGCTCACGGTCGACCGGGGTGATCGAGACGCCGAGCCCGACCTCCGCCGCGGCGCGCACCGCGCCGCCGACGAGCCCACCCGTCCCCCCGAAGACCGCGTCCCAGTCGACCGTCACGTCGTCCGTCCCGCGGACCGTCACGGGCACGACGAGGCCGACGGTCGGCCAGCGGTCGGGGGACAGGCTCCACTCGTGGTGCTCGACCTCGCGGCCCTCGAGCCCGGGGACGGCGAGCCGGAGCGTCATCCGGCAGTTGCTCCGGGTCCCGCCCTGGGGCCGGCGCCACGCCTGCGTGACCTCGGCGGTCCCGGTGCGCGGCGCGGCGGCATCGTGGCGGCGGCGGAAGAGGCGCATGGCCCGCGATCGTGCCAGGCCCGGATAGGGTGCGCCAGACCATGCCCGGATTCCTCATCACGAAGCAGATCAACGCGCTGTATGAAATGGCCTTCAACGAAAAAGCGTTCGCCGCGCTCGTCGAGCTCGACGGCTTCATCAACGAGCAGGTAGAAGAAGAAAAGACGGCCCGCGACATCGTCTACAAGTTTCAGCTCGTCAAAGA
>CAZRLR010000103.1:0-223 GCA_964600395.1 uncultured Conexibacter sp.
GGTGTCGTCATCCGGCTCTCGCTCGCCGACGAGGCGGCCGTCGCCGAGCCGGAGGCCGGGGGAGCGGCATCAGTGGCCGTACCGGCCGGCGACGAGCCCGGGTCACGCTGGGCCCGGCTGCGGGCGACGGTGACCCAGGCGGTCGCACGCGTGCCGCGCGCGGGGCTCGCCGTCGCCGCCGCGACGTGCCTGACGGCCACGAGCTGGGCGTTGCTCACCCCGC
>CAZRLR010000103.1:233-11832 GCA_964600395.1 uncultured Conexibacter sp.
GTTCCAGGTACCCGACGAGACCGCGCACTTCTACTACGCCGAGTACTTGGCCGAGACGGGCAAGCTGCCGACCGAGCGCGCCGATCGCCCTCCGTACTCGCCGCGGGAGGACGCCGTCCTCGGCGCGATCCAGTTCAACCGCATCATCGGTCGTCGCAACGAGCGCGTCGCCAGCACCGCCGGGCAGGAGCGGTACATCCGGTCCATCGAGCGCATGCAGCAGGACGCAGCGGGTTTCGGCAACGCCTCAACGGCGAGCGCCAACCCGCCGCTGTACTACGCGCTGCAGGCGCCGCTGTACTGGGCCAGCTCGGACGGCAGCGTGCTGACCCAGCTGCTCGTGATGCGCATGCTCTCGGTGCTCTTCACGACGTTCACGGCGCTGCTGGTCTTCCTCTTCGTCCGGGAGCTCATGCCGCGCAGCCCGTGGACGTGGGCCGCCGGCGGGCTCGCGGTCGCCTTCCAGCCCGTGCTCGGCTTCGTCGGCTCCGGCGTGAACCCCGACAGCCTGCTGTTCCTGTGCGGCACCGGGACACTGCTGTTCTGCGCGCGGATCCTCCGGCGCGGGCCGACCGTCCGCCGCGGGGTCCTGCTTGGCCTGTTCCTGCTCGGCGGGCTGCTCACGAAGCCGCTGTTCTTCTCGCTCGTCCCCGCGGCGGCCGTCGCGCTGGCGGCCGTGGTGCTCTGGCGGCCGCCGCGCACCTGGCGCGGAGCCCTGCGCGAGTACTGGCGTCCGCTGGGCGCCGCGATCGCGGTCGTCGCCGTCCCGCTCGGGGTGTACGTCCTGCTCGCGTCGGGCCCCCTCGACCACCCGTACTTCGCGATCGCGTCGAACGTCGCCAACACCGCGACCGGCGCGTCGGGGCCGGTGACCTCCGTGTCGAAGGAGCTCTCCTACGTCCTGCAGCAGTTCCTGCCGCGCCTGCCCTTCCTCACCGACTTCGTCCCCGGCGAACCGGTGAAGGACACCTGGATCAACGGCCTCGTCGGGGTCTTCGGCTGGGTGGACTACGCGATGCCCTACTCGTACGTCGCGTTCGCCGTCCGGCTCCTCGAGGGGCTGCTCGTGCTGATGGTGATCGCGCTCATCCGCGTCCGGCGCCGGCTCCTGCAGCACGTCCCGCTCGCGGCGGTGTGTCTCACCGCCCTCGCCGGCCTGCTCCTGGCCGTAGGGGTGACGGACTACCAGGCCTTCCTCAACGGCACGCCGCGGTTCACGCAGGCGCGCTACCTGCTGCCGATCGTCGCGCTCTACAGCGGCCTGTTCGCGCTCGCCGCCAAGGGGTCGGGGCGGCGGCTGGCGCCCGTCCTGCTACCGGCGCTGTGGGTCATCCTGGGGCTGCATTCCTTCGCCGCCATGGTGCTGACGGCGAACCGCTACTACCTCTGAGCGGGCACGGTCCGTGAAGGACCCAGGCGCCGCGCGGCCGGGCGGGGCGCGGACCGCGGGGGGTAACCCTGGGGGTGCCTCCCTCCCCCCCCTGGGGGGTGCCGGCCACCCGCAACACCCACTGTGGGGCCCGGTCCCCCGGGGCCCCGGCCCCCCCCCCCCCCCCCCCCCCGGTCAGGAACCCTGACGGCGCAGGCCGAGGATGCTGAGCAGGAACGAGGAGAAGATCGTCTGCAGCCCGATGACGACCATCGTCGTGGCCAGGATCGCCAGGCGCTCCTCCGAGAGCGACCCGAAGCCGCTGTTGATCCAGATGCCGAGGATGACGGCGCCGGTCACGAGGCCGACGGTCACCGCCAGCGCGCCGAGGATGAGCCCGTGCTCGAGGCGGTAGCGGGCGCGCATCCGGTCGAACCAGGCGTCCTTCTCCCCCATGAAGTAGGAGCCGTAGGCGTGGGCGCAGAGCCCGAGCGCGACGACCTGGACGCCGACGATCATGAGCATCGAGCCGCCCACCGTCGTGTGCAGCTGCCACTGGCGGCCGAAGACCTCGACGCCGCTGACGGAGATGAGCGCGATGAGCAGCCCGAGGGCGCTGAGGATGGCGCCGGGCAGGACGAACAGGTGCGTCGGCGAGTGCACGAGGAGGAAGCGCAGGTGGCGCCAGCCGTCCCGCCAGGTGTTGAGCTTGGACTCGCCGCCGCGCGGGTGGTAGTCGATCGGGAACTCGGAGATCCGCAGCTGCTCCTTGCCGGCGCGGATGACCATCTCGGAGGCGAACTCCATGCCGGTCGTCCGCAGGTCCAGGCGGGGGAGGACGTCCCGGCGCAGGGCCCGCATGCCGCAGTGCGCGTCGCTGATGCCCGTCTTGAAGAAGCCGTTGAGGATGCCGCTGAGGACCGGGTTGCCGACGTAGCGGTGCAGCCACGGCATCGCGCCGGGCTGGATGTTGTCCATCCGGTCGCCCATGACGAGCTCGGCGCCCTTGTCGAGCTCGGCGACGAAGCGGGGGATCTCGTTGAAGTCGTAGGTCAGGTCCGCGTCGCCCATGACGATGTACTTGCCGCGGGCGGCGGCGAAGCCGGCCATGTAGGCCGAGCCGTAGCCGCGGCGCGGCTCGTAGATGACGCGGGCGCCGGAGGCCGTCGCGAGCTCTGCGCTGCGATCCGTCGAGGCGTTGTCGGCGACGACGACCTCACCGGGGATGCCGGCGGCCGCGAGCGCCCCGAGCGCCTGCGTCACGCACGCCTCGATGTTCTCCTCTTCGTTGAGGCACGGGATGACGACGGAGACGACGAGGTCGTCGCTGCCGGGGTGGTCATCCGGAAGGCCTGCCGCCGGAGTCTGCTCGAGAGTGCTCATAACGATGGGTGCGTGGGGACGCATGAGACGCTACCCCGCCGCCTGAACGTGGTAACGCCCGCGAGGGGCGAAGGTCGCGGTGAAGCCCTGCGTCTAGGCTACTGCCGGCGTGCGGGTCTGCCTCATCTACGACTGCCTGTTCCCCTGGACCGTCGGGGGTGCCGAGCGTCGCCTGCGCGAGCTCGCCGAGGCGCTCGTCGAGCACGGGCACGACGTCACGTACCTCACGCGCCTGCAGTGGGGGCCGGAGAACGAGCCCGATCTGCCCGGCGTGCGCGTGATCGCCGTCTCGAAGGAGGAACCGCTCTACGGCCCGGACGGGAACCGGACGATCGGCGAGCCGGTGCGCTTCGGCCTCGGCGTCCTGCGCCATCTGCTGCGGCACGGCAAGGCCTACGACGTGGTCCACACCGCGTCGTTTCCGTACTTCAGCATGCTCGCCGCCGGGGTCGCGCGGCGGCGCCATCGCGGCGCGTTTCGCCTGATCGGCGACTGGCACGAGGTCTGGAGCCCGGAGTACTGGAAGGCCTACGTGGGCGGTCCGCAGGGCGTCCTGGCGCACCGGATCCAACAGGCGTGCGCGCGGATCCCACACACGGCGTTCGCGTTCTCCCGGTTGCACGGCGAGCGGCTCCGGGAGGAGGGCTACCGGGGTGAGCCACAGGTCGTCTGGGAGGAGTGGGCGACGCACGAACCCGTGCCGCCGACGCACGTCCGTCCTGCCCGCGAGCGCCCGCTGGTGGTCTTCGCCGGACGGCTCATCGCCGAGAAGCAGGCGCCGCGTGCGGTGGAGGCGATGGCGCTGGCCGCCACGGAGGTCCCCGAGCTGGAAGGTGTCGTGTTCGGGGACGGCCCGGAGGCCGCCGCGGTGCGGGAGACGATCGCGCGGTCGGGCGCGTCCGCGTTCGTCGAGGCCAAGGGGTTCGTGGATCTCGACGTCCTGCACGAGGCGCTCAGCGGGGCCATGTGCCTGCTCGCGCCCAGCCGCCGCGAGGGCTACGGCCTGATCGTCATCGAGGCGGCGGCCCTGGGTGTCCCGATCGTCGTCGCCCGCGGGCCTGACAACGCGGCCACCGAGCTCGTGGAGGACGGCGTCAACGGCTTCGTCTGCGCGGACGATTCCGCGGAATCACTGGCGGCCGCAATCGTCGAGGTGCATCGCGCCGGGCCGGCGCTGCGGGCGTCGACCGCCGCCTGGCACACCCGGCACCTGCAGCGCGTGGAGGAGCAGGATCCGCTGCAGCGGATCCTCGACGCCTACGCGGCCGGCTGACCGCGGCCCAGGTCCGCCAGCGTGCGCCGATAGGACGCGACCGTCAGCTCCGCGGTGCGCGCCCAGGTGAAGGTCTGCGCCCGTGCCCGTCCGGCGGCCGACAGCCGCTCACGGAGGTGGGCGTCGTCCAGAAGGCGTCGGAGCGACGCTGTCATCGCGGCGACGTCCTCGGGGTCGAACAGCAGCGCCGCGTCCCCGGCGACCTCCGGGAGCGAGGCGCGGTCCGAGCAGGCGACCGGGACGCCGCGGGCCATCGCCTCGAGGACCGGCAGCCCGAAGCCCTCGTACAGCGACGGGAAGACGAAGGCATCCGCCAGCGCGTAGAGCCCTTCCATGTCGGCGTCGCTGACCCAGCCGAGGAAGCGCACGTCGTCGGACGTCCCCAGGGCCTGGGCGCGGGCGCGTAGGTCGTCCTCATGCGGCGTGGGGTAGCCGGGGAGGATCAGGACGGGGCGGTCGACTGCCGGCAGCAGCGCGTGGGCGTCCAGCAGCCGCAGCAGGTTCTTGTGCGGACGCTTGGCCGACGCGGCGAGCAGGACCCGCCGGCTGCCGAGCTCAAGCTGCGCGCGCAGCGTGGCCTCGTCCGTCCCCGCGACGGATGCCTGAGGCCCGCGGACGCCGAGGGGGACGACGTCGATCTTCTCGCGCGGCGTCCCGAGCTCGGACACGAGGTCCTCGACCGTCGAGGCGGCGTCGACGATGACTCGGTGCGACCGCCGGGCGGCCGCCGGCACGAGCGCCCGCATCCCTAGGCCGCGCAGCCCGAAGTGCGCGTCCGGCACCTTGAGGTAGTTCAGGTCGTGGATCGTCGTGACCCGCGCGAAGCGCCCGCGCAGCGGCGCGGTGGAGGCGAGCGAGTGCACGACGTCGCACCCGGCCGCAGCCGCCAGGCCCGGCAGCAACTGCTGCTCCCCGCGCACCCACTGCACCCGGCTCGTGGCCCGGACCGGCACGACGACCGACTCGATCGACGATCTCGCCGACCCGCCGACCTCCGCGGCCTCTTCGTTGACGAACGCAGTCAGCTGGAGGTCCGGCATCGGTGCCTCGTTCAGCGCCGCGATCAGCTCCCGGGCGGCGATCTCCATGCCACCAGTCTCGCCGGGGACGAGAAAGACGAGGTTCAGGCCGACATGCATGCAAGGCCTCAGCGGCGCGACTCGGCGCGGTCGCCCCGGAAGGGGCTGACGCGCAGGGCGGCCGGTAGCGGGTCGACCGGTGCCGGCGTGACGGCGCCCCACCGGCCGAGGAAGTAGATGTCGTGGGGGTAGCGGACCTCCGCGGCCAGCAGGGTGAGGCCGGCGTCGCGCAGGAGCGCTGCCAGCGAGGACGTCGTGAAGACGTGGTGGTGCAGCAGACGGGTTGTGGCGTTCTCACGCCTCGCCTGAGCCCAAGCCTCGGACGGCGAATCGTCCGCGTCGCGGCTGCGGTCGTGCAGGCGCAGGGTCTCGTCGAGGTGGGTCAGGTCATCCTCGTCGGTCCCGTTGTCGCGATCGGCGCGGAGATGCTCGAGCGAGGTGACGTCCCGCCGGTGATCGAAGGTGCCGGCCATGTGGGGTGCGACGATGAGCAGGTGGCCGCCGGGTTTCGTGATGCGGCGCCAAGCCTGCAAGGTGCGTAGCGGGTTGGCGAGGTGCTCGACAACGTGGGAGCTCATCACGACGTCGTAGCGAGCGTCTTCCACCGCCGTGAGATCGGCGTCGTCGACGATACGCAGCGTCCCGGACGGCGAGCCATCCGGGACGTACGGGGCGTCGGGGTCGAGCGTGTGCCACGCCGTCGACGCCGACCACTGCAGCCCATCGACCCCGTCCAGGACCCGGTACGCCGGGAGCAGGCCGGACGCGGCGAAGACGGGGCTCGGGCCACCGACCTCCAGGGCGAAGGCGCCGTGGAGGGGGGCAGTGAACGCATAGCTGATCGGCCTGGAGTAGTGGCCGGCCGCGCGCCAGCGGATCTCGCGCAGCTTTCCGGTCAGGCCCATCAGCCCGCGCTCCGGCCGGCGACGACCCGGAGGAACTCATGGCGCCACGGGTCTTTGCGGCGCCGGTCGCGGGCGGCGCGGGCGGCGAGCTTGGCGCGCGCCGCGAGGTGCCGGGGCGCTCGCCGCTCCACCGGGGTGAGGTACACGTCGTGGGGGACCGACAGCTCGTGCAACGGCGTGAGGCCCACCGCGAGCAGCGCTTCGCGCAGCGTGGCCGGCGTGAAGTGCGAGACGTGGGTCTCTACGTCCAGGTGCGTCCACGCCGTCCCCTGCTGCGCCGCCGCGATGCTCTGCAGGTTCGGGACCTCCACGACGAGCCGGCCGCCGGGGCGCAGCCCGTGGACGATCGCTTCGAGCCCGCCCACCGGGTCGGGGAGGTGCTCAAGGACGTGCCACAAGGTGATCACGTCGGCTGCCTCTAGCTCGATGTCCTCGACGCGACCGTCCCGGACGTCGACCCCGAGGACCTCACGGGCATGGCGCGCGAACACCGGGACGGGCTCGATGCCCGAGGCGTCGAACCCGGCCCGCGCGGCCTCGAGGACGAACGCGCCCCCGGCGGCGCCCACGTCGAGCAGCCGGCCACGTGGCGCGACGTGCTCGGCGACGAAGCGCACCCGTGAGCGCGCGTAGCTGCGGCGCTCCTCGGCCTCGGGGTCGTCGTGGCCGGCGGTGGCGTGCGTCTGCTCGTAGATCCCGCCCTCGTAGAGGTCTCGCGTCACGGCGACATCGGTCAGGCTCGGGCGGAAGGTGAACGAGCAGCTGGTACACGACGCCAGCGGCAGCGGCGACCAGGCCGCGCTCGGCAGCGACGGGGCGCCGCACAGGAGGCACTCCACGGCACGAGCCTCGCCGTCGCGCTCGAGGCCCGACCACTTGGCGATGAGGTGCGCTCGGTTGCGGCGGTGGATCGACCAGAGCAGCTCCCGCCGACCGTCGAACTCGATGCTCCGCCATGGCGGCGCCTCGGCAGAGACGCCCCACTCATGGGCGACAGGCACCCCCGGGACCACGAGGTTCGTCAACCCCTGCGCGCGGACGGCGGTGCAGAAGTCGACCTCCTCCCAAGACGCCGGGGCGTAGAACTCATCGAAGCCGCCCACCGCGTCGAAGACCGTGCGCGACACCGCGAAGCAGTAGCCCTCCACCACGTCGCACGGTGTGGGCTCGGGACCGGGAGGCACGAAGGCGTCGCGCTCGCCGGTGACTAGGCTCCAGTTGGCGCCGCTCGGTCCGACGACGCCGGCGTCCGCGTTCTGCCGCAGCAGGCGCGCGAGGGTCGCCAGGCTCCCGGGCCCCGGGTCGCAGTCGTCGTTGAGGAACACGAGGACATCGCCAACGGCCAGCGCCGCCGCGGCGTTCCACCCCGGGGCGACCCCGCGGTTGACCGGGAGCTGCGTGACCCGCGCATCGGCCGGGACCCCGGCGGTGAGCGGGTCGATGCCGTTTAGGGCGACACACAGCTCGCCCGGCTCGCCATCGAGCGCGGCCGGCAGGGCCGCGGACAGGCTCGTGAGGTTCGGCGCCGGGTGCGCTTGATACGTGGCGACGCAGACGGAGATCACGTCCGTAGAAGCTTAGGTGCGCACGCGCGAGCGTGCGGCTTGCGCGATCTCGGGTGGGATCACGTCGAGCGCCGCGGCGAGACCGAGATAGACCACCACGGCGGCGGCCACCGCTGGCACGGGGTGGACCGTCAGCAAGGCCAGCCCTGCGCCGAGCCCGAACGCATACGCCACCGCCGCGCGCGGGAGCACGGAGAGCGGCGGCCGCAGGTCGGGTCGCCGCAACGTCAGGACGGTGGCGTAGGTCGTGGCCAGGACGATCTCGAGGACCATCGTCACGATCGCCGCCCCGTGCGCACCCTTACTGGGGATGAGCACCACCGCCATCAGGATGCTCAGTCCGAGCGCACCCGCATTGCAGACGATGAGCTCCTTGTACAGCCCGAGCGAGAGGAGGACGAAGCCGAGCGAGGACACGAGGAACGTCGCCGCGATGCCGACCCCGAGCAGTCGCAGAACGGGGACGGCCGGCCCGCCGTCCTCTCCGCCACCGACGAGCAGGTCGATGCCGAAACGTGCGCCGACGATGATGATGAGGCTGAACAGGCCGCCCGCGAGCAGCGCGCCCTGGAAGACGCGGCCCGAGACGTAGCGCATGCGAACCTGGTCGTGAGTGGCAGCGTGCGCGAGGACGGGCAGCACCGCGCCGGCCAACAGCCAGGGCACGCCGTTGGCGAGGTCGACGATGCGAAACGCGACCGAGAAGTAGCCGGTCTGCTTGTCGCCCGAGAGGACGCTCATCGAGACGAGCGCTACCTGGAAGTACACCGCACCCAGGGCGGCGGCCGCAGCGTAGACGGCGGTCTCGCGCAGCAGCCCGCCCCAGGCCGGCAGGTCGACGCGCGGGCGCAGCGGGACGTCGTGACGCACCGCGCGGACGGTCAGCGCGAGCGCGACGCCCTGAACGGCGGCCGCGACGCAGAAGAACGGCGTGAGGCCGGCCCCGGCGACCACGAGCGTCACCAGCAGGGCTGTGGTGGCCAGCGAACGCACAAGGTCGATCGCGGCGTGCGTGCCGAGGCGCAGCCCGGCTTGCAGGGGGGTGGTGAACGCGCCCTGCGTGGCCGAGAGGACTTAGGACAGCCCACCGAGCGCAAGGCCACCGATCACGATCGGCGGATAGCCGACGATGACGCCGAACAGCACGGCGCCGAGCCCTCCCAGCAGGCTCATCGCGATGCGCAGGCCGACGAGGTTGCTGACGAGGGAGCGGCGCGTGAGCCGGTCGTTGGCGGCATAGCTGCGCACCGCGACGTTGTTCAGGCCGCCCTCGGTGAGGCCCGTGACGATGTAGATGATGCTCGTGACCGTGAGGTAACGGCCGAAGTCGACGAGCCCGAGGTGCTGGACGACCAGCGGCGCGGAGATGAGCCCGGCGAGCGTGCCGATGCCGTGTCCCGCGACGCGCAGGCCACCGCCGCGGATGACGCGATTGCCCGCGTCGCCCGGTGCGAGCGGATCGACCTCCGGACCAGTCGACGCGGTCGGGTTGCCGCTGCTCACGGCGTATCGACCCGCGCGGGACTCGTGCGCTCGGCAGACACCTGGTTAGCGTAGTTTACGGCGCCGTATGCCCGACGTTTGCGTCGTCCACCTCGTCTGGGCGCCCTATGGGCCTGAGCTGGTCGCCCGCTTCGTGGCGTCGCTGGAGCGGCACGACGCCGGAGTGACCTACGAGCTGCTGGTGGTGTTCAACGGCTTCGGCGCCGAGGGCGTCCCGGGTGCCTTCACGGACGCACTTGCCGGAATCGAGCACCGCGCGCTCGTCCTCCAGGACCCGGTGCAGGACCTCGCGGCCTACCGTCGAGGCCTGGAGGCGACCGAGGCGGACGTCGTCTGCTTCACGAACTCCTACGCGGAGGTGCTCGTCGACGGCTGGCTCGCCGCCCTGGTCGCGCCGCTCGCCGACCCAGCGGTGGGCCTGTCGGGGGCGACCGGCTCGTGGGAGAGCGCGTTCTCCTTTGCGCCTCTGCCGCTGAAGGTGCCGCGCTTCTTCCAGTTCGCGCGCTTCCCGAACCCGCACCTGCGCACGAACGCCTTCGCGGGGCGCCGTGACGTCCTGCTGGACCTCGCGTGGCACGGACTGGACTCGAAGCTCGGGGCGGAGCGCCTGGAGAGCGGGCGGCGTGGGCTCGCGGCCCAAATCCGGCGCCGTGGCCTCCGGCTCGTGGTCGTCGGGCGCGACGGCGAGGCGTACCCCAGCGACGCGTGGGACCGCAGCGCCACCTTTCGCGCCGGCAGCCAGCGCCGGCTACTCGTGTCCGACAACCGGACGGCGCAGTACGCGATCGCGGACTCGGCAGAGCGGCGGCGTCTCGCCCGGGCAGCGTGGGGCCGGCGGGCCAAGGGGGATTAGGCCGGGTGGGTTAATTTGGCGGGATGCGCATCGCGGTCGTCCGTGCCGGCCACCTGAACCCCTACGAGCTTGCGAACTTCGGCTCGAGCGACGAGCTTGTCGCCTTCGGGTCGAAGGCCGGATCCTTCGATGCGCACGGCCTCCCGCTGCAGACCCAGCGGCTCGCATCACCGGCCGATATCGTCAACCGGCTCCCCTACCTGGGGCGCGGCGTCATCGGGCGGTACGTCGGCGACGTCGACCTGCTGCTCGGGCTGCGGGAAGCGGTCCGCGGCTTCGATGTCGTGCACACCGCCGAGCTCTCAACCCCGTACTCCTGGCAAGCCGTGCGCGCACGTGAAGCGGGCGCGGTGCGGCGCATGGTCGCGACGGTCTGGGAGAACATCGCACTGCGGGCGCCGACCAACGCGGCGGTCCGACGTCGAACCGCGCGCGTCGCCGGCGGCATGGACCGGGCGCTCGCCGTCAGCGACGCCGCTCGGCTGCACCTCGAGGCGAACGGGGTCCCCGCCGACCGCATCGATGTCATCCCGATGGGTGTCGACCTCGAGCGCTTCGCCCCGCGCACGGACCCACGGCCCCCCGGTCCGCTGCGCGTGCTCTCAGTGAGCCGCCTGGTGACAGAGAAGGGGGTCGAGGACCTCGTCCTGGCCGTCCATCTCCTGCGCGAGCGCGGCATCGACGTGCAGGCGTCGATCGCCGGGGTGGGCCCGCTGGCCGAGCGCCTGACGACCGTGGTGCAGCAGCTGCGGCTGGGCGATCGCGTGACGCTTCTGGGCCCGGTCGCTCACGACGAGCTCCATACGCTGCACGCTGGCCACGACGTGCTCGTCATGGCCAGCGCACCGCGCGACGGGTGGCAGGAGCAGTTCGGCTTCGCGGTGGTAGAAGCGATGGCATCAGGGATGCCGGTCCTCGCCGGGGACTCGGGCTCCCTCGACGAGGTCGTGGGCGACCCGGAGCAGCTCGTGATCCCGGGCCGGCCGGCCGCGCTGGCCGCAGCGCTCGAGGCGCTGTCGTCCGATCCTGAGCGTCGCGCGCGCCTCGGCGCGGCCAACCGACGCCGGGCCGAGGCGCGGTATGACCAACGCGCCGTCGCCCGCTCGATCCGGAGCTTCTACGAGCGGGCGCTCGCGGACCCGCCCCGCACCTGAGGTCAGCGTCCGAGCCGCTCGAGCGTGTCCAGCGTCCGCGCAGCGAAGGCCGCCCATGTGAAGGACTGCGCCCGCTGCCGGGCACGCTCGCGTAGAGCCGACATGTCCTCCGTGAGTCCGGACTCCAGGGCACGGGTGATCGTCGCGACTTCGTACGGGTCGGCGTAGAGCACGGCGTCACCGCCGACCTCGGGCAGGCTCGACACGTTCGAAGTGAGGACGACGGCCCCGGCCGCCATCGCCTCGAGCACGGGGAGCCCGAACCCCTCGCCGAGCGACGGGTACGCGAAGAGCGCGCAGCGCCGGTAGAGCTCGGCCAGTTCGGTGTCGGAGACGTAGCCCAGCAGCGACGCACGCGGTCCGAGCGAGCGCAGCGCCTCGAGCGTCTCCCCGGTCTCCCAGCCCAGCGCGCCGACGACGACGAGCGGATGTCGGTCTTGGAGCTCGGGGGGCAGCGCGGAGTAGGCGGCGACGAGCCGCGGCAGGTTCTTGCGGGGCTCGAGCGTGCCGACCGC
>CAZRLR010000104.1:0-11784 GCA_964600395.1 uncultured Conexibacter sp.
GCGCCGAGCGGAAGCCCGACATGTGCGAGCCGCCCTCGTGCGTGTTGATGTTGTTCGCGAAGGAGAAGACGGACTCCTGGTAGGAGCCGTTCCACTGCATCGCGACCTCGACGTACCCCTCCTTGGACTCGCCGTCGAAGTAGATGACCTTCTTGCCGACGAGCTCCTTGCCGGCGTTCAGGTGGCTGACGAAGTCGCGGATGCCGCCCTCGGCGTAGAACTCGACGTGCTTGCCCTCGCCGCGCTCGTCGCTGAGCGTGATGCGCAGGCCGCGGGTGAGGAAGGCCGTCTCGCGCAGGCGGGTCTCGAGCGTCGCGAAGTCGTACTCGGTGAGCTCGAAGATCGTCGCGTCGGGGCGGAAGGTGATCGTCGTCCCATGGTCCGTCGAGGGCTCGTTGCGCTGCAGCTCCTGCTGCGGGACGCCGCGGGCGTACTCCTGCGAGAAGCGGAAGCCGTCGCGGATGACCTGGACGCGCAGGTGCTCGGAGAGCGCGTTGACGACCGACAGGCCGACGCCGTGCAGGCCGCCGGACACCTTGTAGCCGCCGCCGTCGCCGAACTTGCCGCCGGCGTGCAGGACGGTGAGGACGACCTCGACCGCCGGCTTCTGCTCCTTCTCCATGATCGTGACGGGGATGCCGCGCCCGTCGTCGGCGACGGTGATCGAGTTGTCCGGGTGGATCGTGACGTCGACGCGCGAGCAGTTGCCGGCCAACGCCTCGTCGACGGAGTTGTCGACGATCTCGTAGACGAGGTGGTGCAGGCCCCGGACGCCGGTGGAGCCGATGTACATGCCGGGGCGCTTGCGGACGGCCTCGAGGCCCTCGAGGACGGTGATGTCCTGGGCGTCGTAGGTGCCGGCCTTGTCGGGCTTGTCGTTCTCTTCGTCGCGGGCCACGCGCGTCCTCCGTTAGACGTGAAAAGCCCCGGCGGCACGTCGGACGACGCGGTGCCGGGGCAGGTGAAGCAGGTTGACAGAACTATAGCACACGCGGGTGCTCAAACCCTGTGCATAACTGTGCAGAAAGTCCTGCAAATCAGCGCTTTTGTGGGGGCGGCCGCCGGCCGCCGCGCCCCTGACGGGCCCAGGCGGCCGATTCGGTGCCGCGACAGCGCAGCTCGACGACCGTCCCGGGGCCGAGCTCGGCGTTGATCCGCTGGACGATCTCGTAGGAGAGCAGGTCGACCTCCTGGGCCCAGACGGCGGCCTCGCAGCTGACCGTCACGATGCCGTCGGCGCTCATCGCGGTGGGCTTGGCGTGCGGCGCCACGCCCTCCCCGACGGCCTGCGGCCAGACCCGCTGCAGGCGCGAGAGCGGCGTCTGGGGCTCGGTCCGGGCGACGATCCGCTCCAGCGCGCTGCCGAGGTCGCGGGGGGCGGGACGGTGCCTCACGCCGCGAGGCCCCGCAGCGCGTCGCCGCCCGTGCCCGGCCCACCGTCGCCGGTCGCGTCGGCGCCGGCCCCATCGACCTGCACCGCGCCCGGCGTCACCGACAGGCGGACGACGGAGGACCGCTCGGCGCCGGGGACGTGCGCGAGATCGGTCGTCGTCACGAGCGACTGCCCGGCGCGCGTGATCCGCTCGACGAGCAGCGCCCGGCGGTCGGCGTCCAGCTCGCTCATGACGTCGTCGAGCAGCAGCAGCGGCGGCGCGCCGCGCTCGGCCGTCAGGACGTCCCGCTCGGCGAGAAGCAGCGCCAGGAGCCCGAGGCGCTGCTCGCCCTGCGAGCCGTAGACGCGCAGCTCGCGGCCGTCGCGCAGCAGGGCCAGGTCGTCACGGTGCGGGCCGTGGCCGGTGAAGCCGCGCTCCAGGTCGGAGTCCAGCCGCTCGGCGAGCTCGGCCGCGAACGCGGCGGGGGTGTCCGCCTTCGAGCGCGGCCGGTAGCGCAGCTCGGGCGCGCCGGCGAGGCCGAGCTCGTCGGCGACGAGGGCGAACGGGCCCTGCAGCAGCTCCACCGCGCGGGCGCGGTCGTCACGCAGGGCGATCCCGTGGCGGCCGAGCTCCAGGTCCCAGGCGGCGAGCGCCTCGCGGCCCGAGCGCCCGGCCCGCACCCGGCCCAGCAGCGCGTTGCGCTGCGCGAGCGCCTGCCGGTAGCCCGTCCGCGTGGCGGTGCGTGACGGCCACAGGGCGGTGATGACCGCGTCCAGGTGCGACCGGCGCAGGGCGGGGGGACCCTTGACGAGCTCCAGGCGCTCGGGCAGGAAGACGCTGACGAGCGGTCGCACCGGCGCGTCCAGCAGCCGCGCGACCGGGACGCCGTCGACCTTGATGCGCTTGTCCTCGCCCGGCTGGAAGCCGACGGCGAGCGTGTGGTGCCCGTCCCGGTCCTCGCCGTCGACCTCGACGCGCGCGGCGGTCTGGTCGAAGCGCAGGACCTCGCGCTCGTTCGACGTGCGGCAGGACCGCGCGGTGCAGCCGAAGTACAGGCCCTCCAGCAGGTTCGTCTTGCCCGCGCCGTTGCGCCCGTGCACGACGGTGAGCCCCGGGCCCAGCGGGACGTCGATCCGGTCGTAGGTGCGGAAGTCCCGCAGCTTCAGCCGCGTGACGATCACGACAGGGTCTCAGGGACGCGCGGGCGGATCAGACGTTGAGCCGGATCGGCATGATCAGGTACAGGAAGCCCGAGCCGTCGCCGGACTCGATGAGCCCGGGACGCAGCGGGCTGATGAGCTTCAGGACGACGTCGTCCGAGCCGACGCTCTCCAGCCCGTCCTTGAGGTACTCCGGGTTGAAGCCGATCTCGAACGGCTCGCCGTTGAACGGGATCGGCAGCGGCTCGCTCGCCTCGCCGACGTCCGGCGTCTGCGCCGAGACCGTCAGCTGCCCCTCGGTGAAGGCCAGGCGCAGCGGCGCGTTCTTCTGCGCCATCAGGCTGATGCGGCGCACGACGCCGGCCAGCTCGTCGCCCGGCACGTGCAGCTCGTGCTCGTAGGTGTCCGGCAGGAGCTGGCGGTAGTTCGGGAACTGGCCGTCGATGAGCCGCGAGGAGAGCGTGGCGGCGCCGTGCTCGAAGATGATCTGGTTCTCGCGGACGGTGATGCGCACGTCCGGGTCGTCCGAGCCGGCGATGAGCCGCCGCAGCTCCTGCAGCGCGCGGACGGGGACGTTGGCCTCCAGCTCGCCGACGAGCGGCGCCTCGAGCGTCGTCTCCTTCACGCTGAGGCGGTAGGAGTCCGTGGCGACCATCCGCAGCTGCGTGCCGCTGGCGGACACGAGCACGCCGGTGAGGATCGGGCGCGTCTCGTCCTTGGAGGCCGACCGCTCGACGCGGTCGATCGTCCCGTCCAGCGGCAGCGCGGGGACCTGGACGACGGCCTCGCCGCCGGCGGTCGGCAGCGGCGGGAAGTCCTCGGCGCGCAGCGTGCGCAGGTGGAAGCGGGCGGGGCCGGCGACGATCTCGACGTCCTGCTCGGCGGCGCGCAGCTCGAGGGTGACGGTCCCCGTCGGGAGCTGGCGGGCGACGTCCAGCAGCAGGCGGGCGGGGAGGACGACGGTGCCCTCGCGCTCGACCTGCGCCTCGAGCGGGACGCGCAGCGCGAGCTCCATGTCGGTCGCGCGCAGCTCGACGGTCGTGCCGGAGGCGTCCAGCTGCACGCCGGAGAGGGCCTGGACCGCGCTGCGCGTGGAGGCGACGCGCGAGACGGTCTGCAGCTGGCCGAGCAGCTGCTGGCTCGTGGTGGAGAGCTTCACGAAGAGGACCTCTGATCAGGGTTTGACGTCATAGGGGGTGTGCTCATGTGTGCAAGTCCGCGAAGCGCCCGCAGGTTGCGGGAAAAGGACGCACACCGGCCAGTGTGGGGACGGTGCATGAGTCTGTCAGTCCCGTCGGTCGGGATCGACGCCCTGCAGTCGTGCGGTGAGCTTGTGCACAACGTCGTAGGCCTCGCGGTCCTCGGCGATCCTGCGCGTCGTCGTCTTCACCGCGTGCATGACGGTCGTGTGGTTGCGTCCGCCGAACTGGCGTCCGATGGCGGGCAGCGTCTCGGCCGTGTGCGTGCGCGCGAGGTACATCGCCACCTGCCGCGGCCAGGCGACGCGGGCGCTGCGATCGGCGGACAGCAGCTCCTCGCGCGTGAGGGAGAAGGCGTCGCAGACGAGGCTCTGCACGCCGGCGACGGTGACCGCCGGCGCGGGGCGCGGCGGCGCGGCGGACCCGCCCGGCCGGGGGTCGCGGCGGTAGAGGCCGCGCAGGACCTCGTCCGCCAGCGAGGTGTCGAGGGTGCGGCCGGTGAGCGAGGCGAACGCGACGACGCGGATGAGCGCGCCCTCCAGCGCGCGCACGGACTCGGTGACCCGGTCGGCGACGAGCGGCAGGACCCCGGGGTCGGCGAGCTGGATCCCGTCGTGCTGCACGCGCTTGCGCAGGACGGTCAGGCGGGTGGAGAGGTCGGGCGCCCCGATGTCGGCGACGAGGCCGGAGCCGAAGCGCGCCCGCAGCCGGTCCTCCAGGGCGTTGAGGTCCCCCGGGATCCGGTCGGCCGTCATGACGAGCTGGCTGCCGGCCTCGTGCAGGGCGTTGAAGGTGTGGAAGAACTCCTCCTCCGTCTTCGCCTTGGACTGCAGGAACTGGATGTCGTCGATGAGCAGGACGTCCGGCCGGCGGTAGCGGTCCTTGAAGTGGTCCATGGCCTTGCCGCCGGCCTTCAGCGACGAGACGAACTCGTTCGTGAAGCGCTCGACGGTCGTGTAGCGGACGCTGAGCCCGCCGCCGTAGCGCAGGACGTAGTTGCCGATCGCGTGCAGCAGGTGCGTCTTGCCGACACCGGGCGGGCCGTAGATGAAGAGCGGGTTGTAGGCCTGGCCCGGCAGCTCGGAGACGGCGAGCGCCGCCGCGTGCGCGAAGCGGTTGGCGTCCCCGATGACGAACTGGTCGAAGGTGAACTTCGGGTTCAGGCCGACGTCCCGCTCGCCCGCCTCCTCGGCGGGGGTGGGCGCGGCCGCGGGCGTGGGGGCGCTGCGGCGGCGACGCGAGCCGGGGGCGGACGTCGGCCCTCCGGAGCCGGCGGCCTGCACGTGGACCTGCACGCGGCGTCCCAGCACGTCGGCGGCCGCC
The DNA here is from genome assembly GCA_964600395.1 of uncultured Conexibacter sp. Lineage (GTDB taxonomy): Bacteria > Actinomycetota > Thermoleophilia > Solirubrobacterales > Solirubrobacteraceae > Paraconexibacter. Next base: position 5,056 of record CAZRLR010000104.1, read on the forward strand.
CGCTCGAGGACCCCGCCGAAGCGGTCGGTCACCCACGCGTGCAGTTCCTCCGGCGCCGACAGCTCCAAGCGGGTCCCGTCGAAGCCGACGGCGCGGACCGGCGCGAGCCAGATCTCGTACGTCGACGAGCCGACGGTCGCCTCCAGGCGCCTGCGGATCTCCTGCCAGATGTGCGAGAGATCCTGGGTCACGGCAGGGGCTGACGACTCCTTGACGGGCGGGTTGGACGGGACGGCGAGGACCCGGCGCCACCTCCAATGGGCCGGGCGGCGAACATACCAAAGGGCCCCGGGCGCGCGAGGACGGTCGCGGCGTCCCGTCGCGGGCGTTCTCGCAATTCGCGCAAAAAGTCCGTCCGACGGATGTGCACGGCAGCAGGGGACGGCGATCCGGACCCCATCCCAGGCGGCTGTTCGCTACTCTGGTCAGCCCGTCGCCAGCCTGGCGACCCGAAGTCTGAGAGCCATGAAGCGCACCTACCAGCCCAAGAAGCGCAAGCGCGCACGTACCCACGGCTTCCGCGAGCGGATGCAGACCCGCGCGGGCCGCGCGGTGCTCAAGCGCCGCCGCGACAAGGGCCGCAAGCGCCTCACCGTCTGACCGTGGCCGCTGACGGCGGCTCCGCCCAGCCGGCAGGTCGTCGTCCCAAGCGCAAGCGGCTGTCGCGGTCAGCCGAGTTCGAGCGGGTCTACCGTCAGGGCAAGTCCCACGGCAACCGCTTCTTCGTCCTGCACGTCTTTCCGCGCGGGGCGTCGCCCGCCACACCCGACGCCGCGGATGAGCTGAGCGAGGGCCCTCGGCTGGGGCTGTCGGTCTCCAAGCGCGTCGGCGGCGCCGTCGAGCGCAACCAGGTCAAGCGCCTCCTGCGGGAGGCGTTCGTCGTGGAGGGCCCGAGACTTGCCCCCGATCAGGACGTCGTCGTCGTCGCCCGGCCCCCGGCCCGCGAGCTGGCCGAGCGCGACGGACTGGCCGGCGTGCAGTCCGCGTTGGCGGAGCTCATCGGCAAGGCCACCGGCGAGTCCCCGAAGGCGTGACGCGATGCGGACGCTCGTGCTGGCCCCGATCCGCCTCTACCAGCGCCTCATCTCCCCGGCGCTGCCCCGGCGCTGCCGCTACGAGCCGACGTGCTCGAACTACGCCGTCCAGGCCATCCAGGAGTACGGCATACTGCGCGGGCTCGTCCTGGGCGGGTGGCGCCTGCTGCGCTGCCATCCCTGGAGCCCCGGCGGCTTTGACCACGTCCATGATCAGCGTCTCTTCCGATCGCGTAGTCACCCGTGCGAACACCCCGGCCACCGTGGCCCGGACCCCACCGTCGACCCTGTGAGCTGAATGACCCACCTAGCGATCATCCCCGTCCTGAAGCAGCTGATCGACGTCTTCGACGCGGTCATCCGCTTCTTCCACGACACGTTCGGCTTCGGATGGGGCCTCTCGATCATCGCGCTGACGGTCTCCGTGCGGATCCTGCTGCTGCCGCTGACCGTCAAGCAGTTCCGGTCGATGCAGGCGATGCAGCGCCTGGGCCCGGAGATGAAGAAGCTCCAGGCGAAGTACAAGGACGACAAGCAGCGTCTGAACCAGGAGATGATGAAGCTCTACCAGACGCACCAGGTCAACCCGTTCGGGTCGTGCCTGCCGCTGGTGGCGCAGATGCCGGTCTTCATCTCGCTCTTCTACATGCTGCGCAAGGACCTGAAGCTCGACATCTGCGGCGACGCGCTGCGGGCGGCGGGCAAGGCGACGGGTAGCGCGCTGCAGAACACGAGCTGCCAGTCGGTGGACCCGGGGTCGGCGAAGTTCCTCTTCATCCCCGACCTGACCGACAACGCCACCGGTGGCGTCCTGGTCGTGCTCATCGTCCTGTACATCGGCTCGCAGCTGCTGTCGAGCGTCCTGATGGCGTCGGCGACGGTCGACAAGAACCAGCGCATGCTCATGATCGCGCTGCCGTTCGTCTTCACGATCTTCATCCTGAACTTCCCCGCCGGCCTGCTCGTCTACTGGATCACGACCAACCTCTGGACGGTCGGCCAGCAGTACACGTTGCGCAAGCTCAGCGGGACACCCGAGCCGATCGTCGCCGGGGAGGGCACCGCGGCGGTCAGCGGCGGCGAACCCGCCGCCATGCCCGGGTTCTTCGGGCGGATGGTCGCGAAGGCCAACGAGCAGCAGCAGGCCGACGCCGCGGCCAAGGCCGGGAAGCCGGCGGGCAAGGCCGCCGGCTCGACGGCGAAGGCCGCACCGGCGAACAAGCCCGTGCGGACCACGGCGCCCCCGCCACCTCCGCGGGGCAAGAAGAAGAAGCGCTCGGGGCGGCGCAGCTGATGGCCGAGTCCCCGGACGTCGCGCTCGTGACCGAGCTGCTGCAGGCGGTGGCCGACGGGCTCGGCCTGACGGCGACCGTGCGCGTGGAGGAGACCGACGGGCAGCTCGTCGGGACGCTCGACGGCGAGGACCTCGGGCTCTTCATCGGCCGCCACGGCCAGACGATCGACGCCGTCCAGCACCTGGCCCAGCGGGTGGTGCACGCCCGGACCGGGGAGATGCGGCGCGTCGTCGTCGACGCTGAGGGCTATCGCGCCCGCCGGCAGGAGTCGCTCCAGCGCCAGGCGGACGAGGCGGCCGAGGACGCGATCCGCAACGAGCGCCCCGTCGCGCTCGACGCGATGACCGCGAGCGAGCGGCGTCTGGTCCACGAGTACCTGCGCGAGCGCGGTGGGGTCGACACCCACAGCGAGGGCGACGAGCCCGACCGGCACCTCGTCGTCACGCCCGTCGCACCGTAGGACGTTTCACGTGGAACGCCCGCTCCACGACGTTTCACGTGGAACGTCGTCGTGAGCGTCGTCCTCCAGCGCCTGCGTGAGCTGTGCGCCGCCCACGACGTCGCGCCGGACGCCGCTCCGCGCCTGGAGCGGGTCCTGCTCCTGCTGGCCGCGGACCCCACTGCCCCGACGACCGTTACCGACCCCGTCCAGGCGGTCGAGGTGCACGTCGCTGACGGCTTCGACGGCCTCGACCTCGCCGTCGTGCGCGCTGCCCGGACCGTCGCCGACCTTGGGGCCGGGGCGGGCTTTCCGGGGCTCGTGCTGGCCGTCTGCCTCCCGGAGGCCGACGTCCGGCTCGTCGAGGCCGGGGGCCGCAAGTGCGAGTTCATGGGCCGCCTGATCGAAGGGGCGGCGATCCCGAACGCGCGACCCGTCCACGCGCGGGCCGAGGCGTGGCCCGCCGGGATCGGCGCGCATGACCTCGTCACCGCCCGCGCGCTCGCCCCGCTCACCGCGTTGGTCGAGTACGCCGCGCCTCTGCTCGCCGACGGCGGGCACCTCGTGGCCTGGAAGGGCGCCCGCGACGCCGCCGAGGAGGCCGACGGGGTCGCCGCGGCGGAGGCCACGGGGATGACGCCCGTCGAGGTCCACCGCGCCCCGCCCCGTCCCGGGGCCGACCAGCGCCACCTCCACGTCTTCCGCAAGGACGCCCCGACGCCGCCGCGTTACCCGCGGCGCGAGGGCATGGCGCGCAAGCGACCGATCGTCGCCTCGCGCTGACCAGGGCCGCGCGGGCCACGGAGAACCCGCAAGGTGCGGGTTTCGGCGCCCCGGTCGCGCCGCCGTCGCCGGTACCGTGGCTGGCCGATGGGAACCGTCTACGCGATCGCGAACCAGAAGGGCGGCGTCGGCAAGACCACCACCGCCGTGAACGTGGCGGCGTGCATCGCCGAGGCCGGCTACGAGACGCTGCTCGTCGACGTCGACCCGCAGGCGAACGCCACGGTCGGCATCGGGCTGCCCAAGGACGGCGAGCCGAGCATCTACGACGTCCTGCTCGGGGAGGCGACGGCGGACGACGCGATCGTCCCGACGCCGATCGAGCGCCTCAAGGCGCTGCCGGCGCACCCGGACCTGGCCGCCGCGAGCGTCGAGCTGCCACGCGAGCCGGGGTCGGAGGTCCGTCTGCGCAACGCCCTCGCCGCGGTGCGCGATCGCTTCGCCTTCATCCTGCTGGACTGCCCACCGTCGCTCGGGCCGCTGACGATCAACGCGCTCGTCGCGGCGGACCGCGTCATCGTGCCCGTCCAGACCGAGTACTTCGCGCTCGAGGGCCTCGCGGGCCTGCTCGACACGCTCGCCCTCGTGCAGCGCGAGCTCAACCCGCGCCTGACGGTGGCCGGGATGCTCCTGACGATGCACGACGCGCGCACGAACCTCGCCCGCGACGTCGAGCGCGAGGTCCGTGAGCACTTCCCCGCGCTCGTCTTCGACACCGTCATCCCGCGCAACGTCCGGATCGGCGAGGCCCCGAGCTTCGGGCTGCCCGTCATCCACCACGACCCGCACAGCGCGGGGGCGGACGCCTACTTCGAGCTCGCCAAGGAGGTCGCGGCCCGTGGCTAGCGCGTCCCGCAAGCCCGGGATGGGCCGTGGCCTGTCGGCGATCCTCTCCTCCAGCGATCCCGCGGCGATCGCGTCGGCGCTGGGGCCCCGCGGCGCGGAGCTGCGCGAGCTGCCGGTCGACACGGTCCGCCCCAACCCGGCCCAGCCCCGCAAGCAGTTCGACGCCGAGGCGCTGCAGGCGCTGGCGGACTCGCTCGGGGACCGCGGCGTCCTGCAGCCGATCCTCGTCCGCCCGGTCGACGGCGGGACGTACGAGCTCGTGGCCGGCGAGCGCCGCTGGCGCGCGGCCCAGCTCGCGGGCCTGACGGCCGTCCCGGCCATCGTCCAGGACCGCGACGACGCACGCACGCTCGAGGACGCGCTCATCGAGAACATGGCCCGGGAGGACCTCAACCCGGTCGAGGAGGCCCGCGCCGTGGCCGCGCTCGTCGAGGAGCTCGGGTTGACCCGCGAGGCGGTCGGCAAGAAGGTCGGACGCAGCCGCGTCGCGATCTCGAACCTCCTGCGCCTGCTGGACCTCCCGGACGAGGTCCTCGAGCTCCTGCAGGACGGGACGCTCACCGAGGGCCACGGCCGCGCGCTGCTCATGGCCGAGGACCACGGCGACCGCCGCCGGCTGGCCCGCAGCGCCGCCGGCGAGGGCTGGTCGGTGCGGGTGACCGAGCAGCGGGCCCGCGAGGCCAACGAGGCGCCGAAGCCCACGGCCCAGGGCCGCGCCGCGCTGCACCCCGACCAGGAGGCCGCGATCGCGCACATCGTCGAGGCCCTGGGCGGTGCGCTGGGCACCGACGTCCGCGTGCGACCGCGCGGCACGGGCTTCAAGGTGGAGCTCGTCTTCGCCGACGCGGACGAGGCCCAGGCGCTCGCCGATCGCCTCGCCCGCCGCTGACCGCAGCGTCCGAAAAAGGGGGACGCCACGCGCGTGCGCGCCTCGCTACACTGCACCGCCCCGGGCGATTAGCTCAGTCGGTTAGAGCGCTTCTCTGATAAGGAAGAGGTCCCAGGTTCGAATCCTGGATCGCCCATCGCGCGTCCTCCGGACGCCCCTCGCAGCCTGCGGGTCCTCCGCCCGCCCGGGCTGACCACGGCCGTCACGCTCACAACGGGCGTCCGCCGTCAGATCACGAACCGCGTTGGGCCGGAATGTGAGAAGTCGGTGAGAGCAGGAGATGTACGCCCTCGGCGCACGGTTGACTTGCGCTCGTTGTCGCACTTCCGCACGAGGCGGAGCGCGACGGCGTCACCACCCCGATCTGAGGAGGAGCACCACCGTGCGCCGCTACGTCCTGCCCGCCTGCGCTCTTGCAGCCATCACCGCCGGTCTGTCCGCCGGCCCCGCCCAGGCCGCGTCGAACCTGTACCTCCCGTTCGCCTGCAAGGCGAAGTTCTCGGGCAAGTACTACGCCGGTCACAGCCCGGCGCTGGCCATCGACTTCAACGGCCTCGGTGGTGGCGACACCGACCTGGGGATGCCGATCGTCGCCTCGGGGCCGGGTGTCGTGACGAAGTCCCTCTACTACGACAAGGCCTCGAACGTCGGCTACGGCAACGCGATCGAGATCCGTCACCCCAGCGGGGTCCTGACCTTCTACGCGCACCTGAAGGACCGCCTCGTCAAGCCGGGGGACAAGGTCTCCCGCGGCCAGCTCATCGGGCATCTGGGCAAGACGAGCGCCAAGTACTCCTTCTCCGCGCACCTGCACTACGAGCAGCGCACCGCGTCGGGCAGCGTCATCAAGGCGAAGTTCCACGGCGTCGACGCCGCGGAGTACAGCCACTACAACGCCGCCGTCGTCCACACGAGCGACAACTGCGTCAAGCCGGGCTCCACGCCGGCCCCGACGCCGACGCCCACCCCGTCGCCGACACCCTCCCCGGGTGCCTCGGGCGTCGTCCTGCCGCCCATCTCGACCCGCCGCGGGGCGACCATCCAGACGGACGGCAAGCGCCTGGCCGCCCACATGGGCGTCAAGACCGGGTCCTCGATCGTCCGCTACTTCCAGCCCGGTACAAAGGTGCGGATCGTCTGCCAGAAGCGCGGCCAGCAGGTCACCGGCAAGTTCGGCACGTCGCGCCTGTGGGACCTGATCGACCTGGGCAACGGCCGCGGTGCGTACGTCACGGACACCTACGTCTACACGGGCAGCGACGGTCGCGTCGCCCCGAACTGCCCGGCATGAGCCCGCGCTCACTGTCCGCCGTCGTCGTGACCGCCGCGGGCCTCGCGCTCGCGGTGGCCCCGGCGGCCCACGCGTCCCACCCCGCCGGGGAGGGCCCGGGCGCGCCCGCCGGCGCGGTCGGCACGGTCAAGGCGCCCGCCGGCAAGCGGGTC
>CAZRLR010000105.1:0-11702 GCA_964600395.1 uncultured Conexibacter sp.
CGAGAGCAGCTCGAGCATGAGGAGCGCGGGAATCGTGCCGGAGTCGGCGCAGTAGAAGTCCCGGAAGTAGTAGTGCCCGCTCACCTCGCCGCCGAAGATCGCGTCCTCGTCACGCATGCGGGTCTTGAAGAAGGCGTGGCCGACGCGGTTGGGCAGCGCGCTGCCGCCGAGCCGCTCGACGGTGCGAGGCACGCCCCACGAGGCGCGCACGTCGTAGAGGATCGTCGAGCCGGGCACCTTCGCCAGCAGGGACTCCGCGAGCAGGGCGGTCAGGAAGTCGCCGTCGACGAACTCGCCGGTGTCGTCGATGAAGAAGCAGCGGTCGGCGTCCCCGTCCCAGGCGATCCCGAGGTCCGCGCCGGTCTCCAGCACCTTGTCGATGATGAACTGGCGGTTCTCGGGCAGCAGCGGGTTGGGCTCGTGGTCGGGGAAGTTGCCGTCCGGGGTCCAGTACGTCGTGACGAGGTCCAGGCCGAGCTGGTCCAGCAGCGGGCCGACCATCGGGCCGGCCATGCCGTTGCCGCCGTCGACGGCGACCTTCAGCGGCTTGACGTTCGCCGGGTCGATGAACTGCATCGCGGCGACCGCGAACTCCGCGTAGAGGTCGACGTCCTCGCTCGTGCCCCCGCCCGGGGCGTCCCCGAGCCTGTCGCCCAGGATGAGGTCGCGGATGTCGCCGATGCCCTCGTCGCCGGACAGGGCGATGGCGCCCTGCTTGACGAGCTTGGCCCCGGTGTAGGCCTTCGGATTGTGCGAGGCGGTGCACATCAGGCCGCCGTCGAGCTGCCGCGAGCCGACGAGGTGGTAGAGCATCTCCGTCCCGACCTGGCCGGCGTCGATGACGTGCGCGCCCTCGTCCATCATGCCGCGCTTGTACTCGCCCGCCAGCTCCGGGGCGGTGAGGCGCATGTCGCGGCCGAGGCCGACGGTCGCGTCCGCCGGCGTCTTGCCCGCGAGGCCCGCCACAACGCGGGTGAACGCCCGGCCGATGAGGTACGCCGTGTCGGGCCCGATCTGGTCGCCGTAGAGCCCGCGGACGTCGTAGGCCTTGAAGATCTCGGGGGGAGCGCTCATGGCCCGGCATCCTATGCTCGCGGGCGCGATGCACGTCCTCACTGTCGGCAGCCGTCCCCGCACCGCCGCCGAGGCGGCGGCGCAGCGCCACTGGGACGATCTCGTCGCCGCGCTGCAGGCGCGGGGGGACACGGTCACGGTGCTGACGACGCCGGACCCGGGACGGCCGGAGGACGAGCAGCCGCAGGCCCTGCGGTGGTTCTGGGGCCCGTCGGGCTGGCGGCGCCCCGCGCGCCTGGAGGCCTCGCGCATCGCGCGCCACGACCTGCGCCTGCTCGGCGACACGCTGCAGCGGGCGCGGGCGGACGTCGTCGTGTGGACCGCGATGAGCGGCTTGCCGCTGACGCTCGTCGGGGCGACGGGCGGCCCGGAGCTCGCGCTCGTGCTCGACGACTGGCCCGTGCTGGGGCCGCAGGTTGACCCGAACACGCGGCGCGACGGGTGGGACCCGGGCGCGGTGGGCGCGTGGAGCTGCGCGGACGCGGCGCTGGCGGAGGCGGTGCGGGCGCTGCTGCCGGGGACGCACCACGAGCGGGTCTTCTTGGATCCGGCGGACGCGGGAACGTCGGCGTGGGTGGCCGCCGTCCTGGCGCGGGTCGACGCCCTGGCGGCTCGTTGAACTGCCCTGGTTCGGCGCCGGGTGGCGCTGACGCGAGGGTGCGCGGACGGGGGAGGGGACGTGGAACAGCGGGCAGAGACGGCGGAGGTCGGCCGCCGTGCCGCATCGCCACGCGGTGTGGCACGACGGTCGCGGTTTCCGCGACCCAGGTGCCGAGCCGACCGAGGCCTCCGGTCGGCGTGTCACGTCGGTCGCGGATTCCGCGACCCAGGTGCCAAGCCGGACGATCCGGCGCTCGGCCAGAGGCGGACGGGCGGCCTTTCCCCCTCAATGACAGCCGTTCCGCGCCCTCGACCCTGAACCGAAGCCTCGCGTCAGCGCCGCCAGCAGACCGACCCTGGCCGTTCCGACCCGTGGCGACCCTCAGCGCAGCCGGTCCGCCGCCTTGGCCAGCGCCCCGCGCGCCGGCATGAGCGACCTGGCCACGAGATGCGACGCCTTCGCCCGCGCCTCCTTCAGCGCGAGCTCGGCCGGCGAGGGCTGGAAGCGCGCCCGCACCCGCTCGGCCAGCGCGTCGAGGTCCGGGGCGAGGTTGATCTCCTCCCGGGCGGGAATCTCGCCTTCCCAGAAGATCCCGAGCAGCTGGTCCTCGACCGAGAGCTCCGCCCGCCACCGCGGCCCGATCCGCAGGCGCCAGTCGTGGTGGATCATGTGGCTCTTGTGCCAGAAGACGAGCCCCGGCTTGCCGGGCTCGCTCTCGGGGTCCAGGTCGCAGAACCAGCGGTGGTGCTCGTGGCCGAGGAACGGCCCCTGCCACTCGACGTTGTAGATGAGCTCGGCCTCGACGGTCGGCACCTCGACGTAGCCCGCCTTCGCCACCCGCGAGAGCTCGCGGCAGACGCCGATCGGGTCGCGGATGTCCTCGAGCGTCAGGACGCACGTCGCGAAGTCGAACTGGTCGTCCTCGAAGGGCCACGGATCGCGGGCGCAGATGTCGGCCAGGTGCCACGTCTCCTTCGTGAAGCGCTCGGGCCCCGGGCCGTAGGACCCCAGGACGCCGCGGGTCTCGTACGGGCGCAGGTCGAGCATGTGGTCCGCGCGGTGCAGCGGGCCGCCCCAGCCGCCGACGTCCAGGACGACGGCGTCGTCGGGCAGCGCGTTGATGCGGTCCAGGTTGGCGGGGATCACGGCCGGGAGTCTAGGAAGCCGTGCCGGAAAGAGCGGCGCCCTGCGGACGGCGTCGCAGGTACCCGAGCGCCTCGCGCAGAAGTGCCCGCTCGGCGACGACCGTGCAGGCCAGCACGACCGCGGCGAAGAGCGCGAGCTGCCCGGCGGCCATGAGCGCCGATCGCTGGCCACCGCCGTCCAGCGCCCGGACGAGCAGGACGGCCCCCGCCCCCGGCAGGACCGGGGTGACGGCCCGCACGGCGTGCGGCAGCAGGCGGAAGCCGTCGAAGAGCCGCCGCAGGTAGACCCCGCGGCAGACGAGCTGGGTGAGCATCATCGCCGCCATGCCCCAGCCGAAGCCGCGCAGGCCGCCGAAGATGAGCAGCGGCAGCGTGACGAGGACGAAGGCGACGGTCGTGATCGCCGAGGCGATCATGATCGGCCGGGTGTCGGCCCGCGCGCGGAAGTACGCCGACCAGTTGAAGCCGAGGTGGTTGACCGCGGCGATGAGCCCGAAGGCCTGCAGGAGCCCGATGGCCGGGCGCCAGCGCTCGCCGATCCCGAAGCGCACGAGGTCCTCGGCGAAGAGCGCCAGGCCGACCCCGAACGGCATCGCCCACATGAGCGCCAGGCGGTTGGACTTCACGAACGACTCGAAGAGGATGTCCTTGCGGTCCGCCACGCGGCAGATCGCCGGGTAGAGCGTCCCGGTGACGATCGCGTCCACCCGGTCGGCGAACTGCACGACGGTGGAGGCGAGCGCGACGATGCCCGCACCGGCCACCCCGAGCGTCGCGGACGTCGCGATGATCGACCCCTGCGCGACGATGAGCCCCGCCATCGACGCGCCGAGGATCGGCAGCGAGAACGACACGTACTCCTTGACGACCGGGCCGGGGTTGCTCCAGCGCAGGCGGTAGGGGGACGTCACGACGGCGAGCACCGAGGTCGACAGCGTCCCGGCGAGCAGCCCGAGGACGAGCGCCCAGTAGCCCGCGCCCGCCGCCGCCAGGGCGACCGCGACGACGAAGCCGATGATCGGGTCCGCCGAGCTGAGCAGGCGCTGCTTGAGGTAGTCCATGCGCCGGTACCAGATCCACAGCGGCGCCTGGAAGGCCATCGCCGGGACGGAGATCGTCCCGATGAGGCCGACGGGCACGATCTCCCAGCGCCCGTAGGCCCAGGCAACGAGCGGGATGATCACGACGATGAGCGCGGTGACCGCCCCCGTCATGACGAGCTCGATGGAGAACGCCCGCTGGAAGGCCTGCTCCTGGTCGAGGTCCGCCTGCTGGATGTACTTGTCGCTGACCCCGACCTCCTTGAGGAAGACGAGCGTCCCGAACGACGTCACGAGGATCGCCCAGATCCCGTAGTCGTCCTGGGTCAGGAAGCGCGCCAGCACGAAGCCGCGGATGAGGCCCAGCGCGGTGAGGGCGATGAGGAAGACGCCGTTGACGAGCGTGCCGCGCGCCGCGCGGCGGCGCAGGTCCGGCTCCAGCGGGGCGATCGCGTCGATCGACCCGTGCGGCTCGATCGGCTCGGGCGCCCCGGTGACGTCGAGGGGGTCGGCCCGGCTCACGCCGTCGCCTCCCAGCCGGCGAAGAAGGCGTCCGCCAGCTGCGCCTTCCAGTGCGCCCGGGCGCGCGCGTGGACGCGTCCGCCGACGAGCGGCGTGCCCGCCGGCACGACGTCCGCCAGCCGCGAGGCCCACGCCGACGTGCGCGCCCCGCGCCAGCCCTGCAGGGCGTCGTGGAAGTACGGCGCCACGTCGGGATGGCGGGCGACCATGTGGCGCTCGGCGCCGCCGGTGGCCCGCATCCGCTCGCGGAAGCTCGCGAGCGTCGTCGGGTGCACGTGCTCGGCCTCCAGCGCCGGCTCGTACATGAGGCGCAGGCCGTGGTCGTGCAGGCGCCGGCCGAGCTCGAGGTCCTCGTAGGGGATCGTGAACGTCTCGTCGAAGCCGTCGACCGCGGCCAGCAGCGCGCGCTTGAGCGAGACGTTCGCCGTGTACAGCCGTCCCCAGCCCACGTCGCCGGGCTGCATGTGCGCGTAGTCGAACTGCACGCCCTCCTCGAGGAAGCGCATGAACGCCGTGACGCGCAGCTCGTCGGCCCAGCGCACGTGCCCGAGGACCGCGACCTCACGCTCGGGCATCCGCGCGTGGGCGTCCAGATGCCCGGCGACGAGCCCGCGGGCGGCGAGGATGTCGTCCTGGAGGAAGAGGACGAGCGGCGCGGCCGCCGCCCGCCAGCCGGCGTTGCGGGCCGCGGCGGCCCCGCCGGGCCCCGGGCGGTCCACGAGGCGCACAGGGTAGGGCCGCGAGCCGGCGCGGACGGCGTCCGTCACCGCGGCCGGGTCGTCGCGCGCGTCGTCGACGACGAGCACCTCGGCGGCATCGTCGAGCTGGCCCTCGAGGTGGTCCAGCGCCCGGGCCAGGAGCGCCGGTCGCCGGTGCGTCGGGATGACGACCGAGATCGCCGGCTCAGCGGCGCTGGAAGACATAGGCGCAGTCCTCGAAGTCGTCCAGCCCGCGCCAGGTGCCGTGCTGCTCCGCGACGACCGCCGAGAACCCCAGGCCGTCCATGACGGACCGCAGGTCGGCGTCGGTGATGCCCCACTGCCACACGTCGTGGACGTCCCGCCACGGGCGACCGCGCCGGGTGTTGATCTCGTCCAGGCGGTCGAACAGGCCTTCGAGGTTCTCCTGCGGCGGCACGGCCTGGCGGTAGCGCGCCTCGCCGAGCTCGAGCAGGCGGACGGTCTGCGTCCCGTGGCGCCACATCGGGTTGACGATCGCGAACGCCTGCGCGTGCGGCGCGTAGCGGCGCAGGATCTCGTCCCAGTCGGGGTCGACCTGGTGCAGCAGGACGTCGAAGAGCAGGACGACGCCGATCGGCCCGACGTCCGCGGGCGTGCGCTCGAGCCCGAAGTTCTGCTCGAGCAGCTCGAACTGGGGGAAGGCCTCCGCGCGGCGGCGGACCCCGGGGGTGATGTCGTCGTCGACGAGCACCGCCCGCCGCGGCCCGTGCTGCTCGAGGGCGTGGAAGCTGTAGCCGGCCTCGACCGCCCAGACGCCGCCGAGGTCCACGACGGAGTCCACGGTGTCCAGCGCGAACGCCGCGTCGATCGTCGCGAGCTTCAGGGGGACGAGCGGCGGCCGGAAGGTCTCGGGGACGGCGACGGCCGTGGCCTCCGGATCGGCCAGGGTGCCGTGACCCTCGCCTCCGCCGCCCAGGCGCCGCCGCAGCGCGTCCAGGACCTTCGGGCTCACAGGCCCACCGGCCGCGAGTGGATCCACGCCTGCGGGTCGCCTTTGCGGGTGGCGGCCAGCAGCCGCCGGCCCTCGCGGTTCATGAGGACCGCGCGCGAGGGCTTGACGATCGGGTGCCCGCCGCCGCGCGGCAGGCGCACGGGGCACGGGCGCGCCTGCGGCTCCAGGCCGGCCGAGCGGACCATCTGCTCGTAGGCGGCGAGGTTCGGCATCCACCACCACGGGCGGCCCACGCCGTCGAAGGTCGCCATCGGCCGCTTCGGGAACAGGCGCGACATCCACGGGTCGATCGCGTCCATCGTGCAGACGACGCCGTCCGCCGCGCAGACCCCGCGCAGGCGCTCCAGCGCGCGGATCGGGTCGCGGAGGTGCAGCAGCAGGCTGCCCATGAAGACGAAGTCGAAGCGCCCGACGTCCGACTCGTCCAGGTCGTAGACCGAGCACTCGCGGTACGTCGCCAAGGACCCGAAGGCGTCCGCGGCGATCGGAAAGCCCGCGCCGCCCTGCTTGCGGTCCTCCAGCAGCTGCACGAGCTCGTCGCCCGCGGTCACCGGCCAGTCCCACGCGCGGGGGTCGACGATGTCGACGGCGAGGACCTCGGACGCGCCGCGCTTCTCCATCTCGAAAGCCCAGAAGCCGTCGAACGTCCCGACGTCCAGGCACCGCTTGCCCGCCAGCGAGGCGGGGAGGACCTGCGGCGCGACGGTGCGCAGGTCATACCAACCGGGGGTGATGACGCCGGGCGCGAGCTCGAGGGTGTGGTACCACTGCTTGCGCTGCCCGGCGCGCTCCCGGATCGCCTGGGGTGCGAGCGCCATGGCCCGACACCCTACTTCCCATGGCCGCGCTGCGATCCATCATCGACCCCGACGCCGAGGCCGCCGAGCTGCAGGCGTATCTCGGCGCGACGTACGACCACACGCGCCTCATGCACTACGAGCACCAGCTCGAGGAGGAGCTCGCGCAGATCGGCGACGAGCAGGCGCTCTACCGCACCTCGCAGGCCTACCTGTACAACCTCACCGCCTTCGCGATGACCCGGACGAAGGACCCCTATCGGGCCTGGATCGACGCGGCGCTCCCGCACGGGGGACGGGTGCTCGACGTCGGGTGCGGCATCGGCTCCGACGGCCTGGCGCTGATGGCCGGCGGCGGGCACACGGTGACGTTCGCCGACTTCGACAACCCGAGCGTCGCCTACCTGCGCACGCGGCTGGCCCGCCGCGCCGCCGCCGGGCTGCCGGGTGCCGGGGACGCCCGGATCGTCGACCTGGACCGCGAGGGCCTGCCGCCCGGCCACGACCTCGCCTACGCCTTCGACGTCCTGGAGCACGTCCCGGACCCGTTCGCGCTGCTGGCGGCGATGGAGGCCGCCGCGTCGCTCGTCCTCGTCAACCTGCTGGAGCCCGAGCCGGGCGAGACGGAGCTGCACCACGAGCTGCCGATCGCCGCGCTGCTGGACCACGTCGTCGCGCGCGGCCTCGTCCGCTACCGCCGCTTCCACGGCGGCCGCTCGCACCTCGTGCTCTACCGCGGCGCGGGGGCGGCCCCCGCGGGGCCGTGGGCGCGCCTCAGCGGGCGGGCGCGGTGCTGGGCAGCCAGTTGGCGGACAGGCGGTTGACCCGCGCCAGCAGGTAGGGGCCGAGCGTCGTGCTGAACGTCGTCGTCATGTGCGAGACGTCCCGTAGGACGAGCACGCCGCCGACGACGGGAAAGCACCGGTCCGCGTCGCACATGAAGTCGTGCAGGTCGGCGACCTGGACCTGTGGCGTCCGCAGGTGGCGGGCGGCGGCGACGAGCGGGTCGGTCCGCAGGGCGTAGGAGACCGGCAGCGCGCACGCCTCGCCGGGTGGCTGCACGCGCTGCGCCAGCGCCTGCTGCACGCACGGGATCGTCTGGCCGCTGATGCGCGGCGTGTCGCGGATGACGACGACGTGACGGACCGCGCCGCCCAGCAGCCGCTGCCACGCCTTCACGAAGCCGTCGCGACGGGCGACGCTCATCGGCACGCCGTCCGGCGGGATGACGGCCTGCAGGTGGGCGGAGGTGAAGACGGTGTCGATCTGCGGGTGCGCGGCGATCCAGCGCTGCACCGCCCGGTTCCACGCCATGCACCCCTGTTGGCGCTCGGTGCCCGGCAACGCCGGGTGCGCCGCCGTCAGCGGGCAGCCCGCCCGCTGGATGGAGACGCCGCGCCAGCCCTTGGCGGCCGCCACGGTCTGCATCGCCGCGCGCCAGTGCGACGCGTGGCTGTCGCCGACGAGCGCGATCATGCGCGTGGCCTGGCCGGCCGGGGCGCCCCAGAAGCAGGCGCGCAGGATCGGGGTCGTCTCGACCTGGGTGCAGGTCTCGTACCTCTGCGCGCTCTTGGGGTCCGCCGGGTTGGGGACGACCTCGAAGCGCAGGTCCGCGTTCTGGCAGGGGTGCCGGACGTCGCGGGCGGCGGCGCCGAAGCAGCGCTGCCCGTCTTGGACGGTGTCCGGCGGGGTGTCCGCGGTGCTCGTGGGGGCATCGGCCGGCGGCGGCGGGGGCGGCGGGGGCGGCGGCGGGGAAGCCGGCGGGAAGAGCTGCTGCAGCGCGGACGACAAACCCTGGGCGGACGCTGCCGGTGCCCCGACCGCGACGACGAGCAGCAGCGCGGCGACGAGCGGGATCAGGGTCCGGGGGACGACGCGCACGGCCGGGATGGTACGAGACGCGCCGCGGCCGGCGCGCCGGTGCCGCCTTGGCCGCCCGGCCCGCCCGACGGGCCTAGCGGTCCTTGCGGGCGTGCAGCACGACGTGGCGCACGCTGAAGTCGCTCGTGGCCTGCAGCTTGAAGCGCTCGCGCTCGGTGATGCGGTCGAAGCCGGCCGTCCACAGCATCGCCTTCCACGTGCGCACGGACGGCATCCAGAAGACGACGGCCGCCTCGCGGTCGGCGTGGTAGCGCGAGAGCGCGACCGGCAGGCGTGAGAGCCACGGGTCGTACTCCTCGGCGCTGATGAACAGCCCGCCGGGCTTGACCAGCCCGGCGATGCGCTCGAGCGCGAGCAGCTGGTCGCGCAGGTGGATGAGCACCGAGCCGCAGAAGACGAGGTCGAACTGCCCGCCGAGGAGCTCGGGCGTCGCGTCGTACACCGAGCAGACGATGCGCTCGACGTCCGAGCCGTAGGCCTCCTTCGCCAGGGCGAAGCCCGCGCCGCGCGGCGTCGTCGGATAGGTCTCCGGCCGCCGGCGCGGCGGCGTGTCGAGCAGGCGCTCGTCGTCGAGGTCGATGGCGACGACGGTCGCGCCGCGCTTCTCCATCTCGAACGCCCAGAAGCCGTCCCACGTCCCGACCTCCAGGGCGCGCATGCCCGTCATGTCGTCCGGCAGGCCGTAGTGCCCGACGGCCTCGCGGAGGTCGAACATCCCCGGGGTGACGGTTCCTCCGGGGAGCTCCAGCGTGTGGTACCAGCCCAGCTCGGCGGCGCGTTCGGCGATCTGCATCGCCCGCAAGCCTACGGGCCGCGCGCCAGGTCTGCGGCCTGCGGGGCGGGCCGGCGGGATACCCTGCGGCGCGATGCGGACAGCGTTCGTCACCGGCGCCCAGGGGCTGCTGGGCTCGTGGGTCGTGCGAGCGCTGCTCGAACGGGACGTCCGGACGGTCGTCCTCACGCGGGCCGACCGCCCGGCCTCCGCGCTGCACGCCGACAGCCTGGCGGCGCGGTGCGTGACGGTGCGCGGCGACCTGCTCGACGCGGCGGCGCTGGAGCGCGCGCTGGCGACGCATGCGCCCGACGTCGTCTTCCACCTCGCCGCCCAGCCGCTCACGGCGGCGGCCGAGCGCTCGCCCGCGCCGACCTTCGACACGAACGTCCGCGGGACCTGGCAGGTGCTGGAGGCCGCACGCGCCCACGGCGCGCGGGTCGTCGTCGCCTCGACGGACCGGGTGCACCGCGCCGACGCCGACGGACGCCTGGACGAGGACTCCCCGGTCGACCCGTCCGGGCCCTACGAGGCGTCCAAGGCGGCCGCCGACCTGCTGGCCGTCTCCGTCGCGCGGACCTTCAGGCTGCCGGTCGTCGTGGCCCGCTGCTCGAACGTCTTCGGCGGCGGGGACCTGCACCCGTCGCGCCTGGTGCCGGCGGCCAGCGCCGCGCTGCTGGCCGGCGAGGCGCCGGTCATCACCTCCGACGGCACCCCCGAGCGCGACTACCTGCACGCCCGGGACGCCGCCGCGGCGTTCCTCGCGCTGGCGGACGCGCTGGGCGACGGACGCGTGCCCGCCGGCGACGTCGTGCACGTCGGCTCGGGGACGGGACGCAGCGTCCGCACGGTCGTGGACGCACTGATCGCGCTCAGCGGCGCCGACGTGGAGCCGCGGACGCTCGGCACGCGGCCACCGGGGCAGGGCGTCGACCGCCACGTGAGCACGCCCGCCAAGCTGCAGGCGCTCACCGGCTGGCGGCCCGAGCTGTCCCTCACCGAGGGCCTGGCGGCGACGCTCGCGTGGTACCGCGAGCACCCCGGCGCCCGGGTGGCGGCGTGAGGACCCCGGCGCCACGGCTGACGGTCGTCGTCCCGTCCCACGACCGGCCGCTGCGCCTGCGCTGGCTGCTCAACGCGCTGGCCGGGCAGACGCTGGACCGCGGCCGGTTCGAGGTCGTCGTCGCCCACGACTCGCGCGGCCCGCAGACCGACGCGCTGCTGCGCGACCACGAGCTCGCGCACGCGGGCGTCCTGCGCGCGATCGCCTTCCCCGCCGGCAGCGCCGGCCCGTCGGCCAAGCGCAACGCCGCCTGGCGCAGCGCCCGCGCGGACACGATCCTCTTCACCGACGACGACTGCCGCCCGCCCGCGACCTGGCTGCAGGCCGCCGCCGACGCCACCGCCGCGCACCCCGGCGCCATCGTCCAGGGCCCGACGCAGGTCGACCCCGACGAGCTCGTCGTCCGCCTGCGCGCCCCGCACGCGCGCACGCAGGAGGTGCTGCTGCCCGACGGCCCGTCCGTCTGGGCCCAGACGTGCAACATCGCCTACCCCAAGGCGGTCCTGGAGGCCTGCGGCGGCTTCGACGAGGCGCTGCCGCTGGCGGCGGGGGAGGACACCGACCTGGCCTGGCGGGCGCGAGCCCTCGGGACGCCGATCGTCGCCGACGCCGCGATGCTCACCTACCACTGCGTCGAGCCCGCCTCGCTCGTGGCCCGTGCGAAGGAGTCCTGGCGCTGGCAGCACCTGCCGTACCTCACGGCCAAGCACCCGGCGATCCGCCGCTCGTACGCCGGCGGCGGGTTCTTCTGGAAGCCGCAGCACACGCGCGTCCCGTTCCTCCTGGCGTCCGCCGCGCTGCTGCTGCGCGGACGGCCGCTGGCCGCGCTGGCCGCCGTCCTGCCGTGGGCGGTCCCGTCGCTGCCGTCCTACGGGTCCGGCCTGCGCGGGCGCGTGCGCGCCGTCTCGGAGCTGCCCGCCCACGCCGTGCTGGACACCGTCGAGGTCGCGGCGCTCGCGCGCGGCTCGGTCCGCCACCGGTCGCTGCTGCTGTGAACGTGCGAGCCTGAGCGCCTTCCTGTGGACGTCACCTTCCTCAACCCCGTCTACTGGCCCGAGGTCCGCCGCGGATCCGAGCGCGTCGTGCGCGAGCTCGCCGACGGCCTGCTGGCCGCC
>CAZRLR010000106.1:0-11654 GCA_964600395.1 uncultured Conexibacter sp.
GGCGATCGGCGAGCTGCGCGACCTCGTCGCCGGCATCCACCCCGCGATCCTCACGAACCGCGGGCTGCAGGCCGCGGTGTCGGCCCTGACCGTCCGCGCGCCCGTCCCGGTCGACATCGACGTCCCCGACACCCGCTGGCCCGCCGAGCTCGAGTCCACCGCCTACTTCGTCGTCGCCGAGGCGCTGACGAACGCCGCCAAGCACGCCCCGGGCGCCACCCACCTGCGCGTCTGCGTCGGCGAGCGCCACGGCGCCCTGCACGTGCGGGTCATCGACGACGGGCCCGGTGGCGCGACCGTCGGCGCCGGCAGCGGGCTGCGGGGCCTGGAGGACCGCGTCGCCGTCGCCGGCGGGTCGCTCGCGGTGACGAGCGACCCGGGGGCCGGGACGACCGTCCACGCGACGCTGCCGCTCAGCCCGCCCGGCTAGCCAGCGCGGTCTCGATGCGCTCGCGCGCCGCGTCGCGCAGCGCGTCGACCGAGCCGTACTGCGCCGGATCCAGCGGCTCCATGACCTGCACCCACGCGTCGACGTGCTCCTGCAGCACCATGCCGTGCTTGGGCAGCGCCGCGCCCGTGCCGTGGACCGCGACCGGGATCAGCGGGACGCCGTGCTCGAGCGCCAGCTCGAAGGCGCCGTCCTTGAACGGGCGCAGGTTGCCGTCCTGCGAGCGCGTCCCCTCCGGGAAGAAGAGGACCGGGCTGCCCTTGCGCAGCAGCGCCGAGCACTCCCCGAGCATCTTCACGACGGACGCCCGGTCGCCGCGGACGAGCGACACGTAGCGGTTGAGGTGCATGTTCCAGCCGACGAACGGGATCTTGAAGTTCTCGGCCTTGGAGACCCACTTGAACGGCCGGAAGAGGCCGAAGAGCACGAGGATGTCGATGAGCGAGGCGTGGTTGGCGACGATGACCGCCGGCCCGCGCCAGCCCAGGTGCTCCTTGCCGGTGACCCGCACCTTCCACAGCGGGTTGATGACGATGTAGAACCAGGCCCACGCGCACGAGTACTGGTGCAGGAGGACCTTGCGCCGGTCGAACGGCAGCGTCACGACGAAGATGACGAGCGCGCCGACGAAGAAGATCGGGCACGTCACGCAGATGAGCGCCCAGTAGGCGTAGGACAGCAGGCGCAGCATGTCGGCGACGACCCTACCCTGCGCGCAGCCGGGCGAGCACCGCCATGACGCGACGGTGCTCGGAGTGCTCGTTGCCGAGGCCGAGCTTCTGGAAGATGCCGGTGACGTGCTTCTCCACGGCCGCCGGCGTGACGCCCAGCGCCTCGCCGATCCCCGGGTTGGACTTGCCCTCGGCCATCAGCCCCAGGACCTGGCGCTCACGGGCGGTCAGGGCGTCCAGCTGGCTGTCGCGCCGCTTGCGCGAGACCATCCGGTCCACGACCTCCGGGTCCAGGGCCGAGCCCCCGTCCGCCACCCGCCGGATCGCGTCCGCGAGCGCCGCGGCGTCCGCCACGCGGTCCTTCAGCAGGTAGCCCACGCCCCCGGCATCGTCGCCGATGAGGTCAAGCACGTACTGCTCCTCGAGGAACTGCGAGAGGACGAGGATCCCCGTCCCGGGCAGCTCGGCGCGGATCTGCAGCGCGGCGCGCAGCCCGTCGTCGGTGAGGTCCGGCGGCATCTGCACGTCGACGACGCAGACGTCCGGCCGGTGCTCGTGGACGGCGGCCAGGAGCTCGTCGGCGCGGGCGACCTCCGCGACGACCGTGAAGCCCAGGTCGCCGAGCAGCCGCACGAGCCCCTGACGCAGGAGCGCCTGGTCCTCGGCCACGACGACGCGCAGGGTCACGGCCGGAACGGTACCGGGGTCGGGTTGACCCGACGTGCCCGCGGGGGCTTGGCCCGGATGGCCCGTCGGTTCAGGACCTCCCGTCCCCACTGCGGGGCGCGGTCCTCCGACCGGCGGTCCATTGAGCGCGGTCCGGTGGTCCCGCAGCATGGAGGACGTCCGCTGAACCGAGCCCCACCGAGCGCAAGGAGCCATCCGCATGGCCGTCGAACCGCAGCTGTCCGATCCCGAGATCGCCTCCCTCATGGAGATCCCCCACCCGAGCAAGGCCAACGGCGAGGCCCTGTACGGGACGACGAAGGTCTTCCCGGACTACCAGGCCGAGGCCGGCGAGACGTACTTCGGCCTCGTCCATGGCCTCGTCCACGAGTCCTCCGTCTCGTTCGTCGCCGTCCTGCAGGCGATCCGCGCCGAGAAGAAGGGCTTCGACACCGCGCTGTACTTCTACGGCATCGGCGCGCTGAACTGCCTGGCCAGCCGCGGCTTCCCGACGATCGGGGACGAGGTCTTCCCCGGCATGCGCAACGAGAACAACGTCCTGGAGCGCTACATCGGGATGGGCGGCAAGGTCTACGCCTGCCGCCTGGGCCTGTCGCTGCACGGCGCCCGCGAGGAGGACCTCATCGAGGGCGTCATCCCCGCCCACCCGCTCGACCTCCAGGACGCGGTGATCCACTACGCCCGCAAGGGCGCGATCATCAACTCCACCTGGATGTTCTAGGCCCACCGGAGCCGCCGTCATGGACCTGGACCTCCGCGCCGAGCTCGCCGTCCTGGGCGTCCGCTCCGCCCCGCCGCTGCGGCGGCGGGCGGGCGCGGGCCCGAGCGACGACGGTCACTGGGCCGTGAACGGGACGGCGAACGCGGCGACGCTGCCGATCGTCCCCGACTCGCCGTTCGAGCTGCTCGAGGGCGGGGTCCTGACCCGGGACGGCGTCGTCATCGAGGACGCCCTGCTGGAGCCGATCCTGCGGCCGCGGTTCTACGACCTGCGGACCGACGACGGCATCCCGTTCGAGCAGCTCGCCCGCCTGCACGGGACGGACGTCCTGGCGACGACCGTCGTGCAGACGTGCATCCGCTACACCGCGGAGGACACGCGCTGCCGGTTCTGCACGATCGAGCAGTCGCTGCGCGCGGGCGCCACGACGCAGGTGAAGTTCCCGGCGCAGCTGGCGCAGGTCGCCCGGGCCGCCGTCGACCTCGACGGGGTGCGACAGGTCGTCATGACGACGGGGACGTCCAACGGCCCCGACCGCGGCGCCAAGCACCTGGCGAGGTGCGTCGAGGCCGTCGTGCAGGCCGTCCCCGGCCTGCCGGTCCAGATCCAGATCGAGCCGCCGCTGGACCTCGAGTGGATCCAGGTCCTCAAGGACGCCGGCGCGACCGCGATCGGCATCCACGTCGAGTCGCTGGACCAGGCGGTGCGCGAGCGCTGGACGCCGGGCAAGGCGACCGTGCCGCTCTCGCGCTACGACGCGGCCTGGCGCGAGGCCGTGCGCGTCTTCGGCCGCAACCGGGTCTCCACCTACCTGCTCGTCGGCCTCGGCGAGGACCCCGACGAGCTGGTCGCCGGCGCCGAGCGCCTCATCGACATGGGCGTCTACCCCTTCGTCGTGCCCTACCGGCCGCTGGAGGGCTCGCTCGCGCACGCCGACGGCGTCCCCGCGCCCGACCCGCTGACGCTGACGCGCGTCACCCGCCGCGTCGCCCGCGCGCTGAAGGCCGCCGGGATGCGCGGCGCCGACCAGGCCGCCGGCTGCGCGGCCTGCGGGGCCTGCTCGGCGCTCTGCGGCGAAGGCGGCTGACCCGGTGAGCGCCACCGCCCTCCTGGACCTGCCGGTCTCCCAGAGCCTGCGCTTCGAGGTCGTGCGCGCCGACGGCGACGCGGCGCTCCTGGCCGGGTACGCCCGCCTGCGCCGCCGCGCCTTCGTCGAGGAGCAGCACCTCTTCGACGGCGACGACGCCGACGAGCACGACGGCGCCCCGCACACCCGGGTGCTCGTCGCGCTCGACGACGCCGACGGCAGCGTCATCGGCGGCGTGCGCCTGCACCCGGTCGGGGACGACCCGGCGCTCGGGTGGTGGCGCGGCAGCCGCCTGGTCTGCAGCGGCGCGGGGTCGCCGTCGCGCGGCCTCGTCGGCGCGCTGCTCGTCCGCGAGGCCTGCGCGCAGGCGATCACCGCGGGCGCGCTGCGTTTCGACGCCCACGTCCAGCTGCGGTACGCGCGTTTCTTCGCCCGCCTGGGCTGGCAGGACATCCGCCCCGAGACCGTCGCCGGCGCCGAGCACCGGCTCATGCGTTGGCCGGTGGACCGCATCCAGGCCCTCGCGGACGCGACGAAGGCGCCGCTCGGCGCCCTGCTGGACGGCGCCCTGGGCACCGCGTCGCCGTGGCTGGGGGACGACGGCGTCCCCGTCCCGGGCTCGTCGCTCGTCGCCGCGACGGACGGCATCCTCCCGTCGATGGTCGCCGCCGACCCCGAGTGGGCCGGCTGGTGCGGCATGCTCGTCACCGCGCACGACCTCGCCGCGATGGGCGCCACCCCGGTCGGCGCCCTGGACGCCCTCGGCGCGCCGGACGCCGCGCACGCCGCACGCGTCCTGGACGGCCTGCGCCGCGGCGCGGAGGTCTTCGGCCTGCCGCTGCTCGGCGGCCACACGCAGCTCGGGGTCGCCCCGGCGCTGAGCGTCACGGGCCTCGGCCACGCCGCCGACCCGGTCCCCGCCGGCGGCGGCCGCCCGGGGGA
This sequence comes from uncultured Conexibacter sp., assembly GCA_964600395.1. Taxonomy (GTDB): domain Bacteria; phylum Actinomycetota; class Thermoleophilia; order Solirubrobacterales; family Solirubrobacteraceae; genus Paraconexibacter. The sequence continues at coordinate 4,557 of CAZRLR010000106.1, forward strand.
CGCGCTGACCGTCACCGCCGACCTGGCCGGCGGCTGGCGCGCGCCGTACGGACGGCGCCAGTGGGACTCCTCGACGCACCGCACGCCCGCGGAGCTGCGCACGATGCTCGACGCGGTGCGCCGGGCCCGCCCGCGTGCCGCCAAGGACGTCTCGATGGCCGGGCTCGTCGGCACCGTCGGCATGCTCGCCGAGGCCTCCGGCTGCGGCGCGACCCTCGACGTCGCCGCGATCCCGCGCCCCGCCGGGACCGAGGCCGCCGACTGGCTCACGTGCTTCCCCGGCTTCGCCATGGTCACCGCCGACGCCCGCGGCGCCGCGCCGCTGCAGGCCGGCCCGGCCACCGGCGCGCCGTGCGGCACGCTGGAGCGCACGCCCGGCGTGCGCCTGCGCTGGCCGGACGGCGAGCAGACCACCGTCATCGCCGGGCCCGTCACCGGGCTCGGTCCCGCCCGTCAGGAGCCTTCATGCCCGAGCTGACCATCGCCGCCGTCTCCGCCCCGTTCGGGCGCGACCTGGAGGTGTGCTTCGAGCGCATCGCCGAGCTCGTCGACGAGGCGCGCGTCGCCGGCGTCGGCCTGCTCGTCCTGCCCGAGGCGTGCCTCGGCGGGTACGTCGAGACGCTGCACGGGGACGCCGAGTGGCCGCCGGCCTTCGCGGTCGACGGGCCGGAGGTGCAGCGCGTCGCCGACCTGGCGGGCGACATGGTCGTCTGCTTCGGGATGGCCGAGGCGCGGGACGGCGACGACGGCATGGTCCACAACACCGCCGTCTGCGTCGGCGGCGGCGAGGTCCTGGGGGTGCACCGCAAGATCCACCTGCCGCTCGACGAGGACCGCATCACCGCGCCCGGGGACACGCTGGCCGCGTTCGACACGCCGGTCGGCCGGATCGGCATGCTCATCTGCTACGACAAGGCCTTCCCGGAGGCGGCCCGGACGCTCGCGCTCGACGGCGCGCAGGTCCTCTGCTTCCTCAGCGCGTGGCCGTGCAGCGCGACGAACGCCGCGCCCCGTCTGGAGGACGACCGCCAGTACCGGCGGGCGGAGCTGTGGGACCGGTCGCGGGCGGCGGAGAACTCGCTCGTCGTCGCCTCCGCCAACCAGTCCGGGAGCTTCGGCGCGCTGCGCTTCATCGGCTCGGCGCGCGTCGTCGGCCCCGGCGGCGACCCCCTCGCGGCGACCGGCACGGACTCCGGGATGGCCGTCGCCACCGTCGACCTCGACGCGGCGCTCGCGCGCGCCCGCCGCGCCCTGTCGCCGATCCGCGACCTGCGCCCGGACGTCTACGCGACGCCCGCGCCCCTGGCGGCCGCCTGATGCCCGAGGTCACCTTCAGCGTCCGCTGGCCCGACGGTCGCGTCGAGGACTGTGTCTCCCCCTCGCGGACGATCGAGGCGGTGCTCTGCGCCGGGGCGTCCTACCCCGTCGACGAGTTCGTCCGCCGCGCGACCGAGGCGCTGGCCGCCGGCTCCGAGCGGGTGCGGGCGAGGTACGGCTTCGCCTGCACCGCCGCGGCCGCGCAGGCCGAGGCGCTGCGCGCCCGCGCCGCCCGCCTGCCCGACGGCCGCGTGACGGTCCTCGCCCTCGAGCAGCACCGCCGGCGCCCGCCCGTGCCCGCGCTGAGCGGGCACGTCCCCGTCGTCATCGTCGGCGGCGGGCAGGCGGGGCTCGCGATGAGCTGGTGCCTGCGCGCCCGCGAGGTCGAGCACGTCGTCCTCGAGCGCGACGAGATCGCCTCCTCCTGGCGTAACCAGCGCTGGGACTCCTTCTGCCTCGTCACGCCCAACTGGCAGTGCCGCCTGCCCGGGCACCCGTACACGGGCAGCGACCCGGACGGCTTCATGGTCAAGGACGAGATCCTCGAGTACCTCGACACGTACGTGCAGTCCTTCCGGCCGCCCGTCGTGGAGGGCGTCGCCGCGACGTCGGTCGCCGGTGCCGACGACGGGACGTTCGTCGTCACGACCTCCGCCGGGACGATCTCCGCCGACCAGGTCGTCCTCGCCGTCGGCGGCTACCACGTGCCGTCCCTGCCGCGGATGGCCGAGCGCCTGCCGGCGACCGTCACACAGCTGCACTCCTCGCAGTACAAGAACGCGGGCGTGCTGCCCGACGGCGCGGTCCTCGTCGTCGGCTCGGGGCAGTCGGGCGCGCAGATCGCCGAGGACCTGCACCTCGCCGGCCGCGAGGTGCACCTCGCGGTGGGGACGGCGCCACGCGTCGCCCGCTTCTACCGCGGGCGGGACGTCGTGGCGTGGCTGCACGACATGGGCCGCTACGACCTGCCGATCACCGCCCACCCCGAGGGGCTCGCGGCGCGCAAGGAGGCCAACCACTACGTCACCGGCCGCGACGGCGGGCGGGACATCGACCTGCGGCGCTTCGCGACCGAGGGGATGCGCCTGCACGGGCGCCTGCGGGCGATCGAGCCGGGGACGCTGCGCTTCGCCGGCGACCTGCGGGCGAACCTCGACGCCGCGGACGCGACCGATGACCGGATCAAGGACCTCGTCGACGCCTGGATCGCCGGGCAGGGAATCGACGCGCCGCCGGAGGCGCGGTACGTGCCGGTGTGGGAGCCGGACGCCGCCCTGGACGCCGACCACGCGCTGGACCTCGAGGCCGCCGGCGTCTCGAGCGTCGTGTGGAGCACGGGCTTCCGGCCGGACTGGTCCTGGGTCGGCCTGCCGATCTTCGACGGCAACGGCTACCCGACGCACCACCGCGGCGTGACGACGGTCCCGGGCCTGTCGGTCCTCGGGCTGCCGTGGCTGCACACCTGGGGCTCGGGCCGGTTCGCCGGCATCGCCCGGGACGCCGAGCACCTCGCCGACCACGTGGCCGCCACCATTGGCGCCCCGGCGGCCTGGGCGTCGCTGGTCCTCGCGACCGCCTGACCGCTCAGGACTGCGCCGTCGTCGCGGCCGCGGGCTCGTCGTTGGCCGGCGTCGTCGTCGTGTCGTAGTCGGCGGTGCCGCTCGTCGTCGTGTCGGTGCTGTCGGCGGTCACCGTGTCGGCGGTGTCGGCCGTCGTCGCCGCGGGCGTGGTGACGGTCGTCGTCGCGGCCGCCGAGCTCAGCGCCGGGTCGTCGCCGGACCGCAGCTGGACGGCGATGAGCCCCCAGGCCGCGGCGAAGGCGACGACCGTCCAGGTGACGGCCAGACGGCGCAGGTGCCGGACGCGCTCCTGGCGGGTGGGCTTGCGGGGCAGCAGCCGCGCGGAGCCGATGGGCATCTCGGGGTTCTGATCGGGCATGACGCGCAGCATGCGCCCCGACCCTCGGACGCCGCTGGCGGTCGGCTGGGAGCCTGCTGAGGGCCTCCGCCTCAGCGGCCGTCGCCGTCGGCGCGCGCGCTCGTGCGGAACGTCGCCGAGAGGTCCTCGTCGCCGTGCTCGGGCACGCCCTCGGCCAAGCGGTCGGCGATCGCCGCCAGCATCGGCAGTTGCAGCCCGTGGGCGGCGGCCGCGTCACGGACGAGCCCGGCGTCCTTCGCCGCGAGCTTCAGGCTGAAGGACGGCGTGAAGTCGCCCTCGAGCATCGCCTTGCCCTTGAGCTGCACGTACGGCGCGTCGAGCGGCCCGCCGCCGACCATGTCGAGCAGCAGCGCCGGGTCCAGGCCCAGCCCCTGCGCGAGCGCCAGCGCCTCGGCGACGCCCTCCACGACGCTCACGACCCAGGCGTTGACGACGAGCTTCAGGCGCGTGGCCTCGTCGCCGTCCCCGAGCCACACCGTGCGCTGGCCGATGGCGTCGAAGGCCGGGGCGAGGCGGTCCTCCCACGCGCGGGCGCCGGAGGCGAGCACCGTGAGCTTGCCGGCCTCGGCGGGCGCCTTCGTGCCGAGGACGGGCGCGTCGACGAACGCCACGCCGCGGTCCGCGGCGAGCGCGGCGCAGCGGGCCGTCCCCTCCAGGCCGACGGTGCTCGTCTGCACCCACACCGCGTCGGCATCCATGGCCGCCAAGGCGCCGTCGTCCCCGTCCATCGTCTCCACGACCGCGTCCGTGTCGCTGAGCATCGTGAGGACGATCGGGGCGCCCCGGACCGCCTCGGCGATCGACGCGGCGACCGTCCCGCCGTCCTGCACCAGCGGCGCGACCTTGTCGGCCGAGCGGTTCCACCCCCGGACGGGGAAGCCCGCCTTCGCGAGGTTGCGGGCCATCGCCAGGCCCATCGTGCCGCCGGCTCCCAGCACGGCGATGGTCGGTCGCTCAGCGCTCATGGCGACCTCTTCTCCCCGTTCAGCGTGGCGTCAAAACGACGATCGGGATCTGCCGGTCGGTCTTGGCCTGGTAGGCGTCGTAGTCCGGCCACACCTCGGTCATGAGCCGCCACAGCCGCTCGCGCTCCTCGCCCTCGGCGACCGACATCCGGACCGGGACGTGGTCGGCCTTGACCTGCACCTCGGCGTCCGGATCGGCCTCGAGGTTCGTGAACCACGCCGGCGGCTCGGGCGCGCCGCCCTTGGAGGCGACGATGACGTAGCGCCCGGCGTCCTCGCGGAAGATGAGCGGCGCGATCCGCTCCTGCCCACTGGAGCGGCCGGTCGTCTTCAGCAGGAGGCACGTCGTGCCACGCCAGTGGTACCCGCGCTCGCCGCCAGTCTCCTGGTAGGCCTGGATGTGGGCGGGGCCGAAGAGGGCGTCGTCGTCGCTCATGGTGCGACCTTACCCACCGTCCGGGGCGCTCAGCGGATGACGCCCGAGGTCAGCGGCCCGAGGTCGCCGAAGGGCTCGTCGCGCTCGCGGACGGCCTGCTTGAACCCGGCCTCCGCCGCGCGCTGCTGGAAGGCGTAGCCCTCGGCGGTGTGCCGCGTGATCCCGTCGAAGACCGTGCCAAGGACCTGCGTGGCGTGCAGCCCCTGCCCCATCGTCTGCTGGTTGACGAGCAGTTTCATCATCTGCAGCTGGTTGGCGGGCATGCGCGCGATCCGTGCGACGAGCTCCTCGGCGCGCTCGTCCAGCTCGGCCGCCGGCGGTGCCTCGATCGCCAGGCCCCACTCCAGCGCCTCGGCGCCGGACAGGCAGTCGCCGGTGAACAGCAGGCGCTTGGCCCGCTGGGGGCCGAGGCGGTGCGCCCACATCGACGTCGTCGGCGAGCCCCACACGCGGGCCGGCGGGTAGCCGATCTTCGCGGTGTCCTCGATGACGAGCAGGTCCGAGCAGAGGGCCAGGTCGGTCCCGCCGGCGACGCAGAAGCCGTGCACCTTGCAGACGACGGGCTTCGTGCAGTGGAAGAGCGTCATGAACGCCTTGACGTTCCGGCTCATCATCGCGTAGTCGACCATCGGGTCCCAGGTGCCCGACGGGTCGTGGTTGGCGCCCTGGACCTGCGCCGACAGGACGGTCCCCTCGGCCTCGCCGGCGCTGAACTCGCCCGCCATCCCGTCCTGCGCGCTGGCGACGAGGTCGTAGCCGCCGCAGAAGCCCTTGCCGTTGCCCGAGAGCAGCAGGACGTGGACCTCCGGGTCCACGTCGGCGCGCTCGACGAGCTGGGCGAGCGTCGCGATGAGCTCGGCCGTCAGGCCGTTGCCGCGGTCGGGGCGGTTGAGCGTCAGGCGGGCGACCCGCCCGTCGACGCGGTAGTCGATCACGGCCATGCGGTGCTCCTCGGTCGGGGGCCCGCAATGTACATGCGTGCACGTTCAGCGGCGGGCCCACGCCCGGTCCAGCAGGCGCCAGGCGACGACGACCTGCGCGGACCACGCGGCCGTGCGGAGCCAGTTGAGGCCGACGAGGCGCGAATGCGCGGCCGCGTCCCACCCGTCGTGCAGCTGCCCGTGGATCGGCGCGAAGACGAGGCCGGTGACGACGAAGACGCCGAGCGCCAACGCGGCGTTGCCCCGGGTCAGGCCATCGCCGGTCGCCCCGCGCAGCAGCCACGCCGCCAGGCCGATGTTCGCGAGCATGAGCGGCAGGACGATGATCGTGATGCGGTCCTGATGGCGGGCCTCGTAGGCGGGGAAGGCGCTCGGCGGCACGCCGTCGAAGAGCGGGTAGTGCACGACCTGGATCGTCCAGATGAGGCCCGCGAGCATCGCCGCGACGACGAGGTTGGCCAGGACGGGCTTCGGCATGCCCATCGATACGGCGGCGGTCCGTCCAGCGACTACGGTGGGCGCATGCCGCGCCGCGAGGACGTCACCCCCGAGACCTGGGCCATCGTCGGGGGCCGCCCGGACGGTGCCCCGGGCACCCCGTTGAACACCCCGCTCGTCGCCGCGTCGTCGTTCATCCTCGGGACGGACCGCATCTACAGCCGCAACGAGGCGACCGAGACCTGGGAGGCGTTCGAAGCCCTCGTCGGCGGGCTGGAGGGCGGGCACGCCGTCGCCTTCGCGTCCGGCATGGCGGCCTGCGCCGCCGTCCTGAACCGCCTGCCCGCGGGCGCCCACATCGTCCTCGGCGACGACTGCTACCAGGGCGTCGCGGGGCTCGCGGACGCCGGGGCACGCGACCGCGGCTGGCGCGTCGAGCGACTGGCGGTCGCCGACCCCGCCTGGCGCGACAAGGCCGGCGAGGCGGACCTGCTGTGGGTCGAGTCGCCGTCCAACCCGCTGCTGGACGTCGCGGACGTCGGCGCGATCTGCGCCGCCCCGCGCAAGGCCGGGACGCGGATCGTCGTCGACAACACGTTCGCCACGCCGCTGGGCCAGCAGCCGCTGGCCCTCGGTGCCGACGTCGTCATCCACTCGGCGACGAAGTTCATCGGCGGGCACAGCGACCTGCTGCTGGGCGTCGCCGTCGCCGCCGACCCGGACGAGGTGGCGCTCCTGCGGACCGCCCGCGGGCTGAACGGCGCGACCCCGGGCGCCCTCGAGGCGTTCCTCGCGCTGCGCGGTGCCCGCACGCTGCCGCTGCGCCTGCGCCACGCGTCCGCGAGCGCTGCCGTGCTCGCCGAGCGGCTCGCCGGTCACGGCGCCGTCGGGCGCGTGCGCTACCCCGGCTTCGGCGCCATCGTGTCGTTCGAGCTCGCGGACGCGGGCGCCGCCGACCGGGCCTGCACCGCCGTCCGCGTCGTCCGCCACGCCACGAGCCTCGGCGGCGTGGAGACGACGATGGAGCGCCGCAACGCGCATCCGGGCCAGGAGCACATCCCGC
>CAZRLR010000107.1:0-11616 GCA_964600395.1 uncultured Conexibacter sp.
GATCGCGTTCGCCGGCAACGGCCAGCACCAGGACGCCGGCGGCAAGATCGTCCACGCCGCGCCCAACACCACCTCCAACATCTTCGCCAAGTCCATCTCCAAGGACGGCGGGCGCTCGAGCTACCGCGGTCTGCTCGAGGTCGCCAAGGGCGCCCACGGCTCCAAGTCGAAGGTCGTCTGCGACGCCCTGCTGCTGGACGAGACGAGCCGCTCGGACACGTACCCGACAATCCGCATCGGCGAGGACGACGTGGACGTCGGACACGAGGCGACCGTCTCGAAGGTCGGCGACGAGCAGCTCTTCTACCTCATGTCCCACGGGATCTCCGAGGAGGAGGCCGGCAAGCTCATCGTCAACGGCTTCATCGAGCCGATCGTCAAGGAGCTCCCGATGGAGTACGCCGTCGAGATGAACCGGCTGATCGAGCTGCAGATGGAAGGGTCCATCGGCTGATGTCCGCCGTCGACACCGCCACCGCGTTCCCGCCGCTCCCGTCGTTCAAGGGCCAGGCGGGGTGGGAGTTCACCCCGCTGGGCAAGCTCGATGTCGACGCCCACGCCGCCGCCCCCGGCGGCGACGCGGCGTCGGCCGCCGCCCGGCAGCTCTTCACGTTCGAGGACGCCGTCGGCGTCGCCAACGGAGAGGGCACCGCGACCTCCGAGGGGCCGGTCATCCTCACCCTCGCCGAGGCGCGCGACCGGCACCCGGACATCGTCGCCAGGCACCTGGGCTCGATCGTCAAGCCGTCGCCGCTCGTGGCGCGCAACGACGCACAGTGGACCGACGGCGCCTTCGTCTACGTCCCGCGCAACGTCCACGTCGAGGCCCCGATCCACCTCTCGGCCGTCCACGCGCAGGCCGGCACCGCGCTGCACACCCGCACGCTCATCGTGCTGGAGGACGGCGCGCAGGCCGAGGTGTGGGACGAGCTGCTCTCCGCCGACGACGACGTCGAGGGCATCGTCAACACCGTCGTCGAGTTGTCGGTCGGAAAGAACGCCCGCCTGCGGTACGTCGGGGCGCAGGACCTCAACGAGCAGACGACGATCCTCGGCACGCAGCGCGCGATCGTCGCCGCCGACGTGCACCTGGACTGGATCACGCTCGGATTCGGCGCGAAGCTCGGCAAGGTCTTCCTCGAGACGAAGCTCGACGGCCGCGGCGCCCACGCCTCGGTGACCGGCGCGTACGCGACGCACGCCCGCCAGCACCTGGACTTCGACACGCTGCAGGAGCACGCGGCGGCGAACACGACGAGCGACCTCGCCTTCCGCGGGATCCTCGACGGGCGCTCGCGCACCGTCTGGCGCGGCATGATCCAGGTCGACCCCGACGCGCAGCAGACCGACGCCTTCCAGGAGTCGCGCAACCTGCTGCTCGGCGGCAAGGCGCATGCCGACGCGATCCCCGGCCTGGAGATCCTCGCCGACGACGTCCGCTGCACCCACGCCGCGGCGATCGCGAAGATCGACGCCGAGCAGCTGTTCTACCTGCGCTCACGCGGCCTGCCGGAGGGCACCGCCCACCGCCTCGTCGTCGAGGGCTTCCTCCAGGCGCTCGTCGAGCGCTTCGAGGAGGGCCCCGTCCGCGAGGCCGTCGCCGGCGCGTTGGACACCCGCCTGGCCCGCGTCCTGGGCTAGCACCCCCACCCGGCTGCGGCCGGGCCGGAGCGGGGCGCACGCGAACGCGCCCCGCCTCCAGAAAGCGGCGCGTCGGGCGATGACCGGCGCATGAGGTCCGTTCCGCCTCCCGTCCCCTTCCGGCGGGTCTGTCGCCGCGCCTGCGCCGGCGTGCTCGCGATCGCGGCCGTCGTCTTCGTCGGTGGCTGGGTCTGCGGCGAGGTGGCCCTGCGCAACCTCGTGCCCGGCACCGTCGGCATGAAGTGGCAGACCGCCGCCGGCCTCGGCGTCGCCGCGGTCGCGCTGCTCCTGCTGCTCGACGGCGACGCCGGCGCGGCCCGGCGGCGGGCGGGCGCCGCGTGCGCGACCGTCGCGCTCGTGCTCGGCCTCGCCGTCCTGAGCGAGTACCTCCTCGGCTGGAGCCTGGGGATCGACGAGCTCTTCTGGCGGGACACGGCCGGACGCGCGCTGGGCATCGCCTACCCCGGCCGCCCGGCGCCCACGACAGCGGTCTGCTTCGTCCTGTCCGCGGCAGCGCTGTTCGCGCTGGACCGGGCCCCGCTTCGCGGCTGGCGCCCGGCCGAGCTGCTCGTCCTGCCCGTCGCGCTCCTGGGGCTCATGACGGTCATCGGGTACCTCTACGAGATCCCGGTGTTCTACGGCCCGTCGTCGGCCGCGAAGATGGCCCTCACCACCGGCTGCTGCTTTCTCGCCCTGACCGTCGCGATCCTCCTCGCCCGGCCCCGCGGCCGGCTCGTGACGCTCGCGACGACCGACGACCCGGGCGGCATCCTCGTCCGGGAGCTCGTGCCGTTCGCCGTCGGCCTGCCGCTGCTGCTCGGCTGGGCGCGCCTGCGCGCCGGGGACGCGGGCCTCTTCGGCGACCGCGTGGGGACGTGGTGGCTGACGGCGTGCACCGTCGCGCTCTTCGTCGCGCTCATCTGCTGGGTCGCCGGGCGCCTGAGCGAGTACGCCGAGCGCGGCCGCGTGCTCGAGGCCGAGCTCTTCTTCCTCGCCAACCACGACGCGCTGACCGGGCTCTTCAACCGCCACCGCTTCGACCAGGACCTGCAGCACGCGGTCGCCCGGTCCCGGCGCTACGACGAGCCGCTCAGCGTCCTGCACCTCGACCTCGACGGGCTCAAGGCGGCGAACGACGCCGGCGGCCATGCGGCCGGTGACGCGCTGCTGCGGCACGTCGCGCTCGCGCTCGGCAGCGCCCTGCGGGACGCCGATGTGGCCGGGCGCCTCGGCGGGGACGAGTTCGCCGTCATGCTCTCGGCGACCGGCCTCGACGGCGCGCGCGTCCTCGGCGAGCGGCTGCGCGCGACGCTCGCCGCGCTCGAGGTGCCCGGCGCGGACGGCTCGCTGCGGACGACCGCGAGCATCGGCGTCGCGACGCTCGCCGCGGGCGACGCGGACGCCGATGCGCTCATGGCCCGCGCGGATGACGCGATGTACCACGCCAAGCGCGCGGGCGGCAACCGCGTCGGCGCCCTCGCCGGTCAGCCCGCCTGACCGCCACCCGGCGTCGTTCGGCGGGCCACCTCCGACTTGACACACTGTCAAGTCGCCTGCGAGCATCGCCGGATGACGCCGCAGACCACTGTCCCGCAGACGCCCGACGTCCCGATCGACGCGCTCCGCGTCGCCGACCGCGAGCACTGGGCGGACGGGCCGCCGCTCGAGCAGTTCAAGCGCCTGCGCGCCGAGTGCCCGGTCCATTGGACCTCGGGCTTCAGCGAGTTCCCCGACGAGCCGGGGTTCTGGTCGGTGACGACGCAGAAGGACGTCCACACCGTCAGCCGCGACTGGGAGACCTACTCCTCGGAGATCGGCGGCATGCTCGCGATGCCCGCGCGCTTCTTCCCGCTCGAGGTCCAGAACTCGATGTTCATCGGGATGGACCCGCCGAAGCACGACCGCCTCAAGGCGCTCTTCCAGCGCGGCTTCACGCCGCGCCGCATCGCCGAGCACGAGGACGAGATCCGCGCGATCACGGCCAAGGTGCTCGACGGCCTGGAGGGCCGCGAGACGGTCGACCTCGTCCACGACGTCGCCCAGCCGATCGTCTCGCGCGTCATCGGCTCGTTCATGGGCATCGCCGAGGAGGACGACGCCGTCTGGGCGCGCCTGCTCAACGCGATCGTCAGCGCGGACGACCCCGACCTGAACCCGGACGGTCCGGAGACCGTCATGGAGCGCGACATGCCGGAGATCATCCAGCGCTGCCAGGGGCTCATCGCCGAGCGGATCGAGCACCCGACGGACGACCTGACGACGGTCCTCGTCAACGCCGAGGTCGACGGCGAGCGCCTGACGGAGTGGGAGATCGTCATGGGCTTCATCCTCCTCATGACCGCCGGGAACGACTCCACGAAGGCGACCTACTGCAGCGGCATGCGCGCGCTGATGGAGAACCCCGACCAGCGGCAGCTGCTGCTCGACGACCCGTCCCTGATCCCGGACGCCGTGGAGGAGGCGCTGCGGATGTTCCCGTCCTTCGCGCACTTCCGCCGGACCGCGACGAAGGACACCGAGCTCGGCGGCTGCCCGATCCACAAGGGCGACAAGGTCGTCATGTGGTATCCGTCGACCGGCCGCGACGAGGCCGTCTACGAGGACCCGGACCGCTTCGACGTCACCCGCAAGCCCGAGCACCAGGCCTTCGGGGCCGGCGGCCGGCACTTCTGCCTCGGGACGGCCCTCGCGCGTCTGGAGCTGCGCGTCATGCTCGAGGAGACGCTCAAGCGCTTCCCGGACATGGCGATCGACGGCACGCCGCGGATGGCGCAGGCGATCTTCATCAACCAGCTCTCGACGCTGCCGGTCCGCCTGCACGGCTGACCGGCGCGGCGGCGCGGCGGCGCGGCGGTCAGTCCAGCCGCTGCGCCAGACCGAGGACGATGCCCTCCGGCCCGCGGAGGAAGCACAGGCGGTAGACGTCGCCGAAGTCGGCGATCTCGCCGACGAGCTGCGCGCCGTGGGCCTCGCGCAGGCGGGCGACGGTCGCGTCCACGTCGTCCACCGCGAACATGATCCGCCGCAGCCCGAGCGCGTTGGACGGCGCGTCCTGCGGCTCTAGGCGGACCGCCGCGGGAGTGTGGAAGCGCGAGAGCTCGACCCGGCCGTGGCCGTCGGGCGTGCGCAGCATGACGATGTCGCAGCGCATGCCGTCCAGGCCGACGACCTGGCCGGCCCAGTCCCCGTCGACGGTCGTGCGGCCGTCGACCTCGAGCCCGAGGTCGACGAAGAACGCGGTGACGGCCTCCAGGTCCTCGACGACGATCAGGACGTTGTCCATCCGCAGCACGGTCACGGGCGCAAGCCTAGGCCCGCAGGTGGGCAGGGCGGGGCCGATGGGGCATGCTCACGAACCATGGCCGCCAAGTCCCCTGCCACGACGATCGACGCCGGCGGGCGCGAGCTGCGCGTCTCCAGCGCCGACCGGGTCATCTTCCCGGCGACCGAGCGGACGCCCGAGATCACGAAGCTGCAGGTCGTCGAGTACTACCTCTCCGTCGAGGACGGGATCATGCGCGCGCTGCGCGACCGGCCCACGACGCTCGAGCGCTGGCCCAAGGGCGTGCTGCCGGGGATCGTCCTCTCCACGCGCGAGCAGGGCGGCGGCGACGCCTTCTTCCAGAAGCGGGTGCCGCGCGGCGCGCCGGACTACCTGCAGACGACGCGCATCCAGTTCCCCTCCGGCCGGCACGCCGACGAGATCCGCCCGACGGAGATCGCGGTCGTCGGCTGGGCGGCGCAGATGGGGACGATCACGTTCCACCCGTGGCCGGTGCGCGACGTCGACGTCGACCACCCCGACGAGCTGCGCATCGACCTGGACCCGCAGCCGGGCACCGACTTCGCCGACGCCGTCCGCGTCGGCGCCGCGGCCCGCGAGCTGCTCAAGGACCTCGGCTACGTCGGCTACCCGAAGACCTCCGGGGGCCGCGGCGTCCACATCTACGTCCGCATCGAGCCGAAGTGGTCGTTCACCGACGTGCGCCACGCGGCGATCGCCTTCGGGCGCGAGCTCGAGCGCCACCTGCCCGGCGAGGTGACGACGAAGTGGTGGAAGGAGGAGCGCGGCGAGAAGGTGTTCGTCGACTACAACCAGAACGCCCGGGACCGGACGATCGCCTCGGCCTACTCCATCCGTCCCAAGCCGGGGGCACCGGTCAGCGCGCCGCTGGACTGGGACGAGCTGCCGCACGTCGCCCCGGAGGACTTCACCGTCGCGTCGATGCCCGCCCGCTTCGCCGAGGTCGGCGACCGCCACGCGGCGATCGACGACGTGCACCACTCGCTGCAGCCGCTGCTGGACATCTACGAGGAGCACGCGGCCGCCGGGCTGGACGACATGCCCTACCCGCCGGACTACCCCAAGATGCCGGGGGAGCCCAAGCGCGTGCAGCCCTCGCGGGACAAGGATCGCCCGAAGGACTGACGGTCGGCGGGTTTCAGACTCGCCCGGACGGCAACCCCTTCAGGCATGGTCCTGTCGTTCGCCCTGCCCACCCTCGCGGCCGTCTCCGAGCGCCGCATGACCTCCGTCTGCGGCAGCGACCCGCACTTCTGGTGCCGGACGCTGCTGGACAGCACCGACAACCGGACGCTCGCGACGCTCGGCGATCCGCTCATCGGGACGCCGCTGCGAATCCTCGGGATCCTGCTGGTCGCGTTCGTCGTCAACCGCCTCGCGCGCCGGGCGGTGCGCAGCGCGCTCGCGCGGCTGCAGCCCGGGGCGATGGCCCTGCCCTCACGGCTGGGCCGGCGGCGAGACAAGCGCTCGGGGGCCCGACCGCGGCGGCCCGCCGTCCCGAGCGCCCTGGCCCCGACGACGGAGAACAGCCTGCGCAGCGAGCAGCGCGTGGATGCGCTCTCCAGCGTCCTGCGGTCGGTCGTCTCGTTCGTCGTGGGGGCGATCGCCGGCTTCATGGTCCTCGGCGCGGTCGGCATCGACCTGCGACCGCTGCTGGCGGGCGCGGGGATCCTCGGCCTGGCCGTCGGCTTCGGCGCCCAGTCGCTCGTCAAGGACTTCCTCAGCGGCGTCTTCATCCTCGTCGAGGACCAGTTCGGCGTCGGGGACGTCGTCGAGATCGACGCCCAGGCGCAGGGGGTCGTCGAGCTCGTGTCGCTGCGCACGACGCGCCTGCGCGCGGTGGACGGGACGGTCTGGCACGTCCCCAACGGCCAGATCGCGAAGGTCGGCAACAAGAGCCAGCTCTGGTCGCGGTCGCTGCTGGACGTCGAGGTCGCCTACGACACCGACATCGAGCAGGCCAAGCAGGTCATCCAGGCGACGGCCGACGAGCTGTGGAAGAGCAAGGACTCGATCCTGGAGCGGCCGGACCTGTGGGGCGTGGAGGCCCTCGGGACCAACGGCGTGACGATCCGCCTCGTCGTCAAGACGACCCCGGCCGAGCAGTGGCGCATCAGCCGGCTGCTGCGCGAGCGCATCAAGGCGGCCTTCGACGCCGCGGGCATCGAGATCCCGTTCCCGCAGCAGACGGTGTGGCACCGGCCGGCCGAGGAGCGCGCCTGAGGATGACCGGCGTCCCGCCCAGGCTGGTGGTGGGACGCTCAGCTCAGCAGCGCGGACGTGGCCGCGGCGACGGCTGAGAGCGCGAGCGCGACGGTCACGAGGGTCGCGTGGCGCTGGACCGCCATGGATGCGGCCTGCCGGCGTCCGACGGCGTGGCCCACGAGGACGCCGGCGGCGCCGCCCAGCACCGCGATTGCGCCGAGCTCGAGGTCGCCGAGCGCGGTCAGGACGGCGACCGTGGCTAGGCCGGCGACGAGGAAGGCCACCGCGAGCGTCGCGCGCAGCTGAGCGGGCGTCGCGCCGCGGGCCCGCAGCCAGAGCACCATCGGCGGGCCGTTAACCCCGATCGTCGTCGTCATGACCCCGGCGCCGAGCCCCGCGGCCAGGCGCCACGCCCCCCGGGGCGGGGTCGCCGCGTCCGGGTGCCCCTGCAGCACGAGCGCGGCGAGCACCACGACGGCGAGGACGCCCTGCAGCGCCGCGTCGGGGACCGTGCCGAGCAGGAGCGCGCCGCCGAGCAGTCCGGCCGCGACCGGGCCGGCGAGGCGCAGCAGCTCGAGCGTCAGGACCGTCGGCCCCGCGGCGTCCCGGCGGCGTCCGCCCCGCAGCGTGAGCGCGTTGACGAGCACCGAGAGCACGCCGAGGAGGCCGACCGCCTCCGTGGCGCCGAGGACGTGGACGAGGATCGGCGCGGCGAGCAGCGCGAAGCCGAAGCCGGCGGTGGCCTGAAGCGCCGCTCCGCCCGCGCAGGCGAGGACGACGGCGGTCGCCTCCAGGACGGTCATGTCGCGGCGGCCGCGCGGCGGCCGCAGCCGGTCAGGCGGCGGCGGGGAGCTTCTCGAGCGCGGCCTTCAGCGAGCCGACGTCGTCGTAGCTCAGCGACAGGAGGTTGCCGTGCTTGTGGGCGATCCGGCCCTGCTCGTCGATGATGAAGACCGTCCGCTTGGCCATCTTCAGGCGCTTGGCGAAGATCCCGTACCGCTCGGCGACCGCGCCGTCCTCGTCGGCCAGCAGCTCGGTCTTCAGCCCGTGCTTGGCGACGAACGCCTCCTTGGAGGCGACGGTGCCGGTCGAGATGCCCACGACCTTCGCGTTCAGCGAGGACATGTCCGCGTCGTTGTCGCGGTAGGAGCAGAACTGCTTCGTGCAGACGGTCGTGTCGTCCCCCGGGTAGAAGAGGAGCACGATCCGCTCGCCCCGGTGGTCGGAGAGCTTGAACGGGCCGTTCGTCCCCTCCAGCTCGAAGTCCGGTGCCTGGTCGCCGACGTTCAGGGAAGCCATATGCGTCTACTTTACGCAGCACATGGACGCCTGGGTCACCGCCGCCGCCGCGCAGATCGCGCAGACCGCCCGCGGCGAGCTCGGGCAGCTCGTCGCGGTCTCCAGCCCGTCGGGCGACGTCGCCGGGGCCGAGGCCGCCCTGACGATCGCCGCGTCGCTGCTGCCCGAGGGCGCACAGGTGCAGCGGGTTCCCTGCTCGACCCCCGGCCACGCCGACGACTTCGTCGCCCGGGTGACGGGGACGGGGCGGGCGCGGCTGCTGCTCGTCGGCCACGTCGACACGGTCGTCGCGCACGAGGCCCATGAGTCCCTCCGCGAGGACGGCGACCGCCTGGTCGGCTCGGGCAGCGTCGACATGAAGGGCGGGGACGTCCTGGCGCTCGGGGTCCTGCGCGCGCTGGCGGCACGTCCGCAGGACATCGCGGAGGTCGCGCTGCTGCTCGTGACGGACGAGGAGTGGCGCCTGGGGGAGTTCGCCCACGGTGCGCGCTTCGCCGGCTTCGACGCCTGCCTGTGCTTCGAGGCCGGGGAGCTGGACGCCGACGGGCAGGACGCGGTCATCGTCCGGCGCAAGGCCGCCGGGACGCTGCAGATCACGGCACACGGGCGCATGGCCCACAGCGGGGCCAACCCCGACGACGGGATCAACGCGCTGCTCGCGCTGGCCGCCGCCGCGCAGGCGGTCGCCGCCTGCCACGACCCGGACGGGGAGGACCGCCTGACCGCGGTCCCGACCGTCCTGCACGCCGGCGGGGCGCTCAACGTCGTCCCGGCCGACGGGCAGCTCATCTGCGACGTGCGCGCCGACCGGCTGGAGGCCTTCGACCGGGTGCTGGCCGCCGTCCCCGCGCAGGTGGGGGGCGCGACCCTCGAGGCGGTCAACCTGCGGCGCTGGCCCGGGATGGACCACCGCGCGTCGATGGCCCCCGTCCTGGAGGAGGCCGGCGCGCTGCTCGGGCGCCCGATCGTTCCGGCCCGCCGCGGCGGCGCGAGCGACGCCAGCCATTTCGCCGGCGTCGTCCCGCTGTGCGTCGACGGTCTGGGACCGCTCGGCGGGCTGGCGCACGCGCCGGGCGAGTACGTCCTGGCGGACTCGCTGCACCGCCGGGCGCAGGTCGCGCTGGCGATCGCCGCGGCGGTCATCGCCAGGGTCTGACCGCGGCGCGGGCCGGTCTTCCTGCTTCGACACGTTGTCATATGAACAACAGGAAGCGCGACCGGTGGACGCGGTTCGTCACCTGAAGCCAGTGTTCATCGTCAAACGTTCGTCCACATCCGGGTGATCGACCGTCTCCCGGGGGAGTGACCGTCGAGGACGTGCGCCTTTCGGGGGCGGTTTTCTGTACCCTTCGCCGCATCGTCAATGCACAAGCCGAATCCGGCGCAGTCCGTCTGCGTCGGATCGGGGGAACCAGTCGGTCGCACGCTCTCGCAGGTGCGGCCATGGGGCGAATCGCCACCTCGGTGGCGTAGGGCAGCTCTTTCAGCCCGAGTCCGTCAGCTAACCCCGTAGGCACCCGAAAGAGCGAGGTTCGCCCCCGTGCCGTTCAGCCGTCCCAGTCGTACCCGGAAGACCAGGTCCTCCGGCCCCACCCGTCTCATCACGCGCCTGGCCTGCAGCGTCGCCCTCGGGGCGCTCGTCGTCCCGGTCGCCGCCCCCGTCAGCCCGGCGTCCGCGGCGAGCACCCTCGGCGCCCGCACCCTGCGCGTCGGCGACAGCGGCAAGGACGTCAAGCAGCTGCAGCAGCTGCTCGTCCAGGTCGGCATCAAGACCTCGGTCGACGGCAAGTTCGGCCCCGGCACGAAGAAGGCCGTCAAGCGCTTCCAGAGGATCGCCCGCCTGCAGGCCAGCGGCACCGTCGGTCCCAAGACCCTCAGCGCGCTGCGCCAGTCGGCCAACGGCGGCGACGCCGCCGCCTACAGCACGGGCGGCTCGGGCTACGGGGCCAAGAGCAGCACCCGCTCCCTCGGCGACCGCCTGCCTCTCCGGGTCGGCATGAGCGGCCACGACGTCAAGGTCCTCCAGGACTTCCTGACGCGCGCCGGCTTCAAGACGTCGATCGACGGCGAGTACGGCGACGGCACCCGCGCGGCGGTCAGGAAGTTCGAGTCCGCCAACAAGCTTCCCGTCGACGGCGTCGTCGACGCGTCCGACGTCGAGGTCCTCCGCGGCCAGGCCGATGCCGGCGACGACGCCCCGGCCGCCGCCGCGCCGCTGAAGCTCGGCCCCGGCGACAAGGCGACCGTCGGCTCCGACGGCCTGGCCATCGCGCCGGCGTCCGCCCCCGACGCGGTCAAGCAGATGATCGCCGCGGGCAACAAGATCGCCAAGACGCCGTACATCTACGGCGGCGGGCACGCGAACTTCCCCGAGGACAAGGGCTACGACTGCTCCGGCAGCGTGAGCTATGCGCTCTGGGGGGCCCGCCTGCTGAAGGCGCCGCTCGTCTCCGGCGACTTCCCCAACTGGGGCGAGTCCGGGCCCGGCCAGTGGGTCTCGATCTACGGCAACAGCGGCCACGTCTTCATGGTCGTCGCGGGCCTGCGGTTCGACACCTCCGGCGCCAAGCAGGACGGCACCCGCTGGCACAAGGACATGCGCCCCACCAGCGGGTACGGCGTGTCGCACCCGAAGGGCCTGTAGCCCGACGTCTGTGCCGGGCGCCGCCGCGCCCGGTCCGCGTCCGACCGCGCCCTCGCGCGGCCGGCGCTGGGAGACTGTCGGTATGGATGCCGTCCACCTCCTCTACGACGCCGACTGCGGCTTCTGCCGCTGGTCGGTCGTCCAACTGCTCGCCTGGGACGGGCGGGGACGCGGGGCGCTGCGCCCCGTCGCCATCCAATCCGCGGAGGGCCAGCGCCTGCTGGCGGCGGTCCCCGCCGCCGAGCGCCTGAAGAGCGCCCACGTCGTCGGCCCCGACGGCACCGTGCACTCCGGCGGGGACGCGGCCGCGGTCGTCGCGGACCTCCTGCCGGGCGGCGCGCCGCTGGCCTTCGTCGCGCGCCTCGTCCCCGGGCTCGTCCGCGGCGGTTACGGGGTCATCGCCGGCAACCGCATCCGCATCAGCCGCCTCGTCCCGGCCGCCGCCAAGCGCCGGGCCGACGCGGCGCTGGCCGCCCGGGAGTCCCGCGCGTGAGCACGCCCGTGCCGCCCGACGCCGTCGGGC
>CAZRLR010000108.1:0-11610 GCA_964600395.1 uncultured Conexibacter sp.
GTGGCGACGAGCGGGCAGGCGCCGGTGAGGGCCTTCACCAGGACGTTGCCGAAGTCGTCGGTCCCGGGCACGTCGGCGAAGACGTTGCGGGCGTAGCTCGTGAAGGCCACGCAGCGGCCGCCGGAGGACACGTCGACGGAGGCAGCCGAGCCGGCGCTCACAAAGGTCCCGTCAGCGCGGCGGTCGGCGAGGGTCGCCGCACCGCCGTCGACCGGCGCGAGGTACAGGGCGCTGAAGGGCGCGGTGGGCGGCACGTCGGCGGCGATGTCGCCCGCGGTCGTCGTGAAGAGGACGACGCTGCCGTCCCGCGACAGCTTGCCGATGGAGGACGCCTTGGCGGGCTGCCCGCCGTCGGCGCGCCGGGTGACCCGGACGGTGGTACCGGCGCTCAGGTCGCGGACCGCGACATCGGCCAGGCCCGCCGGGCCGTCCTTCGGGTCGAGCTTCTGATCGGTCCCGAACGCGACCTTCGTCCCGCTGTCGTCGATCGACGGGTCATACCCACCGGCCGGCAGCTTGGCACCGTTGCTGTCACGGCTGACGAGCCGCAGGGAGTCGTCGACGAGGTCCTTCACGAGGATCGTCTGCGTGTCGGCGTCCGGGTCGCCGTCGAGGTTGTCCGCGCTCGTGGTGAAGGCGACGCGGGAGCCGTCGGCGTCGAGCGACGGGGCCCCCGAGAAGCCGTCGCCCGGGGTCCCGGTCGAGGAGGAGCTCGCGATCCGCTGGACCCCGGAGACGAGGTTGCGCACGATGATCTGCGTGTCGGCCAGGGCGCCGAAGCCGAGGTTGTCCGCCCCCGAGGTGTAGGCGGCGACGCGGCCGTCGCTGCTGAGGGCGATGCGGCCCACGCCGCCCTCGCTCGCCGGGACGCCGCCAGGCCCGGTGCTCACGAGGGTCGAGGTGCCCGCGTCGAGGTCGCGCAGCACCGCCTGCTGGCCCGTGACGCCCTCGGCGAGGTTCGTCGCCCGGGTCGTGAAGAGGACCTTGCGGCCGTCGGCGCTGATCTGCGGCTCGTCGGAGTCGTCGTTCCCCGGCGCGCCGGCCGAGCCGGAACGGGAGACGAGCGTCACCGTTCCCGTGAGCAGGTCGCGGACGAAGACCTGCCGGTGCTGTGAGCGGAGCTCGCCGGGCAGCAGCGCGTCGGCCTCCGAGGCGAAGGCGAGGTAGCGCCCGTCCGCGCTCAGCGGCCGCCCGAACGAGAGCGACGAGCTGCCCGGGCCGCGCGGCAGCGGGCCGGCCCCGGTCGCCCGCGAGACGAGCCGGAAGCCGCCGGCGAAGGTCGGCTTGACGAAGACGTTGAAGAAGTCATCGTCGTCGTCCGGGGAGAGGTCGGGGTCCTGCGAGGTCACGACGATCGCCTCGTTGTCGGCGGCCAGGCCACCGACGAAGCCCTTGCCGGCGCCCAGGAACGGGCCGGTCAGCGTCTGGTCGGTGAGGTTGCGCACGTAGGCGCCCGTCGGGTGGTTGAAGACGGCGATCGACTTGCCGGCGATGAACTGGACGATGCCGGTGCCGGCGTCGCCCTGCAGCTGCACGTCGTTCGTCGTGAGGGTCACCCGGTAGGTGAGGTCGACCGACAGGTTGCGGACGAAGATGTCCTGGTCCAGGTCGCCCATCGCCTCCGGCGTGCCCTCCAGGTCGGGGGAGCTGGACGTGAAGATGACGCGGTCGCCCTCCGCCGAGATCCGGGCGAAGTTCGACGCGCGGCTGCCCTTGGCCCCGTTGGGCCCGTCGGCGCGGCTGACGAGCTCGGTCGTGGAGCCGGCGACGTCGCGGACGTAGATGTCGGCGTTGCTGTCGTCGTCCGGGCCCGGGTTGGCGCCGTCGGCGTCGGCGCAGCTCGTCTCGAAGGCGATCCGCGCACCGTTGGCCGAGATCGACGGGCGCGAGACGAAGCAGCCGGTCCCGAGCTGCCCGCCGCCCGGCGTGACCGAGACGCGGATCGTGCCGTCCCCGACGCAGGCCTGGGCGATGCAGGTCCGGAACGCGTCGTCGTGGCCGTTCGTGTCGCCCGGGACGACGTCGGTCGCGTCGGTCGCGTAGGTCACGAAGTTGCCGTCGCCGGAGATCGAGCCTTCGTCGATCCGCCCGCTGGCGACGCCGCCGCCGAGCTTGCGGCTGGCCAGGACGGTCGTGCCCGCCTGCACGTCGCGGACGTAGAGGTCGCGATCGCCGTTCGTGTCCGCGGGGACGAGGGCGGCGTAGGTGTGGAAGGCGATGCGGTTGCCGTCGGCGCTGATGGTCGGGTCGCTGAGGTTCGGGTCGTCGACCGGGGTCTCGTCGTCGCCGAGCGAGACGAGCTCGGTGACGTCGAGCTGGGTGTCGCGGCGGAAGACGCCGCCGGACAGCGTCGGCGCCTGAGCGGGCGTCAGCAGGGCGTCCGAGGTCGAGGTGAAGACGACGTAGCGGCCGTCCGCGCTGACGACCGAGCCGCCGTTGCCCAGGGAGGACCCGCCGGCGGTCGCCGGGATGATCTGCCCGAGACCGGGGAGGCCCACCGGGCCCGACGCGTTCACCAGGGAGCCCTGGTCGAACGCGGCAGCGCTGCCGGTGGGCAGCAGGACGAGGGCGCCGAGCGCCAGGACGATGAGCCTCCGCATGCCGGCCAGCAGACCAGACGTCGCACCGGATGTCAGTGCCAGATCGGTCTCAGGCGTCGCCGCGACGGCAAAGGTCGTACAGCCGCAGCGCGGGCCGGTCGCCCTGCGCGGTGGCCGTCAGATCGTGCGTCGCGTGTGCGGCGGCGAGAAACGCCTCGGCGGTGGCGCGGGACGGGTCGGCGAGGACCACCCGGGGCGCCCGCAGGGCGTCCAGGAGCGCCAGCAGCGGGGCGGTGTGGCGCGCCTCGTAGAGGACGTCCGCCGCGAGGACGACGTCGAACGGGCCGCGGGCCACGAGCGGCTCGGGCCGGCGCCAGTCCGCGGTCACGGCCGTCAGCTCGGTTCCGGTGAGGTGGGCGTTGCGCCGGGCGGCCGCGACCGCCTCGGGGGCCCAGTCGGTCGCCACGACGTCGGCACCGGCCCGGGCCGCGGCGACGGCCGGCAGGGCGAGCCCGCAGCCGAGCTCGAGCACCCGGGCGCCGGCCAGCGGGGCCCGGGCGGCCCAGGCGGCGAGGACGACGGCGCTCGGCCACAGCTCGGCCCAGTAGGGGAGGAACTCGTCCTCGGCGTCGAAGCGACCCTCGTCGATGAGCGCCTCGCTGGAGGCCGGGCGCTCGATCCGCAGCGGCGCCAGGCCGTCGCCCAGGCCGACCTCCTCCCGGACGAGCTCCACGCTCAGCGGCGTCGGGGGCGGGACGGGGCCGTCCCGAACACGACGTCCCACCACGGGGCGCTCACGCCGAAGCCGGTCGTGTCGTCCTGGAAGTGATGGCGCATGTGCAGCTCACGCAGCTTGCGCGCGACCGGGCCCTTCGGCGGCCGGTGGTGCACCGCGTAGTGGGTCATGTCGTAGGCGAGGTAGCCCGCGAAGAACCCGGCGCTCAGCGCGCAGGCCGCGTCGAAGGGCAGCAGGGCCTGGAAGAGCAGGACGAACAGTGTCCCGAGCGGCAGCGACGCGCTGGGCGGCATGACGAGGCGCAGCGGGTCGTTCGGGTGGTCGTGGTGGACGCCGTGCATCATCCAGTGCAGGCGCGCACCGATTCCGGCCTCGGGCTCGAAGTGGAAGACGAGCCGGTGCAGCCAGTACTCGGTGAACGTCCACACGACGTAGCCGGCCAGGACCCAGCCGACGAGCGGCGCCGGGCCGAGCCCGTCGTCGAGGGCGAGGACGGCGAAGCCCGCGATGATCGGGACGAACAGCGCCGGGACCACCATCGGGTGCACCCGCGTGAAGCGATCCATCCAGGCCGAGTCGAACATGGGCGGCGAGGCGCGCAGCTGCTCGGTCCGGGAGCGGTAGGACGGTTCGTGACCGGACGTCATGACGTCCGACAACATAGTGAAAGCCCCAGACCGCCTGGCGCCGTGTCCGCGAGGGGGCGCCCGGAGGGTCGGCGCAGCGCGCCGTCCGTCGCGGATCCGCCGCCGGTCGGGGGTAGACTCCCGCCGGTGCACGTGAGCGACGACGAGGTGCTCGAGGTGGACGGCGTGATCGAGGAGGTCGACGCCGTCCCCGCGCTGGCCTCCGCGCCCCGCACGGACGTCACGTCCTCCCGCTCCGCGCTGCCGGTCATGGCGCAGGCCGCCGCCGTCGCCGCCACCGGGTTCGCCGCGGGCGCCGTGACCGCCGCCGTCGTGCGCGCCGCGCGCTCCAAGCGGGCGATCAAGCCCCGCCGACGCGCCGGGGAGCTCGGTCCCCAGGTCGTCGCGACGCGGTCGTTCCTCATCGACGTGCACGTCCTCGCCCCGCGCGACTGACGCGGTGGCCGTCGCCGTCCCCGTCACCCCGGCGCCGACGTGGAGCGTCGAGGTCCGCGCCGAGCTGTGCCCCCGCTCGCCGCTGCGCCTGCCCGGGCCGACCCGGGACGGCATCGTGCGCCGCCGCGGCGGCAGCGTCCTGGAGCGCGCGCTGCACGTCGGCGACGAGCCCGTCGTCCTGCGGATCGCCCAGCCGTCGGCCGACCGCGTCGTCATCGGCGCGCGGGCGCACGACCGGGACGCGGCCGAGATCGCGATCGACCGGGCGCGTCGCGCGCTCGGGATCGACGTGGACCTCTTCCCCTTCTACGCTCGCTTCAAGGACGACCCGCTCATCGGCGCCTCGGTGCGCCGGCAGCCGCACCTGCGCCCGGCGGGGCGGGCCGAGCCGCTGGAGGCGCTCATGTGGGCGATCACCGAGCAGCTCATCGAGTACGACCGCGCGGTGGAGATCCAGCGGGCGATCCTCCGCCGCCACGGGCGCCGCGTCCCGTCGTGGGACGGGACCTCCGTCCTGGTCGACGCGCCGTCCGCGGCGACCTTCGCCGGCCTGGCCCCGGCGTGGCTCGAGTCCTGCGATCTGTCGGCCGGGCGGTCGCTGACCCTCGTGAAGGCCGCGCGGGAGGTCGCCGCCGGGCGGGTGGACCTGCACGGCGAGGACTGCGAGGCCGGCTGGGCGCGCCTGCGGGCGATCCGCGGCATCGGCACGTGGACGCTCGAGATCCTCGGGCTGCTCGGCCAGGGCCGGCTGGACTGCCTGCCCGCCGGCGACCTGAGCTACGTCAAGCTCGTCGGGCGCCTGCGGGCGCGCGACGGGGACCCGCAGGCCCCGCGCGCGACCGAGGACGAGGTCCGCGCGTTCTTCGCGCCCTACGGCGAGTGGGCGGGGCTGGCCGGCGCCCACGCCCTGCGGTCCGCCGGCACCAAGCCGGCGACCCCGCTGGGCGCCAACGCCGCCTAGCTCAGGGGCTCGGCGCCTCGTTCGGGGTCGACTCGGCCGGCAGCACGCCCTCGCCGGGCAGGAACTCGTTCGTGAACGCCGCGGAGTTCGGCGGGTTGTCGAGCAGGCCGTTCGCCTGCATCCACTCGCCGTAGGCCTTCCACTCGTCCGGGTCCTGCCAGCCGAACGGGTCCTTGTCGTCGGCCGGGAAGAACGCCGCGGTCGTCGCCTCGACGGAGGCGAGCTGCAGCGGACGCTCCAGGTCCTTGTTCGCCGCCAGCAGCGGATCCACGCCGGCCGCCGGATCGGCCTTGACGGCCAGCGCCCCGGACTGCAGCGCCTGGACGAAACGCCGCAGCAGCGGCCCCTGCTTGCGCACGGTCTGGTCGCGCGCCACGAGGACGAGCTCGTCGTAGGTCGGCACGCCGGCGTCGGGCATCTTGATGATCGTCGGGTCCTTCTTGGCCTGCTCGAGCTGGATGCCCTCGTAGTTCCAGAAGCCGCCGAGCGTCGCGTCGACCTTCTTGGAGAGCATCGCGGGGACGAGGTTGAAGCCGACGTTCAGCTCCTTGACGCGCGCGGGGGCGATGCCGGCCTTGGCGAGGATCGTCTTGAGGTAGGCGGTCTGGTACGGGATCCCGGCGGTGCCGACGGTCTTGCCGGCGAGGTCGGCGACGGTGCGGATCTTCGCGCTCCCCAGCGCGATGATCGACGTCAGCGGCTGTTGCACGAGCGCGGCGATGCCCTGCACCTGCACGCCCTTGTCGCGCGCGAGCAGCAGCTCGGGCTCGTAGGTGATCGCGAGGTCGACCTTGCCGGCGGCGACGAGCTTCAGCGGCGCGGACGGGTCAGACGGCGTGACCACCTTGACCCGGAGGCCGGCCTTCGTGAAGTCGCCGCGGGCGATGGCCGCGTAGAGCGGGGCGTGGTCGGCGTTCGGGAAGAAGTCGAGCATGACCGTGACGTCCTGCAGCGGCGGCGTGGCGGCGGTGTCGTCCTCCTTCGAGCCGCAGGCGGTCAGCGTGGTCAGGGCGACGACACCGGCCAGCAGCGCGGCGATGGGGCGGGTCACAGGACGGGTCCTTTCGGGGAATGGGCCCACGGGGCCAGCCGGCGTTCGGCGAGCGACAACGTGGCGTACAGCGCGACGGAGAAGAGCGAGAGGACGACGACGGCGGCGAACGCGCGGGCCGTCTCGAGCTGGGGGATGGACTGCGTCATGAGGTGGCCGAGGCCGGACTCCGAGCCCGCGGTCTCGGCCAGCACGGCGGCGATCGCCGCGACCGCGACGGCCAGGCGCAGGCCGGTGAAGAGCGCCGGCACCGCCGAGGGCGCCTCGACGTAGCGCAGGGTCTGCCAGCGCGTGGCGCCCAGGCCGGCCATGAGCTTCCGGCGTCCCGGCTCCACGCCGGCCAGCGCGTCGAGCGTCGGCACGACGATCGGGAAGAAGCAGACGAGCGCGACGATGACGAGCTTCGGGGTGAGGCTGTAGCCCAGCCACGCCGCCAGCAGCGGGGCGATGAGGACGACGGGGACGGTCTGCGAGGCGATGATGAGCGGGTACAGCCCCCGGCGGACCGCCCACCAGCGGTGCAGGACAAGCGCGACGCCGACGCCGAGGACGACCGCGACGAGCAGGCCGATGCCCATCTCCCGGGCGGTGACGGTGAAGTTGTCCCACAGCAGGCCGCGGTCGTCCCAGGTCGCGGCGGCGACGTCGGTCGGGGACGGCAGCAGGAACTCGTCGATCGACGACAGCGCCGTGTACGCCTGCCAGCCGCCGAGGAAGGCGAGCAGGACGAGCGCGGCCCACATCAGCGCGCGCCCTCCAGCGCCGCGAGCGCCCGGGCGCGGACGGCGACGACGTCGGGGTCGGTCGCCGTGCGCCCGTGCGGCAGGGCGACGGCGAGGTCGGCGACGACCCGTCCGGGGCGTGGCGCGAGGACGACGATCCGGTCGGCCATGAGCGCCGCCTCCTCGGTGTCGTGGGTGACGAGCAGGACCGTCCGGGGGCGGGCGTCCAGGGTCGCCGTCAGCCAGCGCTGGGCGTCGGCCCGGGTGATGGCGTCCAGCGCGCCGAAGGGCTCGTCGAGGCAGACGACGGGGGCGCCGGACAGCAGGGTGCGCGCCACCGCGATCCGCTGGCGCATGCCGCCGCTGAGGGCCGCCGGGCGGGCGTGCGCGAACCCGTGCAGGCCGAGGGCCCGCAGCTCGGTCAGCGCCTGCTCGCGGGCCTGCGCCCGCGGCGTGCCCGCCACGCGGAGCGCGAGCGCCGCGTTGTCGACGGCCGTCGCCCACGGCAGCAGCGTGTCGCCCTGCGGCATGAGGACCGCCTCGCCGGCCGGCACGGCGACCGTCCCGGCGTCCGGCCGTTGGAGGCCGCAGACGAGGTCCAGGAGCGTCGACTTGCCGCACCCGGAGGCACCGACGATCGCCACGACCTCACCGGGCGCGACCGCGAGCGTCAGCCCGTCCAGGGCCACCACGTCGTCCACACCGCGCCGTCCGGGGAACACCCGCCGGACGCCGTCGAGGACGACGCTGCTCGGTGCTTCGGTGGCTGCGGGCGCCGGCGGCGTCCGGGACGGTGACGTCATGTCTCCCTTCGCGGGCATTACCCCACAGGTTCAACGGGTCAGGCCCCAGGTCGGAGGCCGATCTCAGCCGGGCGGACTCCCCAGCACCCCTCGTTCTGCGCTTCAGGGTACCCGGCGCGGCCGCCGGACGCCCGTCAGGCGGGCCGCACGGGCGACCGCCGCTTGGGCTTGGGCCGCGTGAGCTTCACGGCGACCTTCGTGCCGCCGCGCAGCCGGGTCCCCGCCTTGCGGCTCTGAGTCGACACGCGCCCGCCCGTGCGGCCGGTCACCTTGCCCCGCGCGCAGCGGGCCTTGAGCAGCCGTGACGATGAGCAGGCACTGCCGGCGCCGACCGCGCTCGTGGGGGAGGCGTGGCGGACACGAGCGCGGTGCCGCCAGAAGATCCACCGGAAGGCCTCATGTTGCGCCATGACAGCCGATGACCGGGAGGTGTCCCTCATCCTGCGCAGCGCCTTCGCCGTCGCCGTCTGCCTCCTGGCGGCCATCCCGATGGCCGCGCGCGCCCAGCCGAACCCGCTCAGCCTGGGCCTCGGCACCAGCGTGGGTTCGCCGGTGTCATTGCTGCCGGGCGGGTCGGGCAACGGCCAGATCGCCCAGCCCGCCGAGGTGGCCTTCGACGCCTCGCACGAGATGTACGTGCTCGATCGGGGCAACAGCCGCATCCAGAAGTTCGCCGCCGACGGCACCTACCTCGCGAAGTGGGGCGGCACCACCTTTCAGAACGCCAGCGGCGTCGCTGTCGGCAACGACGACCGGGTCTACGTCTCGCTCGTCAACAACGGGCTCTACCCGAACCGCATCGACCGCTACGAGGCCGATCTCACCGGGCGGACCCAGTTCGCGACGGTGCCCTTCAACCCCCGCGGCCTCGCCGTGGACCCGACCACCGGGGACCTCTGGGTCGCCGGGGGCACGAGCGACACCCTCCGCAGGTACCACCCCGATGGCACCCTCGCTGCCACCTTCGGCTCGGGCGGCGACGGCCCCGGCCAGTTCGACAACCCGGCAGACGTGACGTTCGAGGACGACGGCACGATGTACGTGTCGGACTACGACAACGACCGCGTGCAGAAGTTCGACGCCGACGGCGACTGGGTCCTGTCGTGGGCGGTGCAGAGCCCTGGCGGCATCGCCGCCGACTCCGCCGGGAACGTCTACGTGGCGAGCTGGCACCAGATCCGCCAGTTCAGCACGGCCGGCGTGGCCGTCGCCGTCCTCGGCGCGAACATGTCGGGATCGTCGCTGGGGGACTTCACCTACCCCGGTGGCCTCCAGATCGATCCGTCGTCCGGCGACCTCTACGTCGCCGACAGCGGGAACGACCGGGTGCAGAAGCTCGCGAGCGAGCCCCTCGGAGCGCTGACCTACACCGAGGACGACGCTGCCACGCCCATCGCTCCCGTGCTCACCGTCGACGGGTCCGTGAGCCTGGCCTCCGCCGAGGTGAGGCTCGGCGTTGGCTATGTCGCGGGCGAGGACGAGCTCGGCTTCGCCGACCAGAACGGCATCACCGGCTCGTATGCCGACGGCGTGCTGACCCTGACGGGCACCGCGAGCATGGTGTCCTGGCAGACCGCGCTGCGCTCGGTCACCTACCGGAACGCGAGCGACGACCCCGGCACCGCGAGCCGCACGGCGTCGATCCGGGTCGTCGACACCGGCAACACCAGCCGGACGACGACCCGCGAGCTGACGATCGCCGCGGTCGACGACCCCGTGACCGCGATCACGACGGGATCGACGCTCGCCGTGGTGCCGGGCACCGCGGCGACAGCCATCGATCCAGGCCTCACGCTCAGCGATCCCGACGCCGAGACGACGATCACCAGCGCGGTCGTGTCGATCCTGTCCTACGGCGCCGACGCGGCCCCCTTCGACGCCGCCGAGGACGAGCTGGCCTTCCCGGGGACCGGCGCGATCACCGGGACCTACGACGCCACCTACGGCTCGCTGTACCTGAACGGCGCGGGAACGCTCGCCGAGTACCAGGCCGCCCTGAGGGCCGTCACCTACCGCAACGGCAACGCCGCCACGACGTCGGCGGATCGCCGGCTGAGCTTCACGATCGGCTGGGGCTTCGAGGCCGCGGGCCTCCGGCTCGTCCGGTTCGTCCATCCGCCGACCGCAGGAACACCCACGATCGCCGGCGTCGGCCGGTCAGGACAGCAGCTGACCGCCTCGCCCGGGTCCTGGAGCAGCTCCACCCCCGTCACCGTCGCCTACCGCTGGCAACGCTCCGACGGCGCGGGCGGCTTTGCCGACATCGGCTCGGCGACGGGCGACACCTACACCCTGACCGATGCCGACGCCGGGCACGAGGTCCGCGTGCAGGTCACCGCCACCAACGCCGAGGCACCCGCGAGCGCCGCCTCGAACGCGATCGCGGTCGCGGAGCTGCCCCCCGCACCGCCGGCGCCCGAGCCCCCGGCGGACCCCGTGTCGGCACCCGGACCCGTGACGGACCCCGCGCCGGCGCCCGAGCCCGTGACGGACCCCGCGCCGGCGTCCGAGCCCGTGACGGACCCCGCGCCGGCGCCCGAGCCTGCCATCCTCACCTCGCCGGAGCTTCGACCCGACCCGGACGCGGGCGCAGACCTCGACGTCAGCGCCGGCGGCCGGCTGGTCGTCGACTGCACGATCGACACCGGCTCGCTCGAGCAATGCGCGGTCGACGCGTACGTCCCGTCCGCCACACGCTCCCCGGGTCGTGTCCTCGTGGGCCACGGCAAGGCGGTGGTGCCGGAGCGCGGGCAGCGCACGGTGCCGGTGGACATCGTCCTCAACGCCCGCGGCCGGCTCGAGCTCGCCCGGCACCCCGAGGGGCTGACCGTCACCCTCGCCGTCGCGGCGAAGCCGTACGACGCCGCCATGCGCCACGCGAGCGGCGAGCGGACCCTGCTGGCCGAGGAGTTCCGGGTCGTGCCGGCCGGCAGTCGGTTCGCGTTCGGCGACGCCCGCCTCAGCGCGTCGGTCAAGCGGTCCTTGAGGACGCTCTACCACGCGGTCGGCAAGGTGGCGCTGGTGCGGTGCGACGGGCACGCCAGCAGCCGTGAGCCGGACAAGCGCGCCCTGGGACTCGCCCGCGCCGCTGCCGTCTGCCGTTACCTGCGCACGCTCGGCATGACGAAGCACACGGTGCTGACCAGCTACGGCTTCAGGCGGGGACGGCAGAGCAACGCCACGCCGGCCGGCCGCCTGGGCAACCGCCGTGTGGCGCTGCGCATCACCCGCTGACCGTCCGTCCGTCGGCCGGTCCGGCGTCAGCGCCCCGAGTGCACCGGCTTGGTGAGCGCCTTGACGAAGTCCTCCAGGTGCTGGGTCGTCCAGCACTCGTAGGCCTCGCAGTGCGCCGCGTACGCGGAGATGACGCTGTCGCCGTAGTTCCAGTACAGCTGCGGCTCGGGGTTGAGCCAGAACGTCCGGCCGGCCTTCTCGGCGATCTGCGCGAAGACCTCGGCCTTCGGGTCGCGGCCGTTCGTCCGCGCGTCGCCGAGGACGATGACCGTCGCCCGCGGGTGCAGGTCGTCCTCCACGAGCGTGCGGAACTCGTTCCAGACGCGGCCGTAGTCGGTGTAGCCGGAGATGTCCGCGACGCCCGCGTCCTTGCCGATCGCCTCGCTGACCTTGCGGAAGTCGCGCTCCTTCTGGAAGACGTCGGTCACCTCGCTGATCCGCTCGATGAAGACGAACGAGCGCATCTTGCGGAACGAGTCGT
>CAZRLR010000109.1:0-11554 GCA_964600395.1 uncultured Conexibacter sp.
TGGCCAGGAGTGGCGGCAGGGCGTTCGCCGACGCGGTCGACTGGGTCGGCCTGGACGCCTATCCGGGGACCTGGAGCCCGCAGCTGACGATCGGCGCCGCCCTGCCGGGGCTCGCCGCGGACGCGATGGTCGCGAGCGTGCAGACGCTGCGCGCCTGCCTCATGCCGATGATCGGCCTGGGCAGCGGCGTCCCGATCCACATCGCCGAGAACGGCTTCCCCACCGGGCCCGGTCGCTCGGCCGCCCTGCAGGCCGGCGCGCTGGAGGCGATGGTCCGCGCCGTCGACGGGGTCCGCGGACGCTTCAACGTCACCGACTACCGCTGGTTCGACCTGCGCGACAGCGTCACCGCCGACCCGAACTTCGAGAGCCAGTACGGGATCACGCAGGACGACTACACCCCGAAGCCCGCCTTCTGGACCTTCCGCGACCTCGTCGCCGAGCTGTCGGCCCCCCACCCGACGACCGGCGGGGGTGCCCCGGCCGGCTCGACGGCCGTGGGTCCGACCGCTGACGTCCCGGCGCCGTCGTCCACCACGTCCCCGGATGGCCCCGCGACGGCCTGCCAGGCCTCGCCGGTCAAGGTCAGGCTCCCGGCCTGGAAGGGCCATCGTGTCACGACGACGGTCGTGCGCAGCGGCGGTCGCGTCGTCCGGCGGACCCGTGGGCCGCGTGCCGTGGTCCGTGTGGCGCTCGGGGCCGGGGTGCGCCGGCTGACCGTCCGTCAGACGGCGACGGCCGCGGGCCGGTCGGCGGCCCGCACGGTGAGGCGGACGGTGTCGGTCTGCGCCCCCGCCGCCAAGCGCCGTGGCGCCCGCGCGAGCGTCGGGGGCTGGCGCCTCGTGGCGGCGCACGCCACAGCCGGCCTGACGACCTGAGGACCGCCGCGCCGGGTCAGGCGGCGGCCTGCTGGGCCCAGTCGCGGTACAGCCGCCAGTACGCGCCCTCGGCGGCGAGCAGCTCGTCGTGCGTGCCCTGCTCGAGGATGCGCCCGCCCTCGAGCACGACGATCCGGCCGGCCTGGCGGATCGTCGACAGGCGGTGGGCGATGACGATCGAGGTGCGGCCGGCCAGCAGGCGCCGCATCGCGACCTCGAGCTTGCCCTCCGTGTGCAGGTCGACGTTCGACGTGGCCTCGTCGAGGATGAGGATGCGCGGATCGGCGACGAGCGCACGGGCGAAGGCGACGAGCTGACGCTGGCCGGCCGACAGCTGCACCCCGCGCTCGCCGACCTCGGTGTCCAGACCGCGCTCCAGGCGCGTGACGATGTCGTCGGCGCCGACGGCGTGCACCGCGGCCTCGATCTCGGCGTCGGTCGCGTCGGCCCGGCCGAAGCCGATGTTCTCGCGGATCGTGCCGCTGAAGAGGAACGCCTCCTGGGGGACGATGCCCATCTGCCGCCGCAGCGACGAGGCGCGCACGTCGCGCAGGTCGACGCCGTCGACGCTGACGCTCCCGCTCGTCGGGTCGTAGAACCGGGCCACGAGCTTCGCGAACGTCGACTTGCCCGCGCCGGTGGCACCGACCAGCGCGACCGTCTGCCCGGGCGGGATCGTCAGGTCCACGTCGGCGAGCGCGAGCTTGAAGCCCTCGTCCTCGGTGCGGTAGCCGAAGGAGACGTCGTCGAAGCGGATCTCCCCGCGCAGCGGCGTCGGCAGGTCCCGGGCGCCGGGCTTGTCGGTGAGCGTCGGCTCCTCGTCGAGCAGCTCGAAGATCTTGTCGAGTGCCGCCATGCCGGACTGGTAGGTCGTGTAGACCTGCGAGAGCTGGCCGATCGGGTCGAAGAAGCCGTTGAGCGCGGCGATGAAGCCGACGAGGACGCCGACCGTCACCTCGCCGTCGATGGCCTGCTTGCCGCCGTACAGCAGGATCGCGACGGTCGCCAGGGCGCTGACGAACTCGACGACGGGGAAGTAGGCGGCGTTGAGCTTGACCGTCGTGAGGTTCGCCTCGCGGTTGCGCTCGTTGCGGGCGGCGAACTCCGTCAGGTGACGCGGCTCCTGCGCGAAGGAGCGGACGACGCGGATCCCCGAGAGCGTCTCCTGCAGGTAGGCGGTGATCGCGCCGATCGTCTCGCGGGTGCGCCGGTAGGCGTCCGCCGACGCGACGCGGAAGGCCAGCGATCCGATGGCCATGACGGGGAAGATGAGGAAGGTGATGAGCGCGAGCTCGACGTCGAACGTCAGCAGGATCACGATCGAGCCGATGAGCGTCAGCGACGCGGTGAAGAGCGTCGTGACCGCGTCGGTGACCAGGGCGTCCAGCGCCTCCACGTCGTTCGTCATCCGCGAGACCAGGACGCCGGCGGGGCGGCGCTCGTAGAAGCCGACGGGCTGCTCCTGCAGGTGCTTGAAGATCTGCAGGCGCAGGTCCTGGAGGGCGCGCTGGCCGATCCACCCGGTGAGGTAGGTCTGCGCGTAGGTCGCGACCCAGACGACGAAGGCGCTGACGACGAACGCGACGACGATGACGTTCAGCGTGCCGACGTCCTTGGCGAGGATCCCGTCGTCGATGGCCTTCTGGGCCAGCGGCGCGGGGGCCAGGGCCGCGGCCGTCCCCAGCAGCAGCGCGGCGAACATCGCCGCGACACGCAGGCGGTAGGGCGCCAGGAGGACCATGAGCCCGCGCAGCTTGCGCCCGCGACCCTGGGTGCCGCGCAGGCGCCGGCGCAGGTCGTCGCGGCGCGAGAGGGGCGTCTGGACCGGCTCGCTCATCAGAAGCCCGCCACCTTCGGCTCGAGCGGCTTGCGGGTCAGGAAGACCTGATCGGGGAGTCCCTTCTCGACGATCTCGCGGTACAACGGCGAGGCGTCCAGCAGCTCGTCGTGGCTGCCGTGGGCGGCGACGACCCCGTCCTCGAGGACGACGATCTCGTCCGCGAGCGCGATCGTCGAGAGGCGGTGGGCGATGACGATCGTCGTACGCCCGGCCATGACCTCGCGCAGCGCGGACTTGATCGCCTGCTCGGTCGACGCGTCCACGGACGAGGTCGCGTCGTCGAGGATGAGGATCCGGGGATCCGCCAGGAACGCGCGGGCGATCGCGATGCGCTGGCGTTGGCCGCCCGAGAGCGTCAGCCCCCGCTCGCCGACGCGTGTGTCGTAGCCGTCGGGCAGGCGCTCGATGAAGCCGGCGGCCTGCGCGCGCTCGGCGGCGGTCCGGATCTCCGCGTCCGTCGCGTCGGCACGGGCGTAGGCGATGTTCTCGGCGACGGTCGCGCTGAAGAGGAACGGGTCGTCGTTGACGATCGCGATCTGCGCTCGCAGCGCCTCGGGCACGACGTCCCGGACGTCCGCGCCGTCCACGAGCACCGCCCCGTCGCTGACGTCGTACAGCCGCGCGACGAGCTGCACGAGCGCGGTCTTGCCCGAGCCGGTCGCGCCGACGACGGCGAGCGTCCGCCCCGCGGGCACGCGCAGGTCCACGTGCGCGAGCGCCGGGGCGGTCGTGCCCTCGTAGCGCAGCGTCACGTCACGGAACTCGATCTCGCCGTTGCCGTCCGGCACCGGCCGGGCGTCCGGCCGGGTCTGGATGCGGGGCTCGCGGTCGAGGATCTCGAAGAGCCGGGCGCCGGACGCCGTCGCGCGCTGGGAGAGCCCGAGGGCGACGCCGAGCTGGCGCATCGGGCCCAGCAGCATGAGCAGGTACGTGTAGAACGCGGTGAACTGACCCGTCGTCAGCGACCCGTCGATGACGCGGCGCCCGCCGAAGAAGAGGATCGCCGCGAGGCCGAGCTGGGGGAGGAAGCCGATGAACGGGTTGTAGAAGGCCTGCAGGCGCGTGGAGATCATCGCCTGGTCGAAGACCCGGTCCACCGTCCCGTTGAAGCGCCGCAGCTGCCGGTCCTCGGCGGCGAACGCCTTGACGACGCGCACGCCGCTGATGTTCTCCTCCACGTCGGCGCTCAGCTCGGCCAGACGCTGCTGCACGGCCTGGATCGCGGGTCGCGACTCACGGCCGAAGCGGGTCGCGATGACGACGACGAACGGGACGGGGATAAGCGCCAGCGCCGCGAGCCCCGGGTCGGTGAGGAACATCGCCGCCGCGGCGAGGACGATCGTCAGCCCGGACTGCAGGAGGAAGACGAGGCCGTAGCCGAGGAAGAACCGGACGGCCGACAGGTCCACCGTCGCCCGCGACATGAGCTGGCCCGTCTGCTGGCGGTCGAAGAACGCGAGCTCCTGCTCGAGGAAGTGCGTGTAGAGCCGGGTGCGCAGGTCGTACTCGACCCCGAGCGAGACCTGGCCGGCGACGAGCCGTCGCGCGACGGTGAGCGCCAGGCGCAGGACGCCGGCCGCGGCCACCGCGCCGCCGAGGACCATGAGCGCGTGATCGTCCCCGTCGCGGACCTGGTCGATCGCGCGCCCGGTGAGGTACGGGATGGCGACCGTCATGACCATCGCCGCCGCCGCGAGGACGAGCGAGCCGATGACGCCGGCCCGGTAGGGCCGCAGGAAGGTGAGCAGTCGCCAGAAGGTCGCCATACGCAGAAGGAGCAGTCTAGTTGCCTGGGCAACGACCTCTTGCCGGCCGAACCGGGCGCCCCGCCTGGGCTACGGCGCCCGTCGCGGGGCAGGTCATCCGCAACGGCCCGGTGTCATCCTCCCGGACGATGCCCGGCACGCCCGTCGGCGCCTGCAGCACCTGCGCCCATCAGAAGATCATCCGCAGCGGACGGGGCTCGACCTTCTCGATGTGCCTGCGCCACCGCACCGATGCGGCCTACCCGAAGTACCCGCCGCTGCCCGTCCTGCGCTGCCCGGGCCACGAACCGCGCCCTGCCTCTGCGGGTCCCGACCCCGGCTGATCGGCGCTCCGCGGTCAGGGCACCGGCGGGGGCCCTCAGCGGCGAGGGAGGCCGAGGACGAGGT
This sequence comes from uncultured Conexibacter sp., assembly GCA_964600395.1. Classification (GTDB taxonomy): domain Bacteria; phylum Actinomycetota; class Thermoleophilia; order Solirubrobacterales; family Solirubrobacteraceae; genus Paraconexibacter. Next base: position 4,872 of record CAZRLR010000109.1, read on the forward strand.
GCGGCGGCAGGACCGGGGCGCCCGTCGCGGGCCCACCCGCCCGAGCCGGGGTGGACTCGAGGTCCTCGGCCCAGACGAGCTCACCACCGCAGCGGGGGCACTGCCCGATCGTCCGCAGCCCGTCGGCCATCGTCCGGCTGTGCCAGGTCCGTTCGCAGGCACGGCAGCTGACGAGGGGCTTGTCCATGGCGCCTGCATCGGCGCGGACCGGGGCGAGCGTGATCCGCGATGTGTCCAGGGGTGCGCGCAGCGACGCCGCGGTCTCGCTCAGACGGCGCGGCGGACGCCGTGGGGCGTCGAGGCCTGCCGCCGCGGGGCGATGACGCGCGGGGACTCGAGCACCGGCGTCCCGCAGGTCGGGCACGGCTCGCCCGGCGCGAGGCCCGGGACCTTCGTCGCGCACGGGGCGCAGACGGCGGCCTCGCCCTCGTGCAGCGGATGGGGGGCGACGACCCCGAGGGTCGCGCTCTCCTGCCAGGCACGGACGCGGGCGACGTCGTCCGCCGACGCGTCGTCGGCCGCCCGACCGGCGCGCCCGAGCAGCGACATCACGACGAGGGCGACGATCGTCAGACCGATCCAGGCGACGACGACGGTGAGCACGATGCTCATGACGAGGCCCTGCTCACCACGTTGTGGGTCTGGCGCTGCATCGACGTCACCCGATCTGGATCGTTCCCCGTGCTGGCAGCCCGGCCGGCGAGGCGCCCGGGCTTGGGCAAGTGTGCCCCCGGGATGCCTTGCTCGGAAAGTTGATCCGATGTTGTGCAGGTTATGTAGCGATTTTGGACATATTTACGTCCATATCCAGTTCCTTTGGCGCGCAGGCGCTCGGATGGCGGCGCGTCAGGGGTCGAAGCGCGGGTCGTCTTCGTCGATCGGCTCCTCGTCGTCCCCGGCGCGCACGAACGCGACGCCGAGCCCGACCATGACGCCCACGAGCACCGCCAGGACGACAGGGCCGACGATGCCGTCGCTGCCGGCCACCGCCGTGACGATGCTGAGGGCAAGCCCGACGAGCACCGCGACGGCGAGCACGAGGGGATTGCGACGGTAGAAGTCGGTGATGGAGCGCATCGACGCGGATTATCCTCCAGCGCGATGCCGGACATCCTCGTCGTGGCGACCACCGCAGCGCTGGACCTGCGCGACCTCGTCCGCGCCCTCGACCGCGCGCTCGACGGCCGCGCGGGCGTCGGGTCGGCCCCCGGCCTCCTCGCCCGCGCCGGCGAGGACACCGTGCGTGACCGCGCGCGCGCCGGCGGGGCGATCATCATCGTGCTCGCGCCGGCGGGCCCCGACCTGGCGTCGCACGCGCTGCTGACCATCGAGGCCGCACGCGCCGCAGGCCTGGCGGTCCCCGCCGTCCTCGTCACCGGCCCCGGCGCCGACGACCAGCGCGTCCGGCTGGCCGCCGAGGGCCTCGTCGACGTCGTCGCCGTCCCCGACCTGCAGGCGCCGTCGGCCGCCGTCGCGACGTGGCCGCTGGACCGGTGGCTCGAGGCCGAGCCGGTGGCCGTGACCGGCGGCGTGGCCCTCGCGCCCTACAAGGCCTGGGAGAGCCGGCCCGTGCCGGACCCGCGCACCGCCGGCCGCGAGCTCATCGGCCCGGTCCTGCTGGAGATCATCGCCGCCGAAGGTCCCGTCCTGGCGTCGCGGGCCTACCGCCTCTACAACCGCGCGGCGGGCGGCAAGGCGCTCACGACGATCGCCCGGGCGCCCCTGTCGGGCTCGGCCTACCGGCTGCGCCAGGCAGGCGCGATCGAGCTCGAGCAGGCGCCGAGCGCCACGGGCGAGGCCGACGAGCTGCTGCGCCCGGGGGGCCCGCCGGCCGTCCGCGTCCGCGCGCTGGCCCCGCGGACGCTCGACGAGGTCCCGCAGGCCGAGCTCGTCGCGCTCATGGGCCGCCTCGCGGCGGCCGGCTGCGCCGAGGACGCCCTGCCCCGCGCGACCCTCGACGCGTACGGGCTCACCCGCATGACGGCGAAGGCCGAGGCCGCGCTCCGTCAGGCCGCCGCCCTCGCGCTGCAGCCCTCCTGACGGCCCGCCTCAAGCGCCTCGCGCGCTGAACCGATGTTCTGGGCATGCGCTGCGTGCCGGGCCTTGCCGTGCCCCTGTCCCTCCTCGCCCTCGCCGGGGCCGTCGTCGGTCCCGCGGCGGGGTCCGCGGCGGTCGTCCCGGAGGACATCTCCGCGCAGCTGGCCCCACGGCCGGCCGTGACGCTGCCCGGCGCTCCGACCCTTCCCGCGGTCTCCGTGCCGGTGCTGCCCGCGGTGACGGTGCTCTCGGCCGTCCTGCCGGCGACCGTCGACCTCGTGCGCGGCAGCGCGCCGGCGACGCCCGCCGCGCCCGCGGCGAGCCTGCGCATCCGCAACGGCGGCCAGCCGCACGACGTGCTGCGCGGGACCGCGGGCGGTGACCTCATCCACGGGCTCGGCGGCCGGGACACGATCACCGGGCTGGGCGGGGACGACCAGCTCTACGGCGACACCGGGCCCGACCGCGTCTTCGGCAACGCCGGTGACGACTGGGTCGACGGCGCCGCGGGCGGCGACGTCCTCGACGGCGGCACCGGGCGCGACGTCATCGCGGGCGGCTTCGGCATCGACAAGCTCCACGGCGGAGCCGACAACGACGTGCTCTACGGCGGCCCGGCGATCGACTCGGTCTACGGCGACGAGGGCGACGACGTGCTGCACGGCGGCAGCGGCCCGGATCTCGTCAGCGGTGGCGCGGGCGACGACGTGCTGTTCTCCGACTCCGGCGGGGACGTCCTGCTCGGCGGCCCCGGCGACGACGTCGTGCGCATCAACGACGGCCACAGCGTCGAGCGCGTCGACTGCGGCGACGGCGAGGACACCGTCGTGCTGGACCCGCGCAGCGCGCCGGGTGGCATCTCCGACGACCAGCTGCGCCGCCGCGGCGGCATCGTCGGCTGCGAGCACGTCATCACGAGCCCGGCCCCGCCGAAGGATCCCTCCGAGGGCGTCACCTGGCTCGCGCCGCGCTCGGGCGGCAACAAGACCGGCACCGACCGCAACGACAACCTGCTCGGCAACCACGGGCCGGACGTCATCGCGGCCGGGGCGGGGGACGACGTCCTGTGGGGCAACATGCTCAACAACGACCCGAGCCCGGCGCTGGACCAGCTGTTCGCCGGGCCCGGGAACGACACGGTCTACGGCGGCCCCGGCCGCAACGTCATCGAGGGCGGCGCGGGCGACGACTACCTGCAGGGCGGCGTCGGGCGCAACACCATCCGCGGCGGCGAGGGCGCGGACACGATCCGCCTGCGCGGCGACGGTCCGAACCGCGTGGACGCCGGGGCGGGGGACGACACGATCTTCTCGTACACGAGCGGGCTGTCGACGATCCGCTGCGGCCCGGGCCGCGACCGCGTCGAGATGAGCCGTCACTCGCGGGCGGCCGCCGACTGCGAGACCGTCGTCCGCGGCTGAGCGCCTCGCACGGCGCGTGCGCCCGGCCCCGCCGGACGTGCGTGAGACCGCCGGGTCCTGGGCACAGGACCTGCATGACCTTCCGACGTGCACTGCTCCTGCCCGCGCTCGCGACCCTCGCGCTGACGGGCGCCGGTTGCGGGGACCCGGACGAGGGGGGCGGCATCGTGCCGTCGACGGGCACCGACGGGCAGACGACGCCGGCCACCGTCCCGAACGGCCCCGGGACGCCCTCCACCGACAGCGGCGCGTCGACTCCGGCCACGACGTCCAGCACCGCGACCGGGGCCACGCCGGCGCCCGGCAGCGACGAGGAGCCCCAGGGCGAGGACGAGCAGAAGAGCGGCGCCGACGACGAGGGGTCGAGCACGGGCACGACGCCCTGAGCGGCGCGCCGCCGCGTGGCGCGCCTGCAAAGCGGCGCAACCTCTACCGTTGTGGGGCAGTTCTTCTTCGTGATGCTCGGACGCGCCGCACAAACCTCGGTTCTCCCGGGGCCACCCCCGTCTGTCGGCCGGACGCTCGTCGTCCCCGCGGTGCCGGGGCCGTCCGAGCGTCCTGCGGCGACGCCTCCGGGCGTCTCGGAGCTGCGCCCGGAGATCCAGGGCCTGCGCGCGATCGCCGTCCTTCTCGTCGTCGCCTACCACCTGTGGCCCGAGGCGGTCCCCGGAGGCTACGTCGGGGTGGACGTCTTCTTCGCGATCTCCGGCTTCCTCATCACCGCCCACCTGTTCCGCGAGGCGGGCCGGACCGGCCGGGTGTCGCTGCCGCGCTTCTGGGCCCGCCGCGCCCGACGCCTGCTGCCGGCGTCCCTGACCGTCCTGCTCTTCTGCGCGATCGCGACGCTCCTCGCCGTCCCGCAGATCCTGTGGCAGTCGTTCTTCGACGACATCCGCGCCAGCGCGTTCTACGTCCAGAACTGGCACCTGGCCGCCAGCAGCGTCGACTACCTCGCGTCGGCCGAGCAGCCGTCGCCCGTCCAGCACTTCTGGTCGCTGTCGGCGGAGGAGCAGTTCTACCTCGTGTGGCCCGCGCTCATCCTGGCGGCGGTCGCGCTCGTCCGCACGGGCTCGCTCGTGCATCGCCGGCGTGCCGCGGCGCTCGTGCTCGGGCTCGTCACCGGCGCGAGCCTTGTCTTCTCGATTCTCTTCACCGCCTCGCACGCCAAGGAGGCGTACTTCGTCACCCCGACACGGGCCTGGGAGTTCGGCGCCGGCGGCCTGCTCGCGCTGCTCGCGCTGCGCCGGACGCCGCCGGCTCCGCTGCGCGCTGTCGTGTCCTGGGCGGGCATCGCGGCGATCGCGATCGCCGCGTTCGCCTACACGGACGGCACGGCGTTCCCCGGGATCGCCGCCGCGCTCCCGATCCTCGGGGCGCTCGCGGTCATCTGGTCCGGGGCACCGCGGCTCGTCTGGTCGCCGACGCGCATCCTCGCGCTGCGCCCCGTGCAGTGGGTGGGGGACGTGTCCTACGGCGTCTACCTCTGGCACTGGCCGCTGCTCATCCTCGCGCCGTACCTGCTCGGCCACGACGTGGGGACCGGCACCCGCATTGCGGTGCTCGTCGGGTCGCTCGTCCTGGCCTGGGGGACGAAGGTCCTCATCGAGGACCCGGTACGACGCAGCCGCCCGCTGCTGGCGCGCCGCCCGCACGTGACCTTCGCCCTCGCCGCGCTGGCGACGGGCCTCGTCGTCGCCGTCGCCCTGCAGGGCACCCACCGTGTGCAGGACGAGCTGCGCGCGGCGAAGGCCAAGACCGCCCGGACGGTCGCGGCCCAGCCGCGTTGCTTCGGCGCCGCCTCGCAGAACCCGGACGTCCCCTGCGTCAACCCGGCGCTCGCGCGGACCGTCGTGCCGCTGCCGCTGGAGGCCAAGAACGAGCCCAACCCGGCCTGCACGCGCAAGACGCGGGTCCGCGCGGTGAGCATCTGCGAGTTCGGCGTCCCGCCGGCACAGGCCAAGCGGACGTTCGCGCTCATCGGCGACAGCCACGCGACGCACTGGCGCGCGGGCCTGGAGGTCGTCGCCCGGCGCAAGGGCTGGCACGGCCTCTCGATCACCCACACCGGCTGCCCGTTCTCGGCGGCGACCTACGACCTGCCCGAGCCGGCGCGGTCGCGCTGCATCTCCTGGAACCGCCAGGTCCCGGCGCAGCTGGCACGCCATCCCGAGGTCGACACCGTCTTCGTCTCCAACATCACCGGCGGCGACGTCGTGGTCCCGCGGGGCAAGAGCTCGACGCGGGCGAAGATCGACGGCTACCAGCGCGCCTGGGCGGCGCTGCCGCCGTCCGTCAAGCGCATCGTCGTCATCCGCGACACGCCGAAGTCGACGGGGGCGACGCTGCAGTGCGTCGACGACGCGATCGCGGCCAAGCGGGACGCCGGCGCCGCCTGCGAGAACCCGCGGCGCAAGGGCCTGGATCCCGACCCCGCCGCGCTCGCCGCCCGGGCGCTGCCGCGCGAGCGTGCGCAGGTCGTCGACATGACCCGCTACCTCTGCGGGCCCGTCGAGTGCCGGGCCGTCATCGGCGGCGTGCTCGTCTACAAGGACGTCCACCACCTGACACGGCAGTACTCGACGACCCTCGGACCGCTGCTGCAGCGCAAGATCGACCGGCTGGAGCTCAGCTGGCGGTGACGGCGCAGGTGGCGGTCCGCGCGGTCGTCGCCGGCACGGTGCAGGGCGTCGGCTTCCGTGACGCGACCGTCCGGCGGGCGCGCGAGCTCGGCGTCCTGGGCTGGGTCCGCAACGCCGACGACGGGACGGTGCAGGTGCACGCCGAGGGCGGGCGCGACGCGGTCGACGCGCTCGGCGCCTTCCTGCACGAGGGACCGCGGGGCGCGGCCGTCGACGACGTGGCCGTGCAGGCGGTCAAGCCCGAGGGGCACGAGCAGTTCGCCGTGCGCGGTGTGCCGGCCGGCGTCTTCGTCGTCCAGCAGCACGCGGCGACCTCCCGGCACTTCGACCTGCGCCTGGAGGTCGACGGGGTCATGCGCTCGTGGGCCGTCCCGAAGGGGCCGTCGCTGGACCCGGCGGCCAAGCGCCTGGCCGTCCAGGTCGAGGACCACGACCTGGCGCACAACACGTTCGAGGGCGCCCTGGGGGACGGCGGCGTGATCGTGTGGGACCAGGGCACCTACGAGCAGGGCGGTCGCGTCGCCTGGCCGGAGGCGCTCGAGCGCGGCCACGCGGTCTTCGTCCTGCACGGCGAGAAGCTGCGCGG
>CAZRLR010000110.1:0-11539 GCA_964600395.1 uncultured Conexibacter sp.
CATCCGCGTCGTGCGCAACCGCATCGAGGCCGGCGAGGACGGCTCCCTGCGCGCGGTCGCGACCGGCGAGGAGAAGACCATCGAGTGCGGGATGGTCGTGCGCTCGATCGGCTACCGCGGCATCCCGCTGGAGGGCCTGCCCTTCGACGAGCGGCGTGGCCTGATCCGCAACGTCGGTGGCCGCGTGACCGAGGAGGACGGCAGCGTCCGCACCGGCGCCTACGCCGTCGGATGGATCAAGCGCGGGCCGTCGGGCGTCATCGGGACGAACAAGAAGGACGCCGCGGACACCGTCGCCCGCATCCGCGAGGACGCCGAGGCCGGCGTGCTCGCCGACGCCGGCAAGCCCGACGCCCACAGCACCGAGGCCTGGGTCCGCGACCGCGTCCCCGGCGTCGTCTCGTGGGACGGCTGGAAGCTCATCGACGAGCACGAGACCGCCGCCGGGGCCGAGCAGGGCCGGCCGCGCGTCAAGCTCGTGCGCCTGCAGCACATGGCCGACGTGGTGGCCGGCACGTTCCGGCGGTAGCGGTACGAGTGAACCCTCGCGTTCGCTCGAGCCGTTAGGGTCCGCGCCATGGCCGAGATCACCCCCGCGCTCTTCCGTGCCGGCAGCGGCGAACCCGTCGTCCTGCTGCACGGCTTCACCGGCACCTGGCACCACTGGCGCCCCGTGCTCGGCGACCTCGTCGCGCGCTACGAGGTCATCGCCCCGACGCTCGCCGGGCACGCCGGGGGCCCGCCCCTGGAGGTCACGACGGAGTCGGCGATCGCGCACGCGGCCGACCACCTGGAGGGTCACCTGGACGACCTCGGCGTCGGCACGGCGCACTTCGTCGGCAACTCGATGGGCGGCGCGCTGTCGCTCGAGCTCGCCAAGCGCGGGCGGGCGCGCAGCGTCGTCGCGCTGTCGCCGGGCGGGCTGTGGGAGATCGGCAGCCAGGAGCCCATCCGCATCGCCAACTTCTTCGCCCGCCAGCTGAAGCTCACGCGCGCCTCGGCCCCGCGGGCGGAGCTCATCGTCCGGCGCCCCGGCGCCCGGCACCTGGCCTTCCGCGACATCATGCGCCACGGCGAGCTCGTGAGCCCCGCCGACGCCGCGGAGCTCATGCGCGAGTCGATCCAGTGCACGGTCACCGACCAGGTCATCCGCGCGCTGCGCGCCGGACAGGCGCACCTGGACGGCCTGGAGGAGATCCAGGCCCCGGTGCGCGTGGCCTGGGCCCAGCTGGACCGCATCCTCCCGATGGCCACGCACGCCAGCCGGGCGCGGCGCGAGATCCCCGGCGTCGACTACGTCGTCCTGCCGAAGGTCGGGCACGTCCCGATGTGGGACGACACCCGCCTCGTCGTGAAGACCATCACGGAGTTCGTCGACCGGCACGTGACCGGCGAGCCCGCCGGCACCGGGGAATCCTCGCCTGCGGCTCGGATTCCCTTGGCGGTTTCTCGCCCAGAGGGCTCGTAACCGCCGCCCATCGTCGACTGAAGGCCGCCGCCGCTAGCGCTGCAGCGACTTCACCGCGAGGTACTCCTCCAGGCCGAAGCGCCCGTTCTCGCGCCCGTGCCCGGACTGCTTGAAGCCCCCGAACGGCGCCAGCGGATTGAACGCCCCGCCGTTGATCTCGATCTGCCCGGTGCGGATGCGCCGGGCGGCCCGGATCGCCGTCGCGTCGTCGGCCGCCCACACGCCGCCGGCGAGCCCGTAGTCCGAGTCGTTGGCGATCGCGACCGCCTCGTCCTCCCCGCCGTCGTAGGGGATGACGCAGAGCACGGGCCCGAAGATCTCCTGCTGGGCGACGGCCATGTCCGGCGTGACGTCGGTGAGGATCGTCGGCTGCACGTACCAGCCGGTGTCCTGGCCCTCGGGCGGCTCCGCCCCGCCGACGAGGACGCGCGCGCCCTCCTCGACGCCGCGCCGGATCCAGTCGCGCACGCGGTCGCGCTGCGCTGCCGAGGCCACCGGCCCCATCGGCGTCGTGGGCTCCATCGGGTCCCCGGGCGCGAAGTGCTCGGCCGTCGCGGCGGCGATCGCCTCGACCGTCCCCAGGTGCTCGCGCGGGACGACGAGCCGGGTCAGCGCGCTGCAGGTCTGCCCGGAGTTCAGGTAGCACTTGGCCACGGCGTCCGGGACCGCGCGCATGAGGTCCGCACCGTCCAGGACGACGTTCGCGCTCTTGCCGCCGAGTTCGAGCGCGACGCGCTTGACGGTCGCGGCGGCGACCTCGGCCACCCGGCGGCCCGCCCGCGTGGACCCGGTGAACGAGACCATGTCGACGCCCGGGTGCGCGGCGATCGCCTCGCCGACCTCCGGCCCCGTCCCCGCGACGAGGTTCAGCACGCCCGCCGGCAGCCCGGCGGCGTCGCAGACCTCGGCGAGGATGAACGCGCTCAGCGGCGTGATCTCGCTCGGCTTCAGCACGACGGTGCAGCCCGCGGCGATCGCCGGGGCGACCTTCGCGGCGACCTGGTGCAGCGGGTAGTTCCACGGCGTGATCGCGCCGACGACGCCGACCGCCTCGCGCACGATGAGCGAGTTGCCCGTCTCCTCCTCCCACGCGACCTCCTCCATGAGCCCGGGCATCGAGGCGAACTGGTTGATCGGCAGGCCGGCCTGGATCATCCGCGACTGGACGATCGGCATGCCCATCTCCGCGGTGATCGTCGCGGCGATCTCGTCGCCGCGGGCCTCCAGCCCGGCGGCGATCGCCCGGCACAGCTGGGCGCGGACCTCCATCGGCGTCTGCGACCAGCCGTCGAAGGCCGCCCGCGCGGCCGTCACGGCACGGTCGACGTCCGCCGCGGTCCCGAGCGTCACGGACGCCAGCGGCGCCTCCGTCGCGGCGTTGACGACGGTGGCGGTCTGCGTCCCCAGCGGGGTCACCCACTCGCCCCCGACGTAGTGGGTGTCGCGGACGATGAGCGGCGTGGCGGTGGTGGCCATGGCGAAGGCTCCTAGACGGCGCCCGCGGTGGGGCGGGCGGCGGTGGACGACGGGACGCTCGCGCCGGCCTGCGCGGCGAGGGCATGGGCGGTGCGGCGCGCGAGCGCCATCACCGTGACCATCGGGTTCGTGCCGCTGGCGGACGGGAAGGCGCTGGCGTCGCCGATCCACACGCCGGGCGTGTCGTGCAGTTCGCCGTGCGGGCCCGCGACGCTCGTGGACGGATCGGACCCCATCCGGCAGGACCCCATCTGGTGGGCGCTGAAGAGGCGCAGGCCGCCGGCGCCGAGCGGCAGGCGCTGGATGCGCTGCACGTAGCGGTGCACGTCGTCGCCCATCCGCCACTCCGGCGCGCCGTGGGCGAGCGCCGCGATGCGCTGGGCCCCCGCGGCGACGTGCGCCTGGACCATCGCCGCCTGGCCGCGGCGGGCGTTGCGGACGTCCAGCGGGTCCGTCAGCGCGTAGGTCACGACCGCCTCGCCGGCGGCGTCGATCGTCACCCGGCCGCCGCCGTGGTCGCGCACGAGCGAGATGAACGTCGCGCCGCGGCGGAAGTCGGCCATCGCCTCGCGGTGCTGCACCGCGCCCTCGAAGGGCAGCGACGCCGCGGCCAGCGCCGTCGTGTACTGCGCGAGCTCCAGGAGGAAGCCGTGGCCGTCCTCGACGCTGGCGAACTCGTCGACGAGGCCGGCGTGCGGCGGCCCCCACCAGGCACGCTGGTCCTCGGCGTAGGTGCCGAAGGTCGCGGTGCACGGGTGCAGACGCAGGTGCTGCCCGACGGCCGGGCCGCCGATCCCCGAGCGCAGCAGCAGCGCCGGCGACTCCAGCGACCCGCAGGCGACGACGACGTGCCGCGCCCGGACGGTGACGGTCGACGTCGCGCCGGTCGCCGGGTCCGCGTACGCCGCCACGACGCCGCTCGCGCGGCCGCCGTCGGTCAGGACGCGCGTGGCCTTCGTCCGCACGAGGATCCGCGCGCCACGGTCGTAGGCGTCCTGCAGGTAGGTCTTGAGCGTCCCCTGCTTGGAGCCGGACTGGTCGCCGAGGCCCATGTAGCCCGCCGTGTCCGGGCTGTAGGTCGCCGGGTCGGTGTTGCGCGTGCAGTCCTTCCACGACCACCCCAGCGCCTGCGCGGCCTCGTGCATGCGCTGCGTCGGGCCGTTGTGGTCGCTGCAGGCGTCCGTCGCGGAGGACCGCTGCAGCACCGCGTCCAGGTGCGCGTCGAAGTCCGGCCCGTCCACGCCGTCCAGGCCGTGCTCGCTCGCCCACTCCTCCCGCACCCACGGCTTCGTGCGCAGGCAGTTGGTCCAGTTGATCGTCGTGCCGCCGCCGAGGGTCGCCCCGGCCTGCAGGGCGATGTTGCCGTCGGCGCTGGGGACGGTCGCGCCGCGCCAGTAGAGGTTCAGGAAGGCGGGGATCTCGAGCTGGTGGAAGTCGCTCTCGTCGTGGTAGCCGCCGGCCTCCAGGACGACGACGTCCAGGCCCGCGGCGCTCAGCTCGCCGGCGATGACGCCGCCGCCGGCGCCCGAGCCGACGATGACGACGTCCGCGCTGAGCTCGTCCTCGCCCGCGGCCGGCACGTAGGGCCGGATCGGCTTGTCGCGCTGGGGCGCCGCGCCCAGCGGGCCCGGGAAGCCGAGCGCCGGCCACGCCGGGTTCTGGCCCGTCGCCGGGTCCGGCAGCCCGTAGTGCAGGTAGAGCGTCCCGCCGACGAGCTGGGCGATCGCGGCCGCCGCGGCGGCGCCCGCCAGCGACATGTTGCGCAGCAGCTGCTCGCGCGAAAGCTGGGAGGCGGACAGGAAGCCCTGGGCCGCCAGGCCGTCCAGCAGCTGCCCCAGGCCGGCCTGGTCCTCCTCGGGCGCGGCGCGCAGCATGTCCGCCAGCGCCACGTCCACGCCGACGTCGCTCGCGGCCCGGGCCCAGAGCCCGTGCGGGTCCTCGTCGCGCGGCAGCGACGGGACGACGGTGTCGCAGACCGCGCGCAGGACGGCGAGGCGGTCGGGGGTCAGGTGCTCGCTCATGGAGCGACTCTGCCGCCGCCGCGCGGCCACGTCAACGCCGGTCCGGTGCGCGGACGGCCCGCCGGCGGTTGAGCCCCCTGGCCGGGGGTACTGGAGACGCCATGATCGGAGCACTCATCCTCGGCCTCGTCGCCGGATTCATCGCCAAAGCCATTCACCCGGGCAAGGACCCGGGTGGCGTCCTCGTCACCATCGCGCTGGGCCTCGTCGGCTCGCTCGTCGGCTTCTTCCTCTTCACGAAGGGGCTCGGCATCGGCGACTCGGACATGTTCGACCTGGGTGGCCTCATCGGCGCCATCATCGGCACCCTGCTCGTCCTCGTCGCCTACCGGGCGTTCGCCGGCGACGGGACCCGCGGCGGTCGCCACGCCGCCGTCCGGTAGCGCCCGTCAGGTGCGGCGGGCGAGCCCCAGGCCGCCCGCCGCCAGCAGCAGCGCGAGCCCGGCCATGACCGGCACGAGCGTCGCGTCCCGGGTCTCCGCGCGCGACCCGAGCTGGGAGCCCAGCGCCTTGTAGATCGCGCCGAGCTCCCCGGCGTCCTGGGCCGAGAAGGCCCGGGCGCCGGAGATCTGCGCCACGCGCCGCAGCGTCTCCGGATCCGGGACGGCCGGCAGCGGCGGGCCGAACGGGTCGGGGTTGGGGACGGTCGCGTCCTCCGTCCCGAGGGCGACGGTGTACACCGGGACGCCGAGCTTCTTCGCCTGCGCGGCGACCTCCTCGGGGTCCGAGCCGACCGTCGTCGTCCCGTCGCTGAGCAGGACGACGGCGGCCGGCGTGCGCGCCTTGTTGTTCGGACGCAGGAGGCCCAGCGCGGCGGCCAGCGCGTCGCCGGTCGCGGTGCCACCGTTCGCCGTCTGGCGGGCTATCGCGTCGCGGGCGGCGCCGTGGTCGGTCGACGGCGGGCGCACGTCGTCGGGCGCGGCGCTGTAGGCCACGACGCCGACCTTCACGTCCTTCGGCAGGCGGTCCACGAAGGTCTTCGCCGCCGACTGCGCGGCCGACAGGCGGTTCGGGGCCACGTCCGTCGCGGCCATCGAGCCGGAGTGGTCGGTGACGAGCATGATCGACGCCTCCTGGAGCGCGACCCGGACGGTGCGCTGCGGGCGCGCGGCGCCGAAGACGAGCGCGGCCAGCGCGACGAGGACGAGGGCGGAGGGCACCCACCGCCGCCACGCGGACTGCGCCCCGGCCGCCTCCGCGAGCGTCGCGGCGGCAGGGAAGCGCATGGCGAAGCGATCCCGCCTCCGCGAGCGCTCGACGGCGAGCAGCACGAGCAGCGGGATGGCGAGCAGCGCGAGCAGCCACAGCGGGTCGGCGAAGGACACGGCCAGCGAGGTCATCGCAGCGACTTCCCGAGGCTGAGGAGCCAGTTCTGGTCGGTCCCGAGGCTCACGTGCGAGATGCGCAGGCGCCGCAGCTCGTCGTGCAGGTGCGCCCGCCGCTGCGCCTCCAGGGCGATGAAGCGCTCGCGGACACGGCGGCTGCCGGTGTCCACCCGGGCCGCGCGACCGGTCTCCGGGTCGACGACCGACAGCACGCCGACGTCGGGCACGAGCAGCTCGCGCGGGTCGTAGACCTCGACGCACAGGACGGTGTGGCGGGCGCGCAGCGGGCCAAGCGACGCGGCCGGGTCCTGCGCGCTGCGGAAGTCCGAGACGACGATGACGAGCGCGGCCTGTTGGGCCAGGCGACCCAGGGCGGCGCAGGCGTCGCCGAGCGCGCTCGTGTCGGCGTTGCCGTCCGGGGCCACGCCCTCGTCGAGCACGTGCCGCAGGGCCGCGAAGGCCGGGCGGCCCGCCCGCAGCGGCGTGATGCGCGGCGGCCCGGGCGCGCCGAAGCGGACGATTCCGAGGGCGCCGGCGCGCCGCAGCGCGACCTGGCCCATGACCTGCGCGACCCCTTCGGCGACGTCGCTCTTGAGGCGCTGCTGCGTCCCGAAGGCCATCGACGCCGACACGTCGAGCAGCACCCACGTCGTCTGCACCCGCTCGGGGATGTGCAGGCGCACGTGCGGCTCGCCGGTCCGCGCGCTGGCGGCCGGGTCCAGGTGCCGGACGTCGTCCCCGATCTGGTACCCGCGCAGCTGCGCGAGCTCGGTGCCCACGCCGACGCCGGCCGCCCGGCGGTCGCCGGACTGCGTGCGCGCGCTGTGCCGGGTCAGCGCCACGTCGAGGGCGTCGACCATCGGCCGCGGCAGGGCGCCGGGACCCTGCCGCGCGGCAGGGGGCTGCAGGGGGGGACGCGACGCGATCAAGCCGCGCTCGCCCTCCGGCCCGTCGTGAGCTGCCCCGTGGAGGGGTCCGGGACCGTCGCGATGACGGCGTCCAGGATGTCGTCCGGCGTCACGCCGGAGGCCAGCGCGTCGTAGGAGAGGACGAGGCGGTGGCGCAGCACGTCCCGCGCGAGGTCGCGCACGTCGCCCGGGCTGGCGTGGCCGCGGCCGCGCAGCAGCGCCAGGACGCGGGCGGCGTGGATCAGGCCGATCGACCCGCGGGGGCTGGCGCCGTGCTCGACCTGGCCGACGAGCTGCGGGAGGCCGTGGTCCTGCGGGTTGCGCGTGGCGTCGGTGAGCGCGACGGCGTAGGCGATGACCTCGCGGTCGACGATGATCTCCTGGGTCGCCTCGCGGTACTGCTGCAGGCGCTCGAGCGACAGCAGCTCGCGGACGGGCCGCCCGCCGCCGAGGCTGCGCCCGACGACGGCGGCCTCCTCGCCGGGGGTCGGGTAGCCCACGACGACCTTCATGAGGAAGCGGTCGACCTGCGCCTCGGGCAGCGGGTAGGTGCCCTCGGACTCGATCGGGTTCTGCGTCGCCATGACGATGAACGGCTTGGGCACCTCGTAGGTCTGCCCGGCGATCGTCACCTGCCCCTCCTGCATGACCTCCAGCAGCGCCGACTGGACCTTCGCGGGCGCGCGGTTGATCTCGTCGGCGAGGACGAAGTTCGCGAAGACCGGGCCGAGCGACGTCTCGAAGCCGCCGGTGTCGGGGCGGTAGATGCGTGTGCCGATGATGTCCGCCGGCACGAGGTCCGGCGTGAACTGCACCCGGCTGAAGGACCCGCCGAGCACCTCGGACATCGTCTTGATCGTCAGGGTCTTGGCCAGGCCCGGGACGCCCTCGAGCAGGACGTGGCCGCGGGCGAGCAGCGCGACGAGCAGCCGCTCGAGCATCGCGTCCTGCCCGACGATGACCTGCTTGATCTCGTGCAGGGCCTCCTGAAGCGCGGCCCGCGGATCCTCGCGGTGGGCCGGGACGGGGTCGACGTGGGGGTCGGTGTGATCGGTCATGAGAGCTTTCGGGTCGGGTCAGACGAGGCGGCCGAACCAGCGCAGGGACAGGCCCGCGCCGGACAGCAGCAGCAGGGCGGCACCGGCGGCGAAGGCGGGCGTGATCTCCCGCAACTCCTTCCGCGTGCCCAGTTCGGAGCCCAGGCGCTGGTACACCTCGGCGAGGCCGTCGGCGCTGGCGCCTGCGAAGAACTTGCCGCCGCCGACGTCGGCCATCTCCTTCAGCGTGTCCGGGTCGGGCGGGACGGGCTTGGTCTGCACCGTGCCGTTCCCGCGCGGCACCTGGATCGTGCCGTCGGCGGTGCCCAGGGCGACGGTGTAGACCCGCACGCCGGTCTTCTTGGCCGCGGCGGCCGCCTTGACCGGATCCACGCCCTTCGTCGACGCGCCGTCGGAGAGCAGGACGATCGCCGCGGGCGGCCGGCTGTCGCTGCTCTTGCCGCCCGGGCGCAGGATCTGCGTCGCGGTGCTCACGGCGGTGCCGGTCGCGGTGCCGCCGCTGGACTTCAGGCGGCCGAGGGCGTCGCGCACGGCGGCGCGGTCGCGCGTGGGCGACTGCAGGACGCTCGCCTGCTGGTTGAAGGCCATGACCCCGATGTTCACCCGCGACGGGATCTTCGCGACGAAGGCCTCCTGGGCGCGGCGGGCGGCGACGAGGCGGTTGGGCTTGACGTCCTTGGCCTGCATGGAGCCGCTGACGTCGGTCATGAGCATGATCGAGGCGCGCTCGACGGGGACGGCGACCGAGTGCTGCGGCTTGGCCAGGGCGAGCAGCAGCGCGACGAGGGCCAGGCCGTACAGGGCGAACGGGAGGTGGCGGCGGGCGCCCTCGTCCTGCGGCGTGTGGGAGGCGGCCAGCACGGGGGACGCGAACGCCGCGCGGACCCGGGCCTGCCGGCTCCGGCGCCCGAGATAGACGTAGACGAGCACCGGCACCGCCACGAGCGCCACCAGGACCAGCGGGGTGCCGAAGCTCATGGCGAGACGGGCGTCTGCGGCCGGGTGCCCAGCGTGACCTTCTGCGTCTGGACCTCACCGCTGGAGGCACGGCGGACCTTCACGTCGATGTCGTCGCCGGGCTGATGCCCGTTGACGACGCGCGAGATGTCCGAGAACTCGCGGATCTGCTTGCCGTCGATCGAGAGGACGACGTCCCCCGGCTCCAGGCCGCCGCTCTCGGCCGGCCCGCCGGCGACGATGTCCGTCAGCGCCGCCCCGGTGCCGTTGGCCGCGGGCTGGGAGGAGATGCCGAGCCAGGCGCGGGCGATCGTCTGCCCCTTGGCGAGCGCCGGGATGACCTGGCGGACGGTGTTGGACGAGACGGCGAAGCCGATGCCGACGTTGCCGTTGGAGCCGCCGCCGGTCTCGATCTGCGAGTTGACGCCGATGACGCGGCCGGCGTCGTCGAGCAGCGGGCCGCCGGAGTTGCCGGGGTTGATGGCGGCGTCGGTCTGCAGCGCGTCGTCGATCTCGTAGTTGTTCGGGGCCTGGATCGCGCGGGCCAGGCCGGAGATGATGCCCTCGGTGAGCGTGCGGTCCAGCCCGAACGGGTTGCCGATGGCCACGACCTCGTCGCCGATGCGCACCTGGTCTGAGTCGGCGAGCTTCAGCGGCTTGGCGTTCGACGGCGCGCTGCCCTCGGGCAGCATGACGACCGCCAGGTCGCTGGACGGGTCGATGCCCTTGACCTGGGCGGTGATGTCGCGGCCCTCGGGGCCGAAGCGGACGGTGACGGTGTCCGCGCCGTCCACGACGTGCGCGTTCGTCGCGACGGTGCGGTCGTTCGTGACGAGGAAGCCGGTGCCCGAGCCGCTGCCCGTCCGGATCGACACGACGGCGGGGCTGGCGGCGGCGTAGATCGCGGCGGCCTGGGTCTGCCCCTTGCGCGGGTTGACCTTGGGGGCCGGGAGCGCGGGGAGGGCGGCCGTCGTCTTCGCCTGCTCGTCGCCGTCGTTGCCGACGAGGTAGCCGCCGGCGGCCGTGGCGCCGATGACCGCGGCGACGAGGCCGCCGACGAGCAGGCGGCGCCCGCCGTTCGGGGCGCCGGGGCCGGTGCTGCGCAGCGGGGGCGGCGTCGGGGCGCCGGCGAAGACGGAGCCCTGGGCGTCGTCCGTCACGGAGGTCCGGTCCGGGACGCCGGGCAGCGTCGGGGCGTCCGCGGGAGGCTGCTCGGCCTCTTCACGCCAGGGGCCGGACCAGAGGTGTCGGGGCGAGGGCATCGTCAGGGAAGGTAGGTGCCCGACCTGAGCGCGGTCTTAACCGCCTCTGAGCGGAGGCTGAGCGGGGAGGGCTGAAGGCGCCAGGCCAGGTGCGGCACTCCCAGAAGCCTCCCAGGAATCGCTCGCCCGGGCCCCAGGGAGGCGCATCAGGCTGCGGGCCATGTCGATCTCCATCCCCCTGACCGGGGTCCGTCCGCCGGCGGGCACCCGTCCGCTGACCCGCATCCTGACGGCCGGCCGCGGGCGCCCGGAGGTCGTGGCGCTGCTCGTGCTCGCCGCCGTCCTGAACCTCTGGGGCCTCGGCCAGAACGGCGTGGCGAACACGTACTACAGCGCCACCGTGCGGTCGATGGCCGGCAGCTGGCACGCCTTCCTCTACGCGTCCTTCGACCCGGCGGGCGTCATGACCGTCGACAAGCCGCCGCTGGCGCTGTGGATCCAGGCGGCGTCCGTGCGGGTGTTCGGCTACGGCACCTGGCCGATGCTCGTGCCCCAGGCGCTCATGGGGGTCGCGAGCGTCGCGCTCGTGTGGGACCTGGTCGGCCGCCGCTTCGGCCGCGCCGCCGGCTTCGCCGGGGGCCTCGCGCTCGCGGTGACCCCGATCACGGTGGCGATGGCCCGGCACAACAACCCGGACGCGCTGCTCGTGCTCTGCAGCACCGCGGCCGTCTGGTGCCTCGTGCGCGCGCTGGAGGACGGCTCGACGCGCTGGGTCGTGTGGTCGGGCGTCGCGGTGGGCCTCGGCTTCGAGACGAAGATGGCGGCGGCGCTGCTCGTCGTCCCGGCGCTCGTCGCGGCCTATCTGTGGGTCGCGCCGGCCGGGCGGATGCGCGCGGTCCGGCAGCTGGCCGCGGGCGGGGCCGCGATGGCGCTCGTCGGCCTGGCCTGGCCCGTGCTCGTGTGGGTGACGCCCGCCGGCAGCCGCCCGTGGGTCTCCGGGACGAGCGACAACAGCATCTGGTCCCTCATCCTCGGCTACAACGGCGTCGGCCGGGTGGACGGGCAGGCCGGGGGGCCGGCGGGCGCCGGCGGCCCAGGCGGCGGCCCCGGCGGCGGCCCCGGCG
>CAZRLR010000111.1:0-11531 GCA_964600395.1 uncultured Conexibacter sp.
GGGCTCGTCGCCCAGGTCGCGTACTACCCGGCGCCGCTGACCCCGGCGCGGGTGGCCGCGCACGCCGCCTCCGGGACGACCACCGCAGCGCCGACGCCCACCCCCACGCCCGCGTCCGCGTCCGGTCCCGACGCGGTCTCGTCCGCCGCCCCGCCCGCCACCCCGGCGCCCGCGCCAGAGCCGAAGACACCGATCACCTCGTCCGCCCCGGCCACCCCCGTCACGATCGGCCCGGCGAAGCCCGCGACCGCCGCACCGAAGCCCGGCACCTGCCTGGCCGCCCGGCGTCCGGCCACCCGCCCGGCCACCAGGCGCGCGCGCCGCGCCGGCGTGGCAGCGTGGGGCTTCGCGCTGGAGGCCCGCTGCGCGAGCACCGGCCTCCCGTCGACGACGGCGACAACGAAGGCGCCCAAGCGCCGGGCGACCCGCAAGCGCCCGGCCGCCAAGCGGCGAGGGACGGCCCGATGAGCACCCGCCTCCACGGCCTGCTCGCCCTCGCCGCCGCGCTCGCGCTCGGCGCGCACGCCGTCCCCGCGACGTTCTCGACGTTCACCGCGGCGACGACGAACGAGGGCAGCACGATCACCGCCTCCAGCGACTGGTCGGCGCCGCACGTCACGGCCGTCGTCGCGCAGAAGACGCAGGGCGGGAGCACCGGGCGCATCCGGCAGGGCGGCAGCTTCTACGTCTTCGCCGACGCCAGCGACAGCGGGAGCCCGCCGAGCAAGGTCGCCACCGTGACGGCCACGGTCGGGACGGTGGCCACGACGACCACAACGACGCTCACCGCCGGGACGTACACGGCCGGCGGCGTGACCTACGGGTACCGCAGCCCGGCGCTGACGGCGAGGACGCCGCTCGCCGGCGGGAGCTACACGCTCTCGGTCAAGGCGACGGACGCCGCCGGCAACCCGTCGCCGGTCGCGACCGGCACGGTCACGGTCGACAACACGGCCGTCGCGGGCGCGGACGTGGCCACGACCGACCTCGCCGGGAACACCGGCCTGGCGCAGACCGGGGACAAGCTCACGCTGACCTACAGCAAGCCGGTCGAGCCGGGCTCGATCGTCGCGGGGTGGGACGGCAGCGCCCGCTCGACCCCGGTGAAGCTCACCGACGGCTCCGTCGTCGGCCTGGGTGGCATGGACGTCATCGGCGCCGTGGACGCGGCCGGGACCGTGCTGCCGACGGGCTACGTCACGCTCAGCGGCGACTACGTCGCGAACAAGAGCTCGGTGACCTTCAACGGGTCGACGATGACCGCCAGCGGCAACACCGTCGTCCTGAGGCTCGGGACGCCCGAGTCCACGAGCACGCTCAAGGACGACAAGGGCAACCGCATCGCGACGTGGACGCCCGCCGCCGCGGCCTACGACCAGGCCGGCAACCCGGCGGCGGCGACGCCGGTCCCGCAGTCGGGCCCCGCCCGCAAGCAGTTCTGAGCTACCCGTCGCCGTCGCCGGCGAAGAGCGCGGGCTGCCCGGGCGCCTCCTGCGCCGCAGCGAGGCCGTCGAGCTGCGCGCGGGCGCCGACCGCCCGCGCCCGGACGGCGTCGCGCGTCCCCTGGTCAAAGCGCCGCCACGTGTGCACGGCCCGCGCCGTGCGGTTGTTGGCCGCCAGGCGCTCGGTGTGGCGATCGACGAAGTCCCAGTACAGCGCCGTCACCGGGCAGGCGCGCTCGCCGTGCTTCTCGGACGGCTTGTACCGGCAGCCGCGGCAGTGCGAGGACATCTTCGAGATGTAGTTGCCCCCCGCCGCGTACGGCTTGGTCACCATCTCGCCGCCGTCGGCGAAGAGCGCCATGCCCGCCGCGTTGGGTGCCATGACCCACTCGGCGCCGTCGACGAACGCGGTCTGGAACCAGCGCACGAGCTCCCACGGCTGCACCCCGGCGGTCAGGCCGATGGTCCCGAGGACCATCAGGCGCTCGATGTGGTGCGCGTAGCCGTGCTCGGCGACACCGGCCACGACGTTGTCCAGGCAGCTGAGGCCCGTCGCCGCCCCGCGGTAGCCGGCGGGCAGGGGCAGCTGCGCGTCCAGCGCGTTCGCCTCCGGCCACTGCTGCGCGCGCAGCCAGTACATCCCCCACACGTACTCGCGCCAGCCGAGGACCTGGCGGACGAAGCCCTCAACGGAGGCGATCGGCAGGTCGCGCTCGTGGAAGGCGGCCTCCGCGGCGCGCACGCACGCCAGCGGCTCCAGGACGCCGAGGTTCAGCGGCACCGACAGCAGCGCGTGGAAGAGCCAGGGCTCGCCGTCGACCATCGCGTCCTGCCACGGGCCGAAGTGCTCGAGGCGGTGCTCGACGAAGTCCGCCAGCGCGTGCGCCGCCTCGGCGGGCGTGACGGCGAAGCGCCGCGGGCCGTCGGCGCCGAAGAAGGCGACCCCGTCGGCGGCGAGGGCGTCGAGGTCCGCACGGACCTGCGCGTCGATGTCGTCCTCCTCCGGCGTCCACGGCCGCGGCGCCTGCAGGCCCTCCTTCGGCGGTGGCCGGCGGTTGTCGGCGTCGAAGTTCCAGCGGCCGCCCAGCGGCTCGCCGCCGTCGTCGACGAGCACGCCGAAGGCCTTGCGCTGCTCGCGGTAGAAGTCCTCCATCCGCAGGCGCTTGCGCCCGTCCGCCCAGGCGGCGAACGCGTCGGGGTCGGTGAGGAACTGGTGCGAGGCGACCAGACGGACGCCGAGCGCCTCCAGCGCCCGCCGGGCGCCCGCGTCGTTGGGCGCGACGGCGACGAGCTCTTGCCCCGCGTGCTCGGCCAGCGCCGCCGCCAGCGTCGGCGCGCGCCGGTGCTCGACGACCTGCACCCCGCCGGCGTCCCGCAGCTCCTGTGCGAAGTGGCGCATCCCGCTGAGGACGAGGTGCGCGCGCAGACGGTGCAGCGGACGCCGGCGCAGCATCGCCTCGGACTCGACAAAGAGGACCGTGTCCGCACCCTCCAGCGCGGGGCTGTCGCGCAGAAGCTGGTCGCCGAGGATGAGCGCGGTGTGGGCCACTGCCTGCGGGTACGCCGCGGCGCCCGCCGGCCGATCAGTCGGCCGCTGACAGGTACGCGGCGCGCAGCGCGAACGACGAGCGCATCTCGTCCGTCAGCTCCGACAGGAACTCCTCGCGATAGGTGCCGTCCGTCAGCACGGCGATGGCGTAGTACAGCCCGCTGAGCGCGGCGATCGCGCCGGAGACGTGCAGCAGCTCGCGGGAGATCGACGCGTTCACGCCGAGCGCCGAGAGGTCCAGGACGGAGGTCGGCGCATGGGTCGTCCACGCCTCGTAGACGCTGTCGGAGATGACGAGCATCCCGAAGCCGACGAAGAACGCCCCGATCGCGAGCGACACGACGAGCACCTGCAGGCCCTGGCTGACGAACATGACGAGGCCGACGTTCAGCCGCTGGCGGCCGTCCAGCGGCGGCCCGGCGCCGACCTGCGCCTCCAGCGCGCCGACCTCGCGCGGCAGGCGCACGGCGAGGAAGAGCGAGCCCACCGCGACGAGCAGGACCGTCGTGGCCAGGAGCGTCGCGTCGGACATGTCCGCGAAGACCTGCCACATCTCGGTGTTGATGAAGAGGACGACGCTGAAGAGCAGCAGCAGGGGCAGCGCGCGAGCCAGCAGCTGCACCGACGCGGCGAGCTGACCGACGAGGCGCCGGCCCGCCCAGCGGACGATCGAGACGACGCCGTAGCCGATGACGGCGTACAGCACCGCCAGCAGCGCGAGGTTGCCGGCCGCGGTGACCAGGGCGCTCGTCGTCTGCCCGTTGAGGACCGCCGGCAGCAGCGCCGGGACGACGACGAACGCGGTGAGCTCGGGGGCCCCGAGCTCGTCGGGGCGCGCCAGCGCCCGCCGCCCGCGCAGGCGGTTGACGAGCGCGAAGGAGCCGACGAGGATCGCCAGCCCCGCGACGAGCGTCGCGAGGTTCTCCCACCACGAGAACTGCAGGTCGACCGCTCCGAGCACCTCGGCGACCCCGACGAGCGTCAGGACGGGCAGCGCGCGCGTCCACACGTCCCGCGTGGCGGAGTAGTCGTCGATGAACAGCGGCAGGCCGGCACGGCGGAAGGCCGCCTCGTGGTCGGCGCGTGCGGCGGGCTCGGGCACCCGCGCAGGATCACCCGTCGGCCGGACGGCGCCCCGTCACCGGCCTGGCACGCCGGTCGCGCAGACCGCGACGGGCGTGCCACACCCGCCCGGCCCGCCCGCCGGGACGTCGCAGCCGTCCCAGCGCTCAGTCGTCGGCGGACACCGCGCGATAGCGCTCCATCGCCCGGAGGCGCTCGGCCTTGTGGTCGACGATCGGCGCCGGGTAGTCCTCGCCGATGACGCAGCCGGCGGCCGCCTGCTCCTCGTCGCTCATCGTCCACGGCTCGTGGATGCGCTTGGCGGGGACGTCCGCCAGCTCGGGGACCCAGCGGCGGATGTAGACGCCGTCCGGGTCGAACTTGCTCGCCTGCGTCGTCGGGTTGAACATCCGCCGGAAGTACGGGGCGGGGTCCACGCCCGTCGAGGCGACCCACTGCCAGTTGCCGTTGTTCTGCAGCGGCTCACCGTCCAGCAGCTTGTGGGCGAACCAGCGCTCGCCGACCTTCCAGTCCAGGTGCAGGTCCTTCGTGAGGAACGAGCCGACGACCATCCGCGCGCGGTTGTGCATCCAGCCGGTCTGCGCCAGCTGCCGCATGCCGGCGTCGACGAGCGGGAAGCCCGTGCGCCCGGCCTTCCAGGCCTCCAGCGCGTCGTCGTCGTCGGCCCACTCGAGCGCGTCGAAGCGCTCCTGGAAGGCGTGCTGCGTGTTGCCCGGGAAGAGCAGCAGGACGTGGGCGTAGAAGTCGCGCCACACGAGCTGACGGGCGAAGGCCGCGGCGCCCTCGCCACCGTGGTCCAGCGCCCGCGCCTCGAGCTCGCGCACCGAGATCGTCCCCCAGCGGATATGCGGGGAGAGCACCGACGTCCCGCCCGTCAGGTCGTCGTGCCGGTCGGCGTACGCCTTGACCGGGCCGGCGAAGAAGGCGTCGGCCGTCGCGCGGGCGGCGTCCTCGCCCGCCTCGCAGACGGGCTCGGGCACGTCGTCGACGAGGCCGAGCGCGTCGAGCGAGGGGATCCGGCCCTTGGCCCACGACGACGGGAGCGGCGGCAGCTCCGTGGGGGCGTCGAGGACCTCGCGCCGCTCCATCTTCACGTGGGTGCGCCAGAACGGCGTGAAGACGGTGTACGGCTTGCCCTGCCCGGTGCGCGGCTTGGACACGTCGCCGACGAAGTTGCCCGGCTGCGGCCGCGGCGTGACGCCCGCGTCCTTGAGGGCCGCCATCACCGCCTTGTCGCGGCGCAGCGCGTACGGGCCGACGTCGCTGGCCCACAGCACCGCGTCGGCGCCGACCTCGTCGGCGAGCGCGACGAGCGCCTCGTCCGCCGCGCCCTCGCGCAGGAGCAGCCCGCCCCCGAGCGCCTCCAGCGACGTGCGCAGCTCGCGGACGCAGCGCAGCATGAAGCCGACGCGTGCCGGCGACGCGTAGCGCCCCGTGACGAGCGCCCGGTCCAGGACGAAGACGGGCACGACGCGGTCGTACTCGGCAAGCGCGGTGTGCAGCGACGGATGGTCGTGGACCCGCAGGTCACGGCGGAACCAGACGATGGCGACGGAATCGGGCACGCTTGGACTACGGGATGGCACGGGACCGGGATTCCCGCCCCACGGTGGACCCCCGCGGCGCGGGTACGGGGGCCTACACTCGCACCATGCCCGACCGCGTGGTCCAGGAGTTCCCGCTCTTCCCCCTCGGACTCGTCGCGCTGCCCCACGAGTACGTCCCGCTGCACATCTTCGAGGAGCGCTACCGGACGATGATCGGCGAGTGCCTGGAGCGCGAGAGCGAGTTCGGGATCATCTGGACGGGCGAGGACGGCGGCCAGCAGATCGGCTGCGCGATGGAGGTCGCCCGGGTCCTGGAGCGCATGGACGACGGCCGCCTGAACATCCTGGCCCGCGGCACCCGGCCCTTCCGGGTCGTCGAGCTCGACGACTCCCTCCCCTACCCGGCCGGGACCGTCGAGTTCCTGCAGGACACCGACGAGGAGGTCGACGAGGACGACGCCCTCGTCGCCCACGAGGCCTACCGCTCGCTCGTCCAGCAGGCGACCGACAACGAGCCCGACGAGGAGGAGCTGGACGTCATGGGCTCCTACGCGATGGCCGCGACCGTCGAGTTCGGGCTGGAGGCCAAGCAGGGCCTCCTGGCGCTGCGGTCCGAGAACGCGCGCCTGCGGCTCGTCGCGCGGCTCTTCCGCGCGGCCACCAAGCGCCTGGAGTTCATCGAGAAGGCGCAGGTCCGCGCGCGCTCCAACGGCAAGGTCCGCTTCGGCTGACGGGCCTCGGGGGGCGCGCCACGTCAGCGGTCGGCCGCCGGCTGTGGCTCGCCCTGGCCCGCCCCCGCGTGCTTGACCGCGTACATCCGCACGTCGGCGACCCGCAGCGCGGTCGCCGGATCCCAGGCCTCCTGCGGCAGGCACGCGTGGCCGGCGGAGACGCCGACCCCGTCCGGCGCGCCGACCTGGGCCACGGCCGCGCGCACCCCGCCCGTCAGGCGCAACGCCTCGTCCTCGTCCTCGGCGGGCAGCAGGACGCAGAACTCGTCCCCGCCGAGGCGGTAGGCGGCGCCGACGCTACGGGCGAGGTCGGCGAGGACGGTGCCGATGCGGGCCAGCAGCCGGTCGCCCGCCTCGTGGCCGCGGCTGTCGTTGAAGCGCTTGAACCCGTCGAGGTCCAGCAGCACGAGGACCTTCGACGCCTGGGCGTCGACGTGGCGCTGCAGGTCGCCCATCAGGCGCCGGCGGTTGCCGAGCGTCGTCAGCGCGTCGGTGGACGCCTCGACGCGCGCCTGGGCGAGCACCCGCTGCGTGTCGGCGATGGCCAGCGCGCTGCGCGCCAGCACGGCGAGCAGGGCGGCCGAGGCGAGCGGCACGGTGACGGCGCCCATGCCGTCGGAGGCGTCGACGAGCAGGACGGCCAGCGCGCCGGCGCCGACGAGGGCGGGGGCCAGGACGACGGCCCGGCCGGAGGATCGCCGCGAGAGCTCACGCGGCGACGTCCAGGCGGCGGCCGCGAAGCAGAGCGACATGAGTAGCCAGGTGACGTCCAGGACGTCCCCGTCCACGTAGCTGCCCCGCGCGACCTCGAGCGCGTCGAGCGCGTCGCCGACCGCGAATCCGAGCACGCCGCCGGCCAGCAGCAGCCAACGCCGCTCCAGCCGCCACTCCTGCAGCGCGGTCGTCGCCACGAGCGCGGCGATGACGAGCACGTCGCAGGCCGGGTAGCCGAGCGTGACCGCGACGTCCAACGCGTCCCCGTCGGCGACCCGCCGCACCGGTTCCAGGACGACCATCGCGCCGAGCGCCGCGAGCGTCAGGGCCCCCGCGGCGCCGTCGAGCCACAGCCCCGAGCGCCACGACCGGCGCTGACCCCGCCCGAGCAGGACGAGGCCGGCGACGAGCGGCACGTAGCCGACGAACCACAGCACGTCGCCGAACGAGCGCGACGGCAGGTCGGCGCCGAACGCGAGCGTCGTGCCCAGGTCGCCGACGGCCCACAGCAGCAGTGACCCGCCGAGCAGCACCCACGCCGCGCGCTCGCCCGCACGCAGACCCGTGGCGGGCCCGAGGGCGCGCGCGCCGACGAGGATCACGGCGCCGAAGGAGACGACCGTGTAGAGCGCGACGCGACCGACGGAGAGGGCGTCGCCGTCGGGCGCCGCCAGCAGCGCCCACAGCACGTAGAGGACGACCGCCGCGGCGCCGCCGGCCAAGGCAGCGGTGATCCACCTCGGGCGCGGGTCGACGGTCACCCGGACATCATCGGCGTCTGCGGCGCCGGGCTGGATACCCACTTGCGGGCGGCCGCGACGAAACGTTCGTCGAGCGGCCGCCCGGCGCGCGGCGCTCAGCCGCCGTCCTCGTCGCCCTCGCCCTCGTCCTCGCCACCGCCGCTCGCGTCCGAGGCGGTCTTGATGAGCGTGGCGACCGCCTTGATCTCCTCGGCGGACATGCGCTCGCCGTAGTCCTGCGGCATGAGCTTCGCGTCGTAGCCCTCGACGATGTCGGTCCGCGGGTCGGTGATGTTCCCGGCCGTCACGCGGACCGGGTCGTCGACGGTGTCCAGCCGCGGGCCGAGCTTGCCCTTGGCGCCGATGGCCGCCAGCGCGTGGCAGTTGTCGCACCCCTCCTCCTCGAACTCCTTCTCGCCCTCGGCGACGGTCGGTCCGGCGGCGGCGAGCGCCCGCTTGGCCGCGGCGACCTGGGTGGCGGAGGGGGCCGGGTCACCCTTCGGCGCGTCCCCCATCCCGACGCCGGCGATGGCCAGCGCGAAGAGGGCGACGGTCAGGACGGCCAGGCCGGTGCGCAGCGGGGTCATGCCGTCACCCCGTCCGCGTCGCGTAGGGCGCCGGTCATGAGCGCCAGCCCCACGAGGACGATCGCCGCGGCCTCGGCCGCGACGATGAGCGTCGCCGAGCCGTCGTAGCCGCCTTCCCCGAAGCCGAAGAAGCGCGAGTTGTGAGAGATGAGGATCGACACGAGCGACCCGCCGCAGATCGCGACGGCGCCCAGGACGAAGAGGAGGACGCGGTCGGCGAGCAGGAGCAGGATGACGGCGCCCGAGCCGATGGCGTTGAGGAGGAAGAGCGGACCGACGACCTCCACCTCGGCGTAGCCGCGATGCAGGAGGCGGGCGTGCTCGAGGCCGCCGATCGCCACCGCGATCGCGGCGAGGGCGAGGAGGACGAGGGGCACCGTGGCCGGCCGGTGCCGGCGCAGGGGGATCGCGAGGGCTGACATGGCGCCGATCCTGCCCGAGGAGCGCTCCGGGAAACGGTGCCCCCGGGGGCTGGCACCCCGACACCCCTCGTCTGGGTAGTTGCTCACGCAATGGCTATCGTCCGTGGCATGCACGTCGAGATCTGGTCGGACATCGCCTGCCCCTGGTGCTACGTCGGCAAGCGGCGCCTGGAGGCGGCGCTCGAGCGCTTCGAGCACGCGGACGAGGTGACGGTCACGTGGCGCTCGTTCGAGCTGGACCCGGGCGCGCCGGCCGAGCGCGAGGGCGGCAACGCCGCGAACCTCGCGCGCAAGTACGGCACGTCCGTGGAGCAGGCCCAGGCCATGCTGGACCAGATGACGCAGACGGCCGCCGGGGACGGCCTGGACTTCCACTTCGAGCGGGCGCGCAGCGGCAACACCTTCGACGCGCACCGCCTCGTCCACCTTGCCGCCACGCACGGCCTCCAGGACGCGATGAAGGAGCGGCTGCTGCGCGCCTACCTCACGGAGGGCGAGCTCGTCAGCGACCACGCCACGCTGCGCCGCCTCGGCGTCGAGGCCGGGCTGGACGAGGCGGAGGTCGTCGACACGCTGGCGTCCGACCGCTTCGCCGCCGAGGTGCGCGCCGACGAGCAGACGGCTGCCGCGCTGGGGGCCAGCGCCGTCCCGTTCTTCGTCGTGGACCGCGCGCTGGGCGCCTCGGGTGCCCACCCGCCGGAGGCGCTGCTCGACTTCCTGCGCCAGGGCTGGGCGAAGTCCCACCCCGCGGCGGTGCCGATCGTGCAGGGCGGCGAGGCCTGCGGGCCGGACGGCTGCTGACGCAGCTCAGCCGCGGTCGCCGACGGCGACGAGGGGTTCGGACGCCGCGATCGCCGGGGCGGCGGCGGCTGGGGCCTTGCGCTGCCACGGCGCCCGGCCCTCGGCGCCCATCCACGAGCCGGTGAGGATGAGGACGAGCCCGCCGATCGTCCCGACGGTCACCGCCTCGTCGAGCAGCAGCGCGCCGTAGAGCACCGCGAACCCCGGCGCGAGGTAGGCGACGAGCGACGCCTTGCGCGGCCCGAGGTCGGCGATCAGCGTGTAGAAGATGAGGAAGGCCAGGCCGGTGCCCAGCACCCCGAGGGCGACGATGCTCGCGCCCGCGTCCAGGCCGAGCGCGGTCGGCGGGTGCACGAGGGCGAGCGGCAGGGTGACGACGGCCGAGACCGCCATCGTCGACGTCGCCACGGCGGCCGGCGGCACCCCGGCCATCTTGCGCTTGATGAGCATCGCCCCGGCGGCGTAGCAGAGGCCCGCGGCGAGGATGCCCGCCCCGGCGAGCAGGGCCGTCCCGTCCCCGCTGAGGTCGACGCCGAAGAGCAGCGCGACCCCGAGGATCCCGACGCCGATGCCCGCCAGGCCCCAGCCGCTGGAGCGCTCGGCCGTGTCGAAGCGCATGGCCAGCAGCGCGGTCCAGATCGGGGCGCTGGCGACGAGGATGCCCGCCAGGGCACTGTCGATGTGGGCCTCGCCCACGCTGATGAGCATGAACGGCACGACGACCTGCACCGCGGCGATGACGAGCACCCAGCGCAGCCGGGCGCGCAGCAGCGCCACGGCGTCCGCACGCAGGGCGACCGGCAGCAGGACGAGCGCCGCCAGCGCGGTCCGCACGCAGACGACCTGCGCCGCGTCCAGGTCGCGCAGCGAGACCTTGATGAAGAGGTAGGACGCGCCCCAGGTCGCGGCCAGGACGGCCATGAGGATCCACGAGCGACGGTTCATCCGGCTGCCAGCATCGCAGCCGAACCCCATGAGCACCAACGCCGATCCGCGGTGCGAGCCATCAGCGGCGCTGATGGCTCGAGGCTGCCTCAGCGCGGGAGGCCGCAGACGCCCTTGGCCAGGCCCCGGACGAGGCGGACGACCTTGGCGAAGACCTCGGGCTGCCCCCTGGAGGTGTCGCTGAAGGCGACCGTCCCCTCCTCGGCGCGCAGGCGGTAGCGGAGGATCGCGTTCGGCCCGGGCGGCAGGTCCAGGTTGCGGTCCAGCGGCCCTGCGTCCGAGGTCACGTCGTTCTGGCGGTCGATGGCCCCGCCGCCGAGCTCGCGGACGATCTCGCGCGCGTCGATGAGCTGCGACGAGCTCATCATCCCGGCGTCCTTGCCGTTGCACGCGACCTGGCCGCCGTCCTGCACGCGCAGCGTCAGGCGGGCGCCGGGGATCGTCCCGGTCCGTTGGACGACGAAGAGGTCGGCCGACGGCGTGCCGCAGGCCGCGAACGCGGCCGCGGCGCCGAGAGCGGCGAGGACGGCGGCCGCGCGCCTCATGCCCGCACCGCCGCGCCCTCGCGCCGGGGGTCCCCGGCCCCGGCCAGGACGACCGTCCCGTCGGGCGCGACCGCGCGCCGCACGGCCTGCACCCCGCCGAAGAAGAGGTTGGGCTCGCGGAAGGCGACGACCTCGCGGCCGGCGGCCGTCAGCTCCTCGGGCGCGGCACCCGGCTCGGCGAAGACGACGTCGTCCTCGAAGTGCAGCCGCGGGGCCTGCACCGCCGCGGCGACGTCCAGCCCGTGATCGATGACGCCCACGATGGTCTGCAGGATGGCGGACCGGATGCGGTTGGAGCCCGCCGACCCCAGGACGAGCTCGACGCCGTCGGCGCCCACGACGACGGTCGGGGCCATCATCGACGGCATCCGCCGGCCCGGCGGGAAGGCGTGGAAGCCCCGCGGGTTGAGGTCCTCCTCCCCCAT
>CAZRLR010000112.1:0-11470 GCA_964600395.1 uncultured Conexibacter sp.
ATCATCACCAGGCCGAGCCCCGGCTGCGCCCGGACGGCCTGCACGACGTCGAGCTTGGCCGGCGGCGAGAGCTCGGCGTAGACGCGATCCAGCCCGAGCGCCTGCCCCACGCTCTCGGCGACCGTCCGCCGGTCCCCGGAGACCATCGCGATGTGCCCGACCCCGGCGGCCCGCAGGCGCGCGACGAGCGACGGGGCATCCGCGCGCAGGCGGTCGGCCATGACGATCGTCCCCGCAGACCGTCCGTCGACCGCCACGCCGATCCGGGTCAGCCCCGCCTCGTCGGCCGTCGGTGCGGCGCCGCCGTGGTCGCCGTCGCCGCCCGGCGGCGCTCCCCCGCCCGCGACCCAGGCGCGCAGGTACGCCTCGCTGCCGGCGGCGACGCGTCGCCCGCCGACGGTCCCGCTGATCCCCTGCCCCGGCTCCTCGGTCACGTCGACCGGGAAGCGCAGCGTCAGGCCGCGGGCCTGCGCCTCCTGCACGAGCGCCGCGGCCAGCACGTGCGCCGAGAGCTGCTCGAGCGACGCGGCGAGCGCGACGAGCTCGTCCTCGGCGAAGCCGTCGCGTCGCAGCACGCGTGCGATCCGCGGGGTGCCGAGCGTCAGCGTCCCCGTCTTGTCGAGCAGGACGCTGTGGACGCGCCCCAGGCGCTCGATCGTGCTCGCGCCCTTGACGATGATCCCCCGGCGCGCCGTCCGCGAGACGCCCGAGGCCAGCGCGATCGGCGCGGCGAGGATCAGCGGGCACGGCGTGGCGACGACGACGACGGCCAGCGCGCGGACCGCGTCCCCCGTCGCGGCCCACGCGGCCCCGGCGACGACGAGCGTCAGCGGCAGCAGCAGCGCGGCGTAGCGGTCGGCCAGGCGGACGAACGGCGCGCGGTCACGCTGGGCGGCCTCGACGAGGAGGACGAGCAACGCGTAGGAGGACGCGGCGGCCGGCCGCGTGGCGCGCACGTCGAACGGGGCGCCGGCGTTGACGGACCCGGAGCGCACCGCGTCCCCCGCGGCCTTGGCGACCGGGAGCGACTCGCCGGTGAGCGCCGCCTCGTCGACGACCGCCCGCGCGTCGACCGTCACCCCGTCGACGGGGATGACCTCGCCGGCGCGGACGTTGACGACGTCGCCGGTGACGATCGCCGCGATCGGCACCTCCTCCAGGCCCGCGCCGGCGCGGCGGTGGGCGACCGTCGGGGCGTGCGCGAGCAGCGCGGTCAGCTCGCGGCGGGCCCGCCGGTTGGCGGCCGCGTCGATCGAGTTGCCGCCGGCGAGCATGAGCGCGATGACCGCCCCGGCGAGGTACTCGCCCAGGGCCAGCGCCCCGGCCATCGCGACGAGCGCGATCGCGTCCACGCCGACCCGCCCGGCCAGCACGGTCCGCGTGAGCGAGACGGTGAGCGGCACGAGCATCGCCACGACGGTCGACGCCCACACGACGTCAGCGGCCACCGTGCGACCGGCCCCGCGCAGCAGCAGCCCCGAGACGATCGCGGCGAACGCCACGGCGGCCAGGACGAGGAAGGCCTCGTCCCCGGCCGGCCGGCGCAGCGCCGGCCGTGGCATGGCGGGTCGCTGGCGGACGGAGATCGCGATGCGACCATCGTGGCCGCCCAGGGCGTCACGCCCATCAGGGTCGCCCCGCGCGCGTGTGCGGCAAACCACGGATCCCGTCGGCCCTGGCCGGAGCGATCCTTCGCTCATGCTGCCCCCGGCCGTGCAGACCTGGTCGCTGACCAAGCGCTACGGCGAGGCACGCGGCATCGAGGACGTGACGCTGCGCGTCGAGCGCGGCGAGATCTTCGGCCTCCTGGGGCCGAACGGCGCCGGCAAGACGACGCTCCTGCGGACGTTGCTGGACCTGCTGCACCCGACCTCCGGGCGGGCGAGCGTCCTCGGCCTCGACAGCGTCCGCGACTCGCTGCCGATCCGGGTGCGCGTGGGCAGCCTCAGCGGCGACTTCGCCTGCGACCCGAAGCTCACGGGCCGCGAGCTGCTCGCGTTCTGCGCGGCGGTCCGCGGCCTGCCCGACCTCGGGCGCGCGCCCGCGCTGGCCGAGCGGTTCGACGCCGAGCTCGACCAGCCCGTCGGCGAGCTGTCGCGCGGGAACCGCCAGAAGATCGGGCTGCTGCAGGCGCTCCTGCACGCGCCGGACCTGCTGATCCTCGACGAGCCGACCTCCGGCCTGGACCCGCTCATGCAGGAGGCCTTCCTGCAGACGGTCAGCGACCACCGCGCGGCCGGCGGCACCGTCCTGCTGTCCTCTCACGTCCTGGCCGAGGTCGAGCGCGCCTGCGACCGCGTCGGCGTCGTCCGCGACGGGCGCCTGGTGACGGTGCAGGACGTCGGCGAGATGCGCCGACAGGCCTTCCGTCACGTCCGCGTGCGCTTCGACGGCCCGGTCGCCGTCGAGGACCTGCGCGCCGTGCCCGGCGTCACGGACCTGACCGCCGACGGCGCCACCGTGGCCTTCAAGGCCCACGGGCACCTGGACCCGATCGTCAAGGCCGTCGCGCACCACACCGTCGTGGACCTCGAGATCACCGAGCCGACGCTCGAGGAGCTCTTCCTCGGCTTCTACGGACCGGCCGAGCCGCCCGGCACCGCGCGCCGGGAGACGGCGTGAGCACGGCCGTCCGGCGCCCGCCCGTCCGCGCGGACGACGGGTTCGTGGACGTCGCGCCCGCCGCGGACTGGCTCGTCCCGCTGCGTGCCGTCGTGGCGCGCGGGCTGCGCGACGGGCGCCGCCAGATCCTGACCTGGGGCGGTGGCCTGGGCGCGATGTGCGCGCTCATCACGCTCATCTACCCGTCGATCCAGGACACGTTGGACGAGCTCGTCCAGCACTACCCGCCCGCGCTGCGCGGCGCCTTCGGCGTCGACGGGATGACGTCGGTCCGCGGCTACCTGCACGGCGAGATGTTCAGCCTCATCGTCCCCGGCGCGATCGCGGTCCTCGCGATCCGCGGCGTGGGCCGCACCGGCGTCGTGGCGGAGGAGCGCCACGAGCTCGACACGCTGCTGACGCTCCCGCTGCCCCGCCGCGTGCTCCTAGGCGGGACGCTGCTCGTCACGCTGACGATCGCCTTCGCGGTCCTCGTCCTCTGCAGCGCGCTCGCCCTGGCGGGCAGCGCCGTGGCCGGCGCGGGGCTGGCGGCGGGCGACGCGCTCGCCGGCGCCGTCGGCGTGTGGCCGCTGGCGGCCTTCTTCGGCGGGGTCGCCCTGCTGGCCGGCGGCCGGCGACCGGGGGCCGGCCGCGCGACGGGCGCGAGCACGGGCCTGCTCGTCCTCATGTATGTCCTGAACGTCGCCGGCACCGCCACGGACGCCCTGTCGCCGCTGCGGTGGTTGTCGGTCTTCAGCCTCTACGGCGCCCCGCTGCGCGACGGGGTGGACCCGGTCGCGGTCACCGTCATCACCGCCCTCGGCCTGGCCGCGGCCGCCGGCGGGACGGTGCTCTTCGAGCGGCGCGACCTGCACGGCTGACCCGCCGGCGCAGCTCGGCGGGTTTTCCGTAGTGCCGTTGCGCGCAACCCCTGATGGCGATCCGGCGCCGGCCCGGCAGCCTTGGCGGACCATGCAGATCGCTTCGTCCACGCCCGCGTCGCCACCCGTGCGGGACATCATCATCGGCGGCGGCATCGCAGCCGTCGAGACGCTCATCGCGCTGTACGAGACCTCGCCGCGCCACCTGGACGTGACGCTCGTGTCGGCCTCCGACACACTGACCTACCGGCCGTCCGCCCTCAGCGAGCCGTTCGGCCTGGGCCCCGCCACGAGCTACCCGCTGGCGACCGTCTGCGCCGACCACGGCGCGCGCTTCGTCGGCGCCCGGTGTGAGCGCGTACGTCCGGAGGCCCACGAGATCGACCTGGACGACGGCAGCGTCCTGCCCTACGACCTGCTCGTCGTCGCCGTCGGCGCGCACACCGTCCCCGCCTTCGAGCACGGGACGACCTTCGACCCGTCGCACCCGCTCGACGACTTCGACGAGCTGCTGCGCGACGTCGGCGAGGGCCTGGCCCCCAGCGTCGCGATCCTCGTCCCCGGCAGCGTGAGCTGGACGCTGCCCGCCTACGAGCTCGCGCTCATGACCGCCGGCCGCAAGCGCGGCGGCCCGCTCGGCACCGTGAGCGTCTGCGTCGTCACGCACGAGCCGATGCCGCTGGCCGCGTTCGGGACGGAGGCCAGCAGCATGGTCGCCGACGTCCTGGCGGAGGCCGGCGTGCAGATCCGCACCGGCGTGCGGCCGCACCTGCTCAACGCGACGGCGATGCACGCCGACGGCCTGCATCTGCGCGCGGACCGCATCGTCTCGCTGCCGCACGTGGTGGGCCCGGCGGTCCCCGGCCTGCCGTGCGACGCGGACGGCTTCGTCCCCGTCGACGCCTTCGGCCGCGTCCCCGGCCTGGACGACGTCTACGCGGCGGGCGACGGCACGACGCTCCCGATCAAGCAGGGTGGCCTGGCGGCGCAGCTGGCCGACGTCGTCGCCTGGCACATCGTCAGCCGGACGGCGGGCGAGCGCGACCCCGAACCGCTGCGGCCCGTCCTGCGCGGGCTGCTGCGCACGGACGACGGCCCGCGCTACCTGCTCGCCGAGCTCGAGGACCCGGAGGGCACGTCCACCTGGTCGGACCGGCCGCTGTGGTGGCCGGCCAGCCGGATCGCCTCGCGCTGGTGCTCCCCGTACCTCGCCCGGCTGGACGCCGCCCGCGTGCGCAAGGCGTCGCTCGTCGGCGTCACACCGGACCTGGACCGCTCCTGGAGCCACAGCGTGCGCTGAGCCGCGCGGCCGGACGGACCGGTCAGGACGGCCGCGGCGTCGCGCCGTGGCCACGCAGGTGCGGCAGGACGAGCTCAAGCGCCTCGGGCCGGCCCAGGTGGTAGCCCTGCCCGGCGTCCACCCCGAGCCGGGCCAGCAGCGCCAGCGTCTCGTCGTCCCCGACGAACTCGGCGACGGTCTGCGCCCGCAGGCCGCGCGCGATGTCCACGACGGCCCGCACGACGAGCTGGTCGCTCGGCGTCGAGCAGAGGTTGCGGATGAACTCGCCGTCGATCTTCAGGACGTCGAAGTCCAGGTGCTTGAGGTAGTAGAAGGACGCAAAGCCCGCGCCGAAGTCGTCCAGCGCGATGCGGCAGCCGAGCGCCCGCAGCTCGCGCGCGAGCGTCCTCGCCCGCTGGATGTTCGTGATCGCGGCGGTCTCGGTGATCTCGATGACGAGGCGCTCCGGGCGGACGGCGTGCTCGGCCATCAGGCGCGCGACGTGCGCCCCGAAGCCGGGGTCGGTGATCGTCTTGCCCGAGACGTTGACCGAGAGCGCGAGGTCCACGCCCGCCGCGTGGCTCTCGGCGAGCAGGACGATCGCCTGCGCGACGACCCACTCGTCGATGCGCGTCATGAGGCCGAAGCGCTCGGCGTTGTAGAGGAAGGTCCCCGGCGGGATGAGGTCGCCGTGGTCGTCGGGCAGGCGCAGAAGCAGCTCGTACGTGTCGACGCCGGCTGCGGCGATCGAGATGATCGGCTGGGCGTGCAGCACGAACGAGCCCTGGTCGACGGCCACCGACAGCCGCTTGTTCCAGTTCTCGCGGACGGAGATCTGCGCGCGCCGGCCGTCGGAGCGGGTGTACACCGAGTAGCGGTCCTTGCCCGCCTCCTTGGCGTCGTACATCGCGATGTCCGCCTCGACGAGCAGCTCGTCCGCGGTCATCCCGTCCCCCGGCCCGAAGAGCGTGATCCCGATCGAGGTCGAGACCTGGGCGTGGCGGTCGTGGCTGACGACGACGCCGTCGCGGCGGATGACCGACAGGAGCTTCTCGGCGACGAGGATCGCGTCCTCCTCGCCGGCGCGCATGAGGATGACGGCGAACTCGTCGCCGCCGACGCGGGCCAGGACGTCGGTGTCGCGGACGGTCGCCGCGAACATCGCGCCGACACGGGCGATGAGGTCGTCGCCGACGGCGTGGCCGAGGGAGTCGTTGACGAACTTGAAGCCGTCCAGGTCGAGGAAGAGGACGGCGCCCGCGTCCCCGTAGCGCTCGGCCTGCTTGACGGTCCGGTCCAGCTCCTCCGTGAAGCGGCGGCGGTTGAAGAGGCCGGTCAGGGCGTCGTGGTCGGCGAGGAACTGCAGCTGGCCCTCGAACTTCTTGCGCTGCGAGACGTCCATGATGTTCGTGACGAGCAGGCGCTCCTCGTCCGGCCCGGCGGGCAGCAGGGCGGCCGTCAGCAGCGCCCAGATGAGATGGCCGTCCTGGTGCATCAGGCGGGCCTCGAGCTCGATGACGTCGGTCTCGCCGGCGACGAGCTCGGCGAACTTGTCGCGCAGCAGGTGGTGGTCCTCGGGGTGCACGAGCGAGCTGACCGCGGTGCCGACGAGCTGCGCCACCGGGACGCCGAGCAGGCGGCTCATCGCCGGGTTGGCGGAGACGATCCGCCCGCGCTCGGCGGAGAGGAGCTGGACGACGCTCACGCCGATCGGCGCGGCCTCGAAGGTCGTGCGGAAGCGCTGCTCGGCCTCGTCGACCGCTGCCTCCATCGCCGCCTGCGCGGTCAGGTCCTGCACGGTGCCCGAGATCGCGACGACCTCGCCGTCGTCGCCCCGGTCCGGGCGCGCGCGCAGGTGCAGGCGCAGCGGCGTGCCGTCCGGCCGCGTGAAGCGGTAGGTCACCTCGCCCTGCTCGCCGGCGTACGCCGCGTCGAGGGCGGCGCGGACCGGCGCGACGTCCTCGGGATGGATCCCCTGCCAGCTGTCGTACGGGTCGTCGTCCTCCGCGAGGCCGAAGATGCGCCGGTACTCGACGGAGGTGTCCCACTCGCCCGTGGCCTGGTTGCGCCGCCAGGACCCCATCTGGCCGATCGCCTGCGCCTCGTTGAGCGCCTCGTGCTCGGCGGCGATGGCGGCGTCCACGCGCGCCTGGGCCATGTCGCTGAAGATCGCCGGGGTCTGCAGCAGGCGGCCGAAGGACGAGCGCAGGCTGAAGTAGACGACGCCCACGATCGCGCCCAGGACGTCCCACAGGGCCATCTGCCAGCCGAAGACCTGCCGCATGGCGGTGCCCTGGACGTCGTCCGTGACGAGCGGCAGCAGGAGGTGCACCGCGTGCGATCCGTGGTGGACCGCGCAGGTGAAGAAGATCATCGCGGTCGTCAGGCCCAGCGCGTTGGAGCGCAGCTGCTTCGTCCGCAGCAGGCCGCCGAGGATGACCCAGACGATGCCGAAGTAGCACACCGCGATGACCGCGTTCGCGGCGGCGGCCGTCTCCCACACGGGGAACGCGGAGGCTGTCGTCATGTCGATCAAGACCGTTCTCGGCGCCGGTGCGCCTGACACGTCACTCTTCTGACATCGACACCTGTTGGGCATCCCTTGAATGACGGCGGTCAAGGGAGGGCCCCGGGGTGCCGATCTCAGGGGCATGCCGCTGTCGGTCCTCTCGCTCGAGCCGGACGCCACCGCGCTGGATCCGCGGCTCACGCTCCACGCGGCGACCGTCGGCGTCGGCGTGACCGGCGGGCTGTGGCGGCTCATCAACGTCGTCGGCCTGCCCCTCGCCGACGCGGCTCCCACGTTCGCGCTCGGCGTCCTGCTCGGCCTGCTGCAACTCGCGTGGGCGGCGCGGCTGGCCGTGCGGCCCGGGCGCGGATGGCTGCTGCTGGGCGCCGGGGCGACCGCGGTGAGCCTCGTCGCCTCGGTCGCCGTCCTCGTCGCCGAGCCGGTCGGGCGGGCCGGTGTCGTCCCGGCCGTCGTCGGCGTCACCCTGCAGCTCACGCTGCTCGGACTCGCGCTGGCGGGCGTCTGCCGCGTGACGCCGGTTGCGCTGATGCGCCACGCCACGTGCGTCGGCCTCGTCGTCGTCGGGATGACGATGAGCGTCCTCGTCGCCGGCGGCGCGCAGGACCACGTGCACGCGGCGCCTCGTCCGTCCGCGGGCGACCCGTTCGCGGCGCCCGCGCCGGCCGCCGCCCCGCGGTCGCTGCTCTGCCACCTCGTCTAGGCGCCGCGCGACCGGCGTCCGCCGCGGCTCAGCGGGCCGCCGCCCAGACCGCCCAGAGCGGGTCACCCGGGCCGTGCGGGTCGGTGCGCAGGTCCGCCGACGGCGGCCCGAAGCCCGGCGTGAGGTCGAAGTAGCGCCGCACGAGCCGGACCCGCTGGGCCTCGTCGGAGGTCAGCCAGCCCCGGATCGCCTTCGTCGGGAAGCAGCGGTTGGAGAACGTGCAGACGAAGAGCCCGCCGGGCCGCAGGACCCGCGCGACCTCCGCGAAGACCTCGAGCGGGCGGGTGAGGTAGTCGACGCTCACGCAGCAGACGGCCGCGTCGAAGGAGTGGGCGTCGAAGGGCAGATCAGGGACGGCGTTCAGGTCGTGCACGACGCGCTCGGTCGCGGCCGGGTTGGCGGCGAGCTCCGCGGCGTTGAGCCCGAGGACGACGAGCTCCGGCGGCGGGACGGCGAAGTGCGAGACCCAGGAGGACATGAGGTCCAGGACGCGACCCTCGCCGACCCCGAGCTCCTCGTAGGTCTGCGTGACGGCGGCGATGGCGCCGTCGTCGATGTGCGTCACCAGGCGCGGGGCGATGTAGAAGCCCGCGTCCGGGGTCGGGTCCATGCGCTCGAAGAAGCGCGGCGGGAAGGGGTCGTCGCTCATCCTCAGGGGCTACGGGCGGCGCGGCGTCAGGGACGAGGCGGGCGCTGCCGCCCGGGCTCAGGTCCGGCAGGCCCGGAGCATCGCGCGGCGGTCGGCCCGCGTGACGGTGAGCGCGTAGCGGCGCGCGACGAGGGCGAAGCGCGTGGCGTAGGCGCAGCGGACCCCGCGGTTGGCCGGCTGCCAGTCCGTCGGGCCGCTGTCGCTCTTGGCCTGGTTGGCCGGCCCGTCGACGGCGAGGAGGTTCAGCGGGTCGTTGGCCAGCTGCTCGCGCCGGCCCTGGCTCCAGCGCCGCGCGCCCTGGCGCCAGGCGTAGGCGAGCGGGACGACGTGGTCGATCTGCACCTCGGTCGGCCGGGCCTTGGAGAACTCGACGGTGCGCCCCGTGTAGGGCTCCTGCAGGATGCCGGTCAGGACGACGCACCCGTCCGTCCCGCCCCGGAACTCCAGGCCCTTGAGGTCGCGGTGCAGGATCTCCTCGCGCGTCGGGCAGCCGTCGCGGCCCCAGACGACGTCGACGTCGTCCTTCCACGCGGCGCCGAAGTCGCGCTCGCGGTCGTAGCCCTCGCCGCGCCCGCGGGGGCCGGCGTCGACGCGGGCGATCGTCGCCCGGGCCCGCGCCTTGTCCGGGCCGGGGACGGGCGTCAGGCCGGGGTGCAGGCCGCGCCGGTCCGACAGCGCGCTCACGCGCTCGGGGATGCTGCCCGGCGGCGGGGCGTCGGCGGGGCGCGGCAGCGGGGCGGTGGGCCCGGACGGCGGTGAGGCCGCGGTCCCCGCGTCGAGGGCGACGTCCACCGCGGCGCAGCCGGAGCCGGACGCGGCGAGGGCCAGCAGCGTGACCGCGAGGGCGAGGCGGGTGGAGGTGGACGGGCGGGACCGCACGCCGATGACCATGACGGGCGGCGGGGACGGCGTGCACGGCGGGGTGCAGGCGTGGCGGGCGCCCGCCGGTCCCACGGGCGCCCGGGAGGCCCCGGACGCCCGGGGCGGGGCGGGCATACGATGAGCCGGTCCCCGTCCCCCGGTCCCCAGGAGCCCCCATGTCCAGCCCGATCGAAAGCCCGTTCCCCGGC
This sequence comes from uncultured Conexibacter sp., assembly GCA_964600395.1. Classification (GTDB taxonomy): domain Bacteria; phylum Actinomycetota; class Thermoleophilia; order Solirubrobacterales; family Solirubrobacteraceae; genus Paraconexibacter. The sequence continues at coordinate 9,711 of CAZRLR010000112.1, forward strand.
GTGCACGGCCGCGTGGAGGCGTACGCGTGGCTCGGCGCCGAGCAGCCGCGCTACCTCGCCGTCATCGCCCACGGGTACGGCGAGCACGCCCGCCGCTACGACCACGTCGCCGACGCGCTCGTCGCCGACGGCGCCGCGGTCTACGCGTTGGACCACCACGGGCACGGCCGCTCGGAGGGCGAGCGTGCGCTGGCCGTCGACGTGCAGGACTTCGTCACCGACCTGGCGACGCTCGTGCGCTACGCGAGCGAGCGCTACGGCCTGCCGACCGTCCTCATCGGCCACTCGATGGGCGGCCTGATCGCCACGCGCTACGCCCAGCAGCACGGTGAGACGCTCGCGGCGCTCGTCCTGAGCGGGCCGGTCATCGGCGGCAACCCGGGCTTCATGCAGCTGCTCGAGCTGGACCCGATCCCCGAGATCCCGATCGATCCGGCCGTCCTCTCGCGGGACCCGGCGGTCGGCGAGGCGTACGTCGCCGACGGGCTCGTCTACCACGGGCCCTTCAAGCGTCAGACCCTGGAGGCCATGGTCGCCGCGGTGCAGCAGATCGCGGAGGGGCCCAAGTTGGAGCTCCCGGTCCTGTGGCTGCACGGCGAGCGGGACGAGCTGGCGCCCTACGACGTCACGCGTGAGGCCGCCGAGCGCATCCGGACGGCGTCGTGGCAGGAGAAGGTCTACCCCGGCGCGATGCACGAGATCTTCAACGAGACCAACCGGGACGAGGTCCTCGCCGACGTGACCGCGTTCGTCGACGGGGTCCTTGCCACCGCCCCCGCGTAGCGTCCCCGTCCCGCCGCCTCCGGGCCGCCCCGCCCCGCCATCGAGGGCCGATCGTCTGGGCCTATGACCCCACCTGATCGGCCCTCGCCGGCGCGCGCGCATCGAGGGCCGATCGTCAGGGCCCATGAGCCCGCAGGATCGGCCGTCGCCGGCGGGTGCGGTTGACATGTGACCATATGGTCACCTATTGTGCCGGGCCATGGACGACGTGTTCAAGGCCCTGGCGCACCCGGTGCGGCGCGACCTGCTCGACGCGTTGTTCCAGGCGGACGGGCAGACGCTGAGCGCCCTGGAGGAGCGCGTCGACATGACGCGCTTCGGGGTGATGAAGCACCTCGGCATCCTCGAGGAGGCCGGCCTCGTGGTCACGCAGAAGCAGGGCCGCGAGAAGCGCCACTTCCTCAACCCCGTCCCCATCAGGCTCGTCCACGACCGCTGGGTGAGCAAATACGCCGAGCCCTGGGCCGCCGGGCTCAGCGCCCTCAAGACCGACCTGGAGGCCACGATGGAAAAGGTGTTCGAGATCTACATCAAGACGACGCCCGAGCGGCTCTGGGAGGCGATCACCGACCCCGTCCAGCGCGCGAAGTACAGCTTCGGTGTCGAGACCCGCTCCGACTGGACCCCGGGCTCGACCTACACGGGCGGTGTGCCCGGCGTCATCGAGATCGCCCAGGGCGAGAACCTGGAGGTCGACCCGCCCCGCCGGCTCGTGCAGACGTTCAACGCGCTCTGGAGCGACGACGTCCGCGCGCACCCGGCCTCGCGCGTGACCTGGGAGATCGAGCAGGTCGGCAGCTCCTGCCAGCTCACCGTGACGCACGACCAGCTGCCGGACGGCGCCAACTCCGAGCTGTGGGGCGGCTGGCCGATGATCCTCTCGGGGCTCAAGACGCTCCTGGAGACCGGCGAGACGCTCGACACCCCCGGCTCGCTGCGGTACGCCGGCGCGTCCGGCTGACCCCGCGCACACCGTG
>CAZRLR010000113.1:0-11449 GCA_964600395.1 uncultured Conexibacter sp.
AGGTCCAGCAGCGGCTCGGCCCTCCGCCCCTCGTGACGGACGAGCCCCGCCGCCGCGCCGGCGGCCGCGGCGAACGCCGTCAGGACGAGCGGCGAGACCCAGCCGGCGTCCGGGCCTTCGATGACGCCGAAGGTCAGCGCGGCGAGGAGCACGACGACGAGGAGCTGCCCGACCGGGTCCGCCCGCCGCGCCCGCGCGGCCTTGGACTCGGGGACGTGCCGTCGCACGAGCAGCATCGCCAGGGCGCCGAGTGGCACGTTGACGAGGAAGATCCAGCGCCAGTCGAGGGAGGAGACCAGGGCCCCGCCGAGGATCGGGCCGAGGGCCATGGACGCGCCGAAGACCGCACCCCAGACCCCGACGGCCTGGGCCCGCTCGCGCGGATCGGTGAACGTGTTCGTGATGATCGCCATCGCGACCGGGTTCATCATGGACGCGCCGACCCCCTGCAGGACCCGGAAGATGACGAGCAGCTCGACGCTGGGCGCGACGCTGCACAGCCCCGAGGCCAGGGTGAAGGTCCCCAGCCCGGCCAGGAGCGTGCGCTTGCGACCGAAGCGGTCGGCCGTGGACCCGGCGACGAGCAGCAGGCTCGCCATGACGACGGCGTAGGCGCTGACCGTCCACTGCAGCCACGAGAGGCTCGCGTGCAGCTCACGACCGATCGTCGGGAGCGCGACGTTGACGGCGGTGACGTCGAGCCCGACGAGGAAGAGGCTCGAGGAGCAGATGAGCAGGATGCGCCGGCGCTGCCGGCGGGATGGCGCGCGTGCGGGGTCCATCGGGACCTCCCTTGTTGCTTGCTATTCAGTAATAGTTATGTTTATATCACTATTACGCGCAAGTGCAACCGCCCTCATCCCTGATCCAGCAACTGCTCCAAGCGATCGAGGATGAGGTCCAGCCCGAAGAGGAACTCCGTGTCGTAGTCGTAGCCCGCCGTGGCGACGTGGCCGCCGACGACCTCGACGAGGTGCGGGTAGTCCGCCAGCGCCTCGGCGTAGTCGACCATCTGCTGCTGGGCGACGGCGGCGAAGTCTTCGGACGTCTGCGGCGTCAGGTCGCTCTGCTGGAGCACGAAGCCGTAGATGTAGGCGTCCTGGACCGACATCGCGCTGACGGTCATGGCGAGCGAGAACCCCGCCCCGCGCAGGCAGCCCAGGACGGCGTCGTGCAGCCGCAGGTTGTTCGGACCGTGGGTGCTGCGCCCTTCCATCTCGCCGATGGCCCAGCGGTGGCGGTTGAGGGCCGCGCGCGTGGAGACCGCCCGCCGGCGCAGCTGCGCCTTCCAGTCCCCGCCCGCGACCGGTGCGTCGATCTCCGCGAAGACGAGGTCGACCATCCCGTCGAGCAGGTCGGTCTTGCTGGAGACGTGGTTGTACAGCGACATCGCCTCCACCCCGAGCTCCTTGGCGAGCTTGCGCATCGTCAGCTCCTCCGCACCACGCGCATCGCCCAGCGCCATCGCCGCACGCAGCACCCGCTCCCGCGTCAGCGGTGCCCGCTCCGCCGGCTTCCGACCGTTCCCTGCTGCCGCCATCTCGACCTCCACCCGGCATCCCGGCTTGACCAACTTACGCCGTAAGTGTATACCTTCCGACAACGACTTACACCGTAAGTCATCGCCTTCCACGAAACGAGACCCGATGCCCAAGCCCCCCACCCTGATCGCCCTGACTCGCTGGGTCCTGACGCACCGGCGGCTCGTCGTCGGGCTGTGGGTCGTCCTGGCCATGGCCGGCTTCGCCGCGACGAAGCCGGCCGGCGACGCGCTCTCGACGACGTTCGACATCCCCTCGAGCCAGGCCTTCAGCGCCAACCGCCAGATCGACGCGCTCTACGGCAACGGTGGTGACGCCGCCCCGCTCGTCGCCGTGACCACCCTGCCCAAGGGTCGCACGGTCGACAGCCCCGGCGTCACCCACGACCTGGAGGCCGCGCTGGCGCGCGTGACGCGGGCGCTGCCGCAGGCCCGGGTCGCCTCCTACGCGTCCACGCGCGACCGCGCCTTCGTCTCCGGTGACGGCCGCACGACGTTCGCGCTCGTCGCGATCCCGGCGATCGGCGGCATGGAGCCCGGCCAGGCCGAGGCCCGCCTCGCCCAGGCCGCGGTGGCCGGCGCGACCGTCGGGGGCGCGCCGGTCCGGATCACCGGCCTGGACGCGCTGCGTGCCGACGCGGCGGACGGCACAGGCGGCGATAATGACGGAGCGGGCCTCCTCATCGAGGCCCTGCTCGCCGCCGTCGGGGCGCTGCTCGTCCTCGCCTTCGTCTTCGCCTCGTGGATGGCGGTCGTCCCGGTGCTCATGGCGATCGTCGCCATCCCGGTGACCTTCCTGCTCCTCTGGCCGCTGGCCTCCCTCACCGACGTCTCGGTCATCGTGAAGTTCCTCGCCGCGCTCGTGGGCCTCGCGATCGCCATCGACTACGCGCTGCTCATCGTCGTGCGCTGGCGCGAGGAGCGCCTGACGCCCGGCACGACGAACGACGCCGCCATCGAGGCGGCGATGGCGCACGCCGGGCGCGCCGTGCTCTTCAGCGGCTCGACCGTCGGTGTCTCGCTGCTGGCGCTCGTCGTCCTGCCGGTGCCGTTCCTGCGCAGCCTCGGGATCGCGGGCATGCTCATCCCGCTCGTCAGCGTCGCCGTCGCGCTCACGCTGCTGCCGGTCGTGCTCGCGACGATCGGGCCACGACTGGACCGCCGGCACACCGGCCGCGAGGATCGCGTCGGCCGCGGCTGGTCGGCGTGGGCGCGCCTCGTCGTGCGCCACCGCATCGTCGCCGCCGTCGGGGCGACCGCCGTCCTCGGCGTCCTGGTCGTCGCGGCGGCGACGATCCAGCTCGGCAGCCCGCGCGCCGACTCGCTGGCGCAGGCCGGTCCTGCGCGCGCCGGCGTGCAGCAGCTGACCGCGTCCGGCCTCGGCGTCGGCCCGCTGTCGCCGTTCGACGCGCTCGTGCGGTCCGGTGACCCGGAGCGCGTCGCCCGGACGCTGGCCCGCGTCGACGGCGTCCAGAGCGCCATCGCACCGGCGGACTGGCGCCGCGGCGGAACCGCGCTGGTCACCGTCATCCCCACCGCCGACGGCAACTCGCCGGCGGGCCGCGCGACGCTCGAGCGCGTCCGGGCCGCCGCCGGCACGCTGCCGGCGGACGTCGTCACCGGCGGCGAGGCGGCCCAGAGTGCGGACTTCCTGCACGCCGTCTACGGCAACTTCCTGCTCGTCGTCGGCCTCATCGGCCTGCTCACCTTCCTGCTCCTGGCCCGCGCGTTCCGCTCGGTGCTGCTGCCGCTCAAGGCCGTGGCGCTGAACCTGCTGTCGGTCGGCGCCGCCTGGGGGCTCATGGTGCTCGTCTGGCAGCACGGCCTTGGCTCGCACGCGATCTGGGGGATCCATGCGACGGGCGCGATCAACGTCGAGATGCCGATCGTCGTCTTCGCCTTCCTGTTCGGTATCTCGATGGACTACCAGGTGTTCATCCTCAGCCGGATGCGCGAGGCCTATGACCGCACCGGCTCGACGGAGGACGCGGTCGTCGAGGGCATCGGCCGGACCGGACGGCTCGTGACGAGCGCCGCGCTCATCCTCGGCCTGGCGTTCGTCGCCATGAGCACCGGCCCGGGGACCGAGGCCAAGATGTTCGCCACCGCCCTCGGCGGGGGGATCCTGCTGGACGCGACGCTCATCCGGGGCGTGCTGGCCCCGGCACTCGTCGCGCTGCTCGGCCGCTGGAACTGGTGGTTGCCGGCCCGACCGGCGCGCTGGCTGCGGGTCGCGCCCAGCCCTAACCCGACGACGACGCCAGCGCCAGCAGCTTCGTGACCGTGTTCCAGTTGCGCACGGTCACCGTCCCGCCGACGGCCTTCGGCGTCAGCGCGTTGCCGAGCGGGCTGTCGGTCACGCCGTCCGGGAGCCACAGGTGGACGTCCCGCCCGTCGACGGCGAAGCGCTCGGGCTCGGCCTGCGCCGCCTCGAGGGCCTTGACCAGCGACGCGCTGGGCTTCACATCGAGAAAGGCGACCATCTGCCGCGACGGGTTGTCGGCCACGTCGGCCAGCGGGTTGGCGTCGACGGCGGCCGCGAGCTGCGCGGCCGTCCGGGTCACGACGCCGACCCCGAAGCCGAAGTGCGCCTCGATCCGGGCCGAGGCGTCGGCGGCGGCCTTCGCCGGCGTCAGCGTCGTGGACGCCACGACGTTGCCGCTGCGCAGGTGCGTGCGCACGTCGGCGTAGCCCGCGTCCTCCAGCAGCGCCTTGAGGTCGGCCATCGGGACCTGCTTGGCCTTGCCGACGTTGATGCCCCGCAGCAGCAGCACGACCCGCTTCATGCGCAGGGACGGTACCGCCGCGTCTGCGTGACCGTGCGGCCCGACGCCGTGCGCCCGCGGATCGTCAGCGTGACGGCCCCGGCCTTGCGGCCGCGCAGGTCGACGAGGACGGTCAGGCGGCCGGCGCGGCGCTGCAGGCGCAGCGGGCGCCCGCCGAGCGTCACCGTGACGGCGCGTAGGCGCGGGACGTGGACGACGAAGCGCCGGCGCGACGTGCAGGCGCGGCGTACCGGCGCCGTCGGGGTCGACGCCGCGCACGAGGCGAGCGTGTAGCAGGCCAGCGGCGGCTCGGCCGGGATCGACGCGGACTGGTAGGCGGCGTAGTCGGCGGCGGCGGCCGCCGCGTCCGTCGCGAAGGTCGCCGGATTGATCCCGGGGTGCAGCGCCTGCGCGCACACCGTCAGCGGGATGCGCTTCGGCTCGGCGGGTCCGTCGTGGTCCAGCGCGTCGACCGCGAGCGCGTAGGCGACCGGGTCCACGAGGCCGATCGACAGGTGCTCGTAGACGTCGTTGGGGCAGACGTCCTGCGTGGCGACGTTCGTGCGCGCGCCGTCGCCGGTGCGCAGCGACGAGCTGCCGGTCTGGGCGTTCTGGTTGGGCTGGACGATCTCGTCCGTCCGCGTGTAGATGCTCGTGTACGAGATCCCCTTGAAGGTCTCCTGAAAGCTGTTGAGCGCCTTCATGAAGTTCGAGGTGTCGCTCTGTTGCCAGTTCGCGGCCGAGCAGCCGCCGTTGCAGGTCGGCCCGGCCTGCGTCGTGCCGTGGTTGGACGGCGCGAAGCCGATGAGGTCGTCGACCATCGTCCGGGTGTCGGGCCAGAAGCGCAAGGCCCAGCGCGGGACCATGCCCCCCTGGCTGTGGCCGATGATCGCGATCCTCCGCCCGGCCCTGGCGTGCATCGTGCGGATCGCGTGCACGACGTACTCGCCGGCGACCTGCACGTCGGCCGTCGCGTTCTCGGGGAGGTCGACCTGGCACCAGGCGATGCCGAGCTTGTCGAGGGCCGGCTCGTACGTCCACGACCAGTTGTCCTTCGCCGTCGCGCCCGTCCCCTGCACGAGCAGGACGGGGGCGCGCTTGGTGCTCGCCAGCGACGGCGAGCACAGCAGCGCGCCGTCGAGCTTGGCGGCCGGGACGCTCAGCGGCGGGCCGGGCCGGTCGACCGGCGCGAACACCGGGTCGGCGGCCGCGGCGGGCGTGGCGCCCAGGCCGGCGAGGACGACGACGCCGGCGACCACGCGGCGTCCGACGGAAAAGCGGGACATCGGCGGATCGTACGGCGCGACGCGCGCCGCCACGCCGCTTGCCTACTCGTAGACGATGAGGTCCGGCCGTGGCGTGAGCGCCATGACCGACCTGGGCTTCATGAGGCCCAGGTCCTCCTTGTAGAAGAGCTTGAAGCCGTGGTGGAAGCGCTCCTTGCCCACGACGAGCGCCTTGTACTTGTTGATCTTGTTCGGCTTGGCGCCGAAGCCGTCGACGTTGAAGACCGTCGCCAGGCCGGGCCGGTTGGCCACGAGCTCGGGGTTGGTGACCATGCCCTCGGTGAACTGGTGCACGAGGAGGAGCTTCTGCGGCAGGTTGTTCGCCCGCGTCAGCTGGGCGAGGTCGGCGCTCGTCCGGTTGACCTCCTGCGCGGTCACCGAGCCGATGACCTGTCCGGGGACCTGGCCGGGCTGCACGCGCCACTCGGGGTCCAGCGCGAGCGAGACGTCCGGCTCCTTGAGCCACTTGATGAGGCGGCGCATCTCGGTCGGGAAGTCGTTGAGCCCGGGCTGGATGTCGAGGATGAGCAGCGCCTTGGCCTTGCGGGCCGCGCGCAGGTAGCGGTCGATGACCTCCGGCGGGGTGTGGAGCGTGTAGGAGCCGTCGGCTCCGGGGGACGCGGCGGCGACCGTCGTGATGAGCTCGAGCGCCGGCAGGACGGGGCGCGTCTTGCGGCCGTACGGGGCGGCCTGCTTCTCGAGCTTGGCGAGCATCGCCTTCTGGCTGCCGATGCCCAGGACCCCGAGCTCCTTGTCCTGCGGGTTGCCGTAGAAGGCGACGACGCGGTGGCGGGGGAAGATGCGCCGGCCGCCGCGCGGCAGCTGCGGCGGCGCGTCGGCCTTCGCCTGGGCGGACTGCGCCGACGCCTTGTCGCCCGCCGAGCCGCCGTCGTCGCCGCCCGTCAGCAGCAGGACGCCGACGACGAGGACGAGGAGCGCCGCGGCGCCGGCGAGGGCCCGGCGGCCCTGGACGGACGCGGTCAGGCCGCCGAGTGCGGCCAGTGCCGGCGCGGCGTCCTTCGTCCTCGGGCCGCGAGCCGCCCGGGTCCTTCGGGCCGGTCGGGCCGGCCGGGAGGACGCCCGGGCGGGGCGCGGCGCCGACTCGTCGGCGTCCCCCGTCGCGGCCGGCGGCGGGTCGACCGCCTCCCCGCGGGCGGCGGCCCGCCGACGCGCCCGTTCGGCGGCGGCGGCTTCCCGCTCGGCTGCGCTGCGCTCGGACACGGGGCTCAGTCTGCCCTGATTCGAGGTGAACGAACAGGATCGCCGCAAATGCGACGACGTGCCTCAGTCCTGCTTGGGGGCGCGGCGGAAGACGATGATGCGCAGATCGGTGATCGCCGAGCCCCCGAGCCGCATCGCCGTCTGCACGCCCTCGGCGCCCAGATCGCCGGCCTCCAGGCCCTTGCGCAGCGCGTCGTGCTCGGCGCGGTCCTCGTCGGGGACCTTCGTGTCGAGGAAGATGAGGTGCCGGGGGCGCTTGAGCTCCGTCGCGGCGCGCAGGATCGGCTCGCGCTCCTCGGCGCTCAGCGTGTCGAGGCCGACGACGACGGTGTCCCCGGCGGTGAGGCGACGCTTGATCGCCGCCTGCAGCAGCTCGCCGGCCTTCTCCTCCATCTGCTCCTCCGGCACGCGGCCGGCCAGCAGCGCGCGGACCTTGTCGAGCGACAGGACGGCGGACTTGTCCTCGATGAGCCGGTCCAGGAAGCGATCGCGCTCGATGACCGAGGCGCTGACGACCAGCAGCAGGGAGCCCGGCGTGTAGCGCATGTGGTCCGTCGGGGGCAGCACCCGGCAGCGGACGGTGAGGTCGGCGGGACGCGGCGGGGCACCGTCGCGTCGCGGCCTGTCGGACGACCAACCACCCCGTTCGTCGTCGGAGATCTTGACGCTGCGGCCGGTGGGAGGCGGAGTGGACATCCCCCCATGGTGGCGGATACGCCTAAACGCCGGGTTGAGGCGCACGCCGACGGGGTCAGCGCACCACCGCCGGACAACACAACGCCAACACTCGCGGGCTACCTTGCTTGCTCCTGCCGTCCCACCCAGGAGCTCGCATGCCCCGCCGCCTCGCCGTCCTGTCCTCGCTCGTCCTCGTCCTCGTGCTCGCCGCCGGCACGCTTGCGATCGCCTCGGGCGACAAGGGCGCAGCCCCCGCCCGGCCGGCCAAGGCGCCCGCCGCGTCGGGCGCCCCGGCACCGGCCACCGCCGCCGGCACGGGTGCCCCCGCCGGCTTCGGCCTCGGCGCCGGCCGCCACGGCGGCGCGATGGCCAAACTCGTGCAGAAGGTCGTCCTCGACAGCCTCGCCAGCCGCGTGGCCGTCGAGCCCAAGGCCCTGAAGACCGCGATCCACGCCGTCGCCGTCGACCAGTTCGAGCAGGCCGCCAAGCAGGCCGGGCTGACGAGCGCCGAGACGGACGCGCTGACCGCGTGCCACACCGCCCGCGTCGGCGCCCGCCAGGCGCGCAAGGCCGCCCGCACCCGCGGCGCCGCCGGCAAGGCCGCCCGCAAGAGCGCCCGCCGCACCCGTGCCGCCGCCTGCGACCGCACCGTCATCCGCCCGGCCCTGAAGAAGCTCAAGGCGCTGCCGGAGCCCGACCTCGCCGCGAAGAAGACCGAGCTGGCCGACGCGCTCGGCGCGCAGCTGGGCACCACCGGCGCGAAGGTCGTCGAGGCGGTCCGCGCCGAGCTCGAGCAGCGCCTCGGGCAGGCCGTCGGCTTCGGCGTCCTGACCGAGGCCGGCAAGACCCAGGCGCTGGCCTGCTTCGACGGCCCCGCGACGTGCGATCCGCAGGCGCTGCGCAAGGAGCTGCGTGGCCCGCTGGCGGCGATGGCCGCCGCGCACCGCGGGCACCGCGGCGAGCGCGGCCGGCACGGGCACCGCCGCTAGCCCCCCTTTCGGGCGTTCCGGGCCGGGTTGGCGGCCCGGAACGTCGGTCGGTCCTCTACCTTTCGGGCATGAGCACTGTGATGCCCGGGCCCACGCGCCGCCGCGCGCTCTACGAGGACGACCACGAGGACTTCCGCGAGTCCTTCCGGCGCTTCCTGGCGAAGGAGGTCGTCCCGCACTTCGAGCAGTGGGAGAAGGACGGCATCGTCCCGCGCGAGGTCTTCGCGTCCGCGGGCGCCAACGGCTTCCTCGGCATGCAGGTGCCCGAGGAGTACGGCGGCGCGGGCGTCGGTGACGACTTCCGCTTCAACGCGATCATCGGCGAGGAGTGCTGCGCCGCGGGCGTCGGCGGCTTCGGCGTCGGGATCACGCTCCACAACGACGTCTGCCTGCCGTACTTCCTGGAGTACTGCAACGAGGAGCAGAAGCAGCGCTGGCTGCCGGGCATCTGCAGCGGCGACCTGATCACCGCGGTCGGCATGACCGAGCCCGGCACCGGCTCCGACCTAGCCGGCATCCGCACCAAGGCGATCCGCGAGGGCGACCACTACGTCGTCAACGGCGCCAAGACGTTCATCACCAACGGCATCAACGCCGACCTCATCATCAACGCCGTCAAGACCGATCCCAGCGAGCGCCACAAGGGCCTGTCGATCGTCATCGTCGAGGGTGACACGCCGGGCTTCGAGCGCGGCCGCAACCTCGAGAAGGTCGGCATGCACTCCCAGGACACCGCGGAGCTGTTCTTCAACCAGGCGCGCGTGCCCGTGGAGAACCTGCTCGGCGAGGAGGGCCAGGGCTTCCGCTACCTCGTCAACAACCTCGCCCAGGAGCGCCTGAGCATCGCGATCGCCGGCCTCGGCGTGGCCCAGTGCGCGCTGAACGTCACGCTCGACTACGTCAACGAGCGCCAGGCCTTCGGCACGACGATCGGGTCCTTCCAGTCCTCGCGGCACATGCTCGCCGAGTGCCGCACGGACGTCGACGTGGCACAGGCATACGTCGACCAGTGCACGCGCGAGCTGTGCGAGCGCACGCTGACCCCCGAGCGCGCCGCGGAGGCCAAGCTCTTCGCGACGGAGGTCCAGGGCCGCGTCACCGACAAGTGCGTGCAGCTGCACGGCGGCTACGGCTACATGCTCGAGTACCCCATCGCCCGCATGTACGCCGACGCCCGCGTCACCCGCATCTACGGCGGCGCGAACGAGATCATGAAGGAGATCATCTCCAAGGGCATGGGCGTCGGCTGAGCCGACGCAGGGCGCCGAATCCCGATCGGCATCCGCCCCGCGGATGCCGACCGGGATTCGGCGTCGCGAGCGGATCGAGGGAGCGAGTCGCCCCGACCGCGAACCGGCTTGGCACCGCGGTCTCGGAAGGCGCGACCCCGGTGCCACGCCAACCGCCCGCTCCGTCCGTTTGGCACCTCGGTCGCGGAAGCCGCGACCAGGGTGCGCCGCCGACCGTCCGGCCGCGAAGCGTCCGACGGACCGAGTGATGCATCGACCCGCCCCACGCGGGCGGTTGTGTCACTCAGGCGGCTCCCGGCGCTGAGTGACGGATCAGCCCGCCTCAGCCGGGCGAATGTGTCACCCGGGCCAGGCCGCTCAGGCCGGCGACAGCGTGCGCGGCGGCGCGGGGGCCGGCTCGGCGTCCAGCTCGACCGGGGCCTGCGTCGCCTTCACGGCGGTCGGCTGCAGGCCGCGGGCCTTGGGCCGCTTCACCTTCAGGTACTCGGCGAGGTAATAGCTGCCGATGACGAACGCGGCGGCCAGCAGCTGGATGCCGATCGTCTCGTAGGTGCCGTAGACCTCGAACCACGACCCCATCCACGCGGGGACGGTGAACGGCAGGTCGTGGCGCGGGATCCACCCGAGCTCCTGGAAGCTCAGCGCCGTCCCGCCGATCATCACGACGAGGACGAAGCCGACGAGGCCGCCCGTTACGATGAGCATGCGCTTGTAGGGCAGCTTCTGGTGCAGCCAGAAGGTGAGGACGCCGACGATCGCCGTCGCCGTCAGCCCGAGCGCCAGGCCCTTGAGGACCGGGCCGTTGCCGTCCTTGAGCTGCAGGTTCTGCAGGAACAGGACGACCTCGAAGCCCTCGCGGTAGACGCTCGTGAAGCCGAGCGCGACGAGGCCGACCGTGGCGCCCATGCCGCTGGTCGCCAGCAGCTTCTTGCGCTGCTTGTGGTGCTTGGAGATCCACGAGGTCCAGTAGACCTTGTGGACGAACCAGTTGAGGATGAGCAGCAGGACGACGACGGCGATGAAGCCGGTGATCGCCTCGAGCTTGGGGCCGAGCGAGTCGGCGGCGTCCAGGACGGCCTGCACGACGAACCACGTGACGACCGAGAAGGCGAAGGCGCAGGCGGCGCCGAGCACGACGGGCCGGCGGCGGGACTTGTTGGCCCCGACGAACGACGCGGTGATCGCGGCGAAGATGAGGACGGCCTCAAGCCCCTCGCGGAAGACGATGATCGCGCTGTTGAAGACGGTCGTCGTCTCGCTCTGCGGCGTGCTGACCTCGGTCGGGTCGATCGGGCCGGTCGATGCGGTCGCCATGAGGTAGACCGCGCCGGACACGAGCCCCAGTGCCAGCAGCCACCACGCCATCCGGCGCGAGCCGGCGGAGTTATCAGCGGCAGCGGACGGAACGGGCTCGGCGACTGGCTGGCTCATCGTTAGGGGATCCTAATCGCAAATCCCGACCGCTGGCGTCGGCATGGCATGAGAACGTTCTCAGGGGCACCTAATTCGTGCCCCCGAGACCATCCCGTCGCCCGCTCCGTCAGGCAGGGACGGAGGCCCGCGCGGCGGGCGCGACGGACCGAGCGTCCGCCTCGCCTGGCACCGCCGCGGTCGCGGCCTCGGCCGCTGCCGAGCGACGCGCGCGCCGCTCGACCGACGCGAGGATCCCGGCGGGCACGAAGGCCAGCGCCGTCATCGCCAGCGCCCACCAGTAGGTGTG